>NZ_JADPJF010000151.1:42017-47235 GCF_023073295.1 Bradyrhizobium sp. 23 | reverse complement strand
CCGGAAATCGTCGCGGCCGCCAACCCGAAGAGCTCGACCGGCCGGCTCGACGTCTTCACCCGCGTGATCGCCGACGGCACCCGCCGCTTCGACATGATCGGTGCCGGCTATCACGGCCCGCTCTATGCCGAGATCAGCCCGAAGACGTTTCCGGTGCTGGTCAGCGAGGGCTCGCGCCTGAGCCAGGTGCGCTTCCGCACCGGCGATGCCATCCTCAACATCGACGACCTCGAGGCGCTGCACGCGACCGAGCGTCTCGTCGATATCGACGATGCCGACCTCACCGGCGGCGTCGCCGTCTCTGTTGATCTCTCCGGCGAGAAGAGCGGCGGCTTCGTCGGCTACCGCGCCAAGCGCCACACCGGCGTCATCGACGTCGATCGCCGCGCCGGCTATTCCGTCGAGGACTTCTGGGAGCCGATCTCGGCCCGTCCCGACGGCAGCCTGATCCTCGATCCCGGCGAGTTCTATATCCTCGCGTCGAAAGAGGCGGTGCAGGTGCCGCCCGATTACGCCGCGGAGATGGTGCCGTTCGATCCGCTGGTCGGCGAGTTCCGCGTGCATTATGCCGGATTCTTCGATCCCGGCTTCGGCTATGCCGGCGCCGGCGGGCTAGGCTCGCGCGCCGTGCTCGAAGTGCGCTCGCGCGAGGTGCCGTTCATCCTCGAGCACGGCCAGATCGTCGGCCGCCTCGTCTACGAGAAGATGCTGGCCCGCCCCGACGCGATGTACGGCCAGCGCATCGGCTCGAACTACCAGGCGCAGGGCCTGAAGCTGAGCAAGCATTTCCGGGTGTAGGGATAGCCTCACCTTCCGCTGTCATGCCTCGGCTTGACCGGGGCATCCAGTACGCCGTAGCCTATTGGTTCGATCACATCCGCCTCTGGAATACTGGATCGCCCGATCAAGTCGGGCGATGACACCGAATCTGTGTCAAGATGGGAAGTGAATCCGGGCTACGTCCGAGGTGGCGAAATGACAGATCAATCCGAACTCGACGCAAGAATCCTCGACGACGTCGCCGACGCGCTGATCTATTCGGATCGCTCCGGCACGATCATGCGCTGGAACCGCGCATCGTCCGCACTGTTCGGCTTCTCGGCGGACGAAGCGCTGGGCCAGAATCTCGACCTGATCATTCCCGAACATCTGCGCGCCGCGCACTGGAAAGGTTTTGAGGCCGCGCTTGCCAGCGGCGCGATGAAGCTTGCGGGCAAGCCGACACTGACCCGCGCGCTGCACAAGGACGGACGCAAGCTCTACATCGAGATGACCTTTGCGCTGGTGCGGGACGCCGCTGGAGTGGTGCAAGGATCGGTGGCGATGGCACGCGACGTCACCGAGCGCGTCGAGCGCGAGCGTGCCGCCAAAGCTTCGCAAGCTAAGCCTGCGCAAAATTCGTGATGCGGAATTGGCGCGCCGGCGTGCAGGGCTCCCTGCGTGCGGCTCAACTTGTCCGTCACCGGATGCATTGACACACTCGATCAGAACAACGATCGGGAGCGAACATGACCGCACCAGACCCCGCGCAGGAAGCTCAATGGAAACGCTGGCGCGCGGTTGCCGATCTCTATCACGCCTACTTCACCGGTCTGATCCTCACCGTGGTCACGCGTCGCGGCACGGCAGATGCTGCGGAGTTCGTCTTTCGCGTGTTCCGCCGCCAGCAGCAGGAGCGCTTCCTGCCGGGGCTGGAGAAGCTCGGGCTGAGCCATCTGCCGCCCGCCGTGGCAGCCGCGCAATATCACTATCTCTCGAACTGGATCGGCGGCGTGCACGTCGAATACATGTATGAGAGCGACCGCAAAGCCTGGATCCGCTATCCGCCGCCGCGCTGGATCTGGAAAGGCACTGCCATCTGCGGCGTGCCGGGCGAAGTCTCGCGCGCGATGCTGCGCGGCTGGCACGCCAACAACGGCGTGGCGCTCGGCGATACCAGATTGGGGTTCGTCTGCACCAAGCAGAGCGTCGACGGCCAGGACGGGCTCGAAGGCTACTATTATCAATATGACCAGCCCCTCGAGCTCGACCAGCGCCTCGTGTTCGCGCGGCACCTCGAAGCCCCGCTGTTCGATGCAGCCGCGGCTCCGGCGTTGCCGGTCGCAAGCTGGCCAAGGCCGAGACTGGAAAAAGCCTATCGCAACTATGCGATGGAATATGTGCGCACCGCCGCGCCCGTGATGGTGCAGCTGTTCGGTCCGGAGGATGCGGGCTATCTCCTGCACCTCACGGGCAAGCTGATCGGGATGCAATATTTCGATGAGGTCGCTGCGGCGCTGTCGATGGGCCGCGGCGGTGCGAGCGAATTCGCGACGTTCCTCAACGCGCTGTTTGTCGCGCAGGACGATGCGGCTGAGACGACGCAATCCGAGGGCACGTTCGAAATCCGTCAGCAGAGCTGGAGGTTGATGGAAGACGTCGCCGATAACCACTCCGCTTGCGCCAAGGTGCTGGCGGGGTTGTTCGAGGGGCTTGCGGCCGGGTGCGGCCGGCACATCGGCGTGCACCTGTCCCCGACACCGAGCGGTCGTCCGCCATTGCTCTGGACGATTGGGTAGACGACGGCGTCACCGCGCTGCCGCAGGGCACGCCTGCACCTAGCGCAGGAGGAATCGCTGCGCGTCGTGCTAACAAGCCTCTTGTTGCGCCCTGCGCGAACCAATTCATTGGCACACCCAAGCATTGCTGCGCCGGAAATGGCGCTTTGCCCGGAGAGGACATGTCAGACATCGCCGAAATCCCGGTCGATGAACAAGAGCGTCCGCTGCCGCCGCCTCCGCGCCCCGTGAGGAGCGCGCTGATGGACGGGCCGATCCTGCGCACGCTGCTCGGACTGGCCTGGCCCAACGTGGTCGCGCTCTCAGCCGGCACTTGCACGGTAATTGCGGAGACCTCCTATATCGGACGGCTCGGCGTGGAAGCGCTGGCCGCGATGGCGCTGGTGTTTCCGACAGTGATCCTGACCATGACCATGTCAGGCGGTGCGATGGGCGGCGCGGTGGCCTCCGCCATCGCGCGCGCGCTCGGCGCGGGCGATCGCGAGCGTGCCGGGACGCTCGCCGCGCACGCGCTGCTGATCGGCATCAGCTTCGGCCTCGTCTTCATGCTGGGCATGCTGATCTTCGGGCCCAAGGTGCTTGAGATGCTCGGCGGCCGCGGCGACGTGCTGACGCATGCGATCGCCTACACCCAGGTGTTTTTCGGCGGCGCCGTGCTGCCCTGGCTGCTCAACACCATGGCCGGCGTCCTGCGCGGCACCGGCAACATGAAGCTGCCGTCGCTGTTGATCCTCAATTCCGCGGCCTGGCAGATCGTGCTCGGTGGCACGCTTGGCCTCGGCCTCGGTCCGGTGCCGCAATTCGGCATGCGCGGCGTCGCCGCCGGCGCGCTGATTGCCTATTGCATGAATATCGGCGTGATGGGCTGGTACCTGTTCTCCGGCCGCGCCCGCGTGACGCCGAAGCTGCGCGGACTTCGCATCCAATGGGCGATGTTTTTCGACATCCTCAAAGTGGGCGCCATCGCCTGCTTCTCGCCGCTGCAATCGGTGCTGACGATCTCGATCTTCACTCACATGCTTGCGAAATTCGGCACCGCGATCCTGGCCGGCTACGGCATCGGTGCGCGGCTGGAATTCCTGCTGACCTCGATCGCGTTCTCGTTCGGCATCGCCTCGGTGCCGATGATCGGCATGGCGGTCGGCGCCGGCCGCATCGCCCGCGCCCGGCGCATCGCCTGGATCGCAGCGGCGAGCGCCTTCGTCGCCGTCGGTGCACCGGCGTGCCTGGTCGCGGCCTTCCCCGATCTCTGGGTCAACATCTTCACGGACAGCGCGACCGTGCGCGCCACCAGCCACCAATATTTGTCGACGGTGGCGCCGTTCTACGCCTTCATCGGCCTCGCCTCGACGATGTATTTCTCGTCGCAGGGCGCTGCGAAGGTGATCGGCCCGGTGCTGGCGCAGACCGCGCGGCTGATCTACATCTCGGCTGTCGGCTGGTGGCTGTCGACGCATGATGCCACCGCGCAAAGCTTCTTCTGGCTGGCGGCGAGCTCGATGGTCGTGCTCGGCCTGCTCTCGTGCTCCAGCGTGGTGCTGACACGCTGGGGACCGCGCCAAACCAAACCTGCGATCAGGCCGGCTCTGTCGGCCGCCGCGGACTAGCGGTGCCTGTGGCGGCGATGGCCGCCACCACCGGCGACATTGGCGAACCGCATCAGTTGCGGAATCATCGCCATCATGTCGCCGCCACCGGCGCCGCCGAGCATGCCCATGATATCGCCGCCGCCGATGCCGCCCATTCCGGCCGGCATGGTGCCGCCTCCACCCATCGGCGCGTAGCCGCCGTAATTGGGCGCGCCGAAACCGCCGCCGAGGTTGCCAGCGCCGAGGCCGCCAATGCCACCGCCGCCCATCATGCCAAGACCACCACCGCCATTCTCCATCATGCGGCTCATCATCGGGCCCATGGTCTGCATCATCATGCCGAAGCGGCGCTTGCCCATCTTGGCCTTCATCATCTCGAGCATCGGCGCCATCTGGGTCATTATGTCCTCGCCGCCGGCACCGCCGCCGCCGAAGAACTGCGCCTTTGCCGGCGCGCTCGAAATCGAAAACATCAGCAGCACGGCGGCCGCCTGGCAGATCACCTTGTCCGCACCTCTCATGGCCTGCTCCTCGCGTGCGTGGCGCCGCCGGGAGAGCGGAGCAAACCGGACGCACGGCGCCATCGCTATTGCGGACGAGGGCTGGGCTCTGTGAGAAAGATCACGCAGCTGCGGCCGGAAACGCGCGGTGTATGGCGGCGACGGCGTCCTTGGTCTGTCCCTGCACATAGGGCGCGAGCTCGTTCGGCAGCATGTCGATGATCCAGACCAGGCGGCATCTCGCCTCGCCCTCGGCGATCACCTGCACCGAGGCGCTGTAATGCTTCAGCCGCTCGTTGTTGATCGCGTAGACCAGCCGCTGCCGCGCATCGTCGCAATCGACCAGCACCTCGCGCGCCACCGATCCGTTGGCGAAGGTGACGATGCGCGTGTCGCCGTCGAGCGTGCAGGCCGTGACGAAGCCCGGCGCCAACCGCCGATGCAGCGCGCCGAAATCGCGCACCGCGTCCCAGACGTCGCGCGCTGGGGCGTTGAGGGGAATGTCGTTGTGGATGGAGGCCATGGTTGAGTCCTTTGATGTAGAGAGGCTAGCGATAGCGCCGTCATCTCA
>NZ_JADPJF010000151.1:26708-41921 GCF_023073295.1 Bradyrhizobium sp. 23 | reverse complement strand
GGGGGATCCAGTATCCCAGAGGCCGCTGTGATAGAATCGAGAAGCTGCGGCGTACTGGATGCCCCGGTCAAGCCGGGGCATGACAGCGTGTGTGTGTGTGGTGAGGGCTGCCGCGTTCACACACAGACCGCCTCAACATTGTTGCCATCGGGATCGATCAAAAACGACGCGTAGTAAGTCGGGCTGTAATCCTTGCGCGGGCCGGCGCCGCCATTGTCGCGGCCACCGCTCTTCAAGCCCTCGCTGTGGAATGCCTTGACCGCGTCATGATCCCCCGCGCGAAACGCGATGTGCACGCCATCGGCTTTGCGCCCCTTGTTCAGGTGCAGCCACAGCGCCGGCTCGCCCCTCGGCCCGAAGCCGGCATAACCATCGCCACTCGAGCACAGGACATAACCGAGCGGCGCCAGCACCGCGATGTAGAAGCGCGTGGCGGCGTCGAGGTCGGCAACGCGCAATCCGATATGATCGTACATGGTCGTCTCCATTGCCAAAGCGCGCCGCAATCGGCGCGCGCCGGAGACGAACCTAGTCAGTTGAGGGCAAGCTGCTCTTGGAGAATCTTGCGCTCTCCCTTCGAGGCCTGGCGGAACTTGGTCGGCGAGACGCCGGCGGCGCGGTGAAAGGTGCGGACGAAGTTAGAGAGATCGCCGAAGCCGACGTCATAGGCGATGTCGGTGACTGCGATGTCGTCGTCAGTCAGCAGCCGCGCCGCATGCCGCAGCCGCGAGCGCACCAAATATTGATGCGGAGTGACGCCGAGCACGGCGGAGAACAGCCGCAGGAAGTGGAAGGGGCTGAGGCCTGCTTGCCGCGCCGCCTGTTCGAGGTCGACCTCGGCATGCGAGTTGGCGTCGATCCAGAGCGCGGCTTCCACGGCGCGGCGGCGATCACGCGCCGTCGGTGTCGTCGGCTTGCGCGCCTTGCCCGACACGACATCGACGAAACGACCGGCGACGATCTGCCCGACCTCGTCGAGACCGAGGTCGCTGTTGCCATCTGCCGCCGTCTGGGCGAGCTCGCCCAGCACCATCAGCTCGGGCAGCGGTGGCGTCGCGCCAACCTGCCAGACGTCGCGCCGGCCGCCGAGCGCGTCGACCAGATACTCGCTGAGGAAAAAGGACAGGCAGACGTCGCCGGCGACGTGCTCATGTGTGCAGGTGTATTCCTCGCCTGGCGCGCCGACCAGCATCGAGCCCGCCACCAGCTCGAAGAAGCCGGCGCGGCAATGACAGCCAAAGCTGCCGGCGCGGACATAGGCGATGGAATGGCCGGTGCGGCACTCCGCAAACGGGCTGTCGTCCGGTCCCGCGTCGCAGCGAAACTCGGAGACGGTCATCGAGGGGGTGGTCAGCAGCGTTGTTGCATCCATCCCGCCTATCTAGGTGGAGGGTCTCGGTGGGGCAACGGGCAGCAGGACGTCGAACAGCGTCTTGCTGGCGATCGGCCCTCCAGCGACAGCAGCCGCCGCTTGGAGATTACGCCGCCATAGGGCGAGAGCCGGTCGGTGTAATTGCCGGCCTCCAGCACCCGGTGACAGGGCACGATCAGCATGTAGGGATTTTTCGCGATCGCCTGGGCCACCGAATGCGCCGCGCCGGAGGCGCTTAGCGCCTTGGCGATCTCGTGATAGGTGCGCGTCTCCCCGCGCGGGATGGCGCAGGCCGCCTCGTAGACCCGCCGGTTGAAGCCGGGCACCCCGCTCGCGTCCAGGCTGACCTCGGAAAAATCAGCATCGCTGCCCTGCAGCAAGCTCACGATGCCCTCGATCGCGAACTCGGCGTTCGCGGAAGGCCGCTGCTCGCGTGCCTCGGGATGGATCTGGAAAATCCGGCGGCGGGTGTCGATCTCCCGCGCCTCCGGCAGCTGCACGGCGACGACCCCGGTGCTGCTCCAGATGATGCCGCAGCGCCCTATGGTCGTGTCGAATATCGCGTAGCCATGCCCCACCATACACACGCCCCCACGCAACGTACGCTCTCCCCAGACCGCGACCATAACACCGCCACAATCCGCCGCACCCAAAATCTTACCGGAAACTTAAGAAGGGGCGGGCGGGCTGCGCCAAAGCGCTTGGCGAGATGCGCCGTCTCGGCTAATCAGAGCGGGCGCAAGCTGCGCATCCGCGGGCGTAGTTCAATGGTAGAACGGCAGCTTCCCAAGCTGCATACGAGGGTTCGATTCCCTTCGCCCGCTCCAAATCAAGTTATCCCTGCGAGACAAGGCCTTCTTGCATTTTTGTGCACGACTTTCTTGTCTTTACGCGATTTCCTATACAACGTCCGTACAAATCTCCGCAAAAAGCGGGCTTTAGGTCGTGGATCTTGACGCAATCGCGATCGACCGCGGAAACGTTCAGTGAGCGGTAGCGTAGCTGGTCCAGACGAAATTGGAGCCGCCCGATCCGGTCGACAAAAACGCGTCTATAGTGACATCGGCCTGCCTCCTAGCCTCCGTGATTGGTTTCGCGGTTTCGTCGCTCTACGCTCGTTTTGCCGACGTGGCGGGGCGATGGACAACTGCGATCATTCCAGCCGACATCGTCAGCATAACGACGGCGATCAAGGGCGACGCACCTTGGTCGGCGCGACGCTTGGAAGCGTAGGCCGGGATCCAGTGTTCTCAAATCGCCTGCAAGTGGTATCTGATCCGCGAGATGACCGTTCCGATTGACCACCAGTTCATTCCGGCGTTTTTCCCGACGGAACGGGCAAGCTCGTCGAATACACCCTGAAGCACGGCAAGTTAATAGCGAAGACGGTCGGTCCGCGTGCGACCGGCTATGAGCCGCATCTGTATTCGTTTCCGGAATTGCCACGCGACGTTGCCAACTTCCTGGAGACGGTTTTCTTCGATTATGCGGACCGCGTAGCGGCTGATGCGTTGAGGCTTCATCTCTCGACGGCCCCCGCTGTCTGGACCTCCGAATTGATCAGCGCGTGTCCGACCGCGAAAATCGCCCGCTGCGACGTGCTAGTTGATCCCATGGGGAATCCCGCTCAGCCAGTCAAATGCCCAGCGTCCCACTGCAGAGCGAGTGCGACGATCAGAGACGGTAAAAAGGTTTGCAATTTCTCATGCCCCGAGTACTTCGACATCTTCAACTGATCCCTCGCATACTTGCTCCGCTCGCGACGGTTTCGGCGCTTGTCGGCTGCGGTACGTACGTTCCGCCTCTTCAGGAATATTTCGAGACGGCGCCTCCCGACGCGGTTTTCTCCGCCGGCGGACAATTCGAGTACGCCATCAACACCAAGATCTATTGCGACATCGTCGAAGCGGTCATCACCAGCCGCGAAGCCGGCGTCCTGCCGACGGGGTGGGCAGTCCAGACCACACTCGATCTTCAAGTGGACGAGTCCGGTTCGTTGAATCCGGGGGCAACCTACATCGATTCGCCGACGTTTTCGATCGGCGCCGGCGCCGTGTTGTCGTCGCAAGCTACCAAGGAAAGCAAGTTCGGCAGCTATTGGAATCTAGACAAGCTAAAAGGGGCCGGGAGCAGCCCGTGCGCGAGTACTCATCCCACAGGCAGCTCTCTGCTGCTGAGCGAGTTGGGAATAACGCAGTGGTTGCAAGACTCGCTGAGGAGCCGATATTTCCTACCCTCATCCGAGGGGAAGAAGGGCGACCCGTTCTTCAAGCAGGACTTTCTATCCCTACACGTGAAGTTCATCGTCACTTCGAGCGGGAGCGTCACGCCGGCCTGGAAGCTAGTGCGCGTCACCACGGGTAACGGTGGATTGCCGCTGGTCGGGGCAGGCCGGGTTCGGACGCATGACCTCCTTCTCACTTTCGGACCCACCTTTGCCGCGGGAAGCCCGAACTTGGCAATAAGTTCGCATGCGGCCCAGGACTTCGGCAATGCGGTCTCCAACGGCCGCCGCGTACCGACGCCTTAGCGGCGCCCACGCCGGAATCCCGTGGTTCGTCGAACGCATCGACGCTTGGGTCGGTATGGCTGATGCATTCAACGAGCGTCCGAGCGCGAAGCCCACAATGACGCGCGACGCTTCACGAACGTTGACGGACTTTCCAACCTTGAAGTCGGCATCCGGCCTGGTACGCTGCCCCGATCGGACGATTGCGGCGGGCTTGTGAGGCGTGGACGACGAACTTATCAGGATGTCGGCCTTCGCTGCGCTCAATCGGCTGTTGACCGGGGGGACGGTGCTTCCATGGAGCGCGATAGAGCCCGGATTTCCGGCGCCCGGGTTTGACCATCGCCTTCGGTTTGCGAGCCGTGCGAAAGGCATCTTCAAACCGAAGGAGATGGCCGGCATTCTGTCCGTGAGAACTGTCATCCCCCGAAAAGGCCGAAGGATCTGGTATCGAGACCAGCACGACGGTCGTGATGCTTTGTACACGGGCGATACGACCGTCCGCTACAGCTTTAGGGGCGATGATCCTGGCTCCTCTGACAATCTGATGCTCAGGGATGCGGTGGAGAAGCAGTATCCGATCATCTACTTCGTCGCCGTGTCACCGGCCGTCTACGTGCCTCTCTACCCAGCCTTCGTGGTGAATTGGTATCCGAAGAGGCTCGAAGCCGATCTGACTTTCGCTCCGTCGGCTTCGACGACCAAGGTCGTTGCTCCACCGGCGACTCCGATTGAGCGCCGCTACAGGCTTGTCGAGGTGAAGCAACGGGTTCATCAGGCCGAGTTCAGGGAGGCGGTGCTCGATGCCTACGACGCGCGATGCGTGATCACCGGGCTGTCCGTGCGCGAGCTTCTCGATGCGTCCCACATTATGCCGGACGCCGACGAGAATTGGGGACAGCCCTGGATTCCGAACGGTCTTCCGTTGAGCAAAATTCACCATGCTGCCTATGACGCGAATCTGATCGGCATCAATCCGGACGAATCGTCCATGTGTCGCAGCGGTTGTTGGCCGATTGCAGAGACCTGGACGTGGTCAAGGCGGTCGATGCGATGAGAGGAGCGCGGATTCGCGCACCTCGGTCCGGCGAGGATCGCCCGGACCGCGATCGACGGCTTTACGGTTCGACCAATACTGCGCCGCAAACTGACTTTCCGATCTGGATTGCCGCTTGGGACGTGGTCGCGTAGAGCGGCACAAGGCGGGTGCCGACCTCGTATGCGATCGACATCGTCGCGGAGCCGTAAGAGTTCCGGACGAAGCCGCACTACCTCTTGGGACCCACGAGCATGGCGTGGTGATTGCCGGTCGCGGACGTGTATGGCACCTCGCCGGCATCAATTCCGACCGATTTCAAACCTTCGATCAATGCTTCGGCCACCGGCTTTAGGGCGGCTTGATGTCCAGGGTGCAGCTCGATCTCGACATTCTGAGCCAGCGCCGATCCCGGGAGCGGACGGCTCGTACGCTGTATGGCCGACGCGCCGGGCAGGGGCGAACAGTCGATCTGTCGCCAGCCGGCAACGTGTAGCGCCTCTTCGATGTCCCACAGGATATCCCCAATCTCCCGTTCGAAATGGCTCATTGCCGTATCGAATTCGGTCCCCGCAAACGGTCTCAGCCGGTCAGCAAGCTGCGCCTTGTTCGGTCCGATGACGTGCCGTCTGGTCTTTCTGAACTCGAGGAGCTCCTGCTCCGCCGCGGAGGCCCGATCCAGTGCGGCGGCGAGCTTCCCGCGGTTCTCGTCCTCTGCTTCCCTGGAAGCGATGATGGTCCAGCGAATGCAGAAGAACTCGATTAGAAGACCTAGCCCGATGAGTACATTTGCCGCGATGGAGCTCCAGAATTTCCGATCGGGATGATAATCGTAATAGGATAAAACGATTATCTCGATGATGATTCCGATCAGGATTCCGAGTGTCGCACCCGCCGACCACTTCTCGTAGGTCTCCAGGCGGTCGTGCGGCGACTTTTGCGTCGTATTGACGTCCAACATGAAATGGTCTAAGCGCGGCAGGATCGCGAATATAGCGATCATGGGCCAGGCCGCCAGCGTCTGCGCGAAGGATATAACCGAACCGCTCGTGGCGATCGAGGTCATGTCCCCGACTTCGCAGCGACGGGACTGCGACGTCAAGCGCGCCTTCTACCTAGCACTGCCGGCGATCCAGCACGTCGTCATGGTCGGCACCTTAACATGGCCATCTGGCACGACGCCCGGATGGAGGGCGGATATTGTCAGACGATGCTTCGAAGCCGGGCCACGTGCTAGATCTGATGGCGCTCGGGGCCGCGGTCAGGCGCGACATCTACGACAGCGTCGCTCTCGAACAAGTGTCCCTCAATGACCGAGGGCCATAATTCTGGCCTCGGCGGTCAACCGGCGAGAGTAACCCAATCGACGTGACCCGTCGTCATGTAGACAATGGCGCCTCGACGCGATCCGGTCGCCCGAAGGTAATGGACGAGTTGTCGCCGATAGGTCGAAAACTCGGCCTCCTTGGGAGCGACGTCGCTCTTCCAGTCGAAGACGACCCTGCCTTCGTCGCGGGCGATCGCGTCGGCCCGGCCGCCGACCAGATCGTCGGGGCCGGCCGTCGTACCGTAGACCGGCACCTCCGCGACGAGCGTTCCGCGGAATCTGTCGACGTCCGGCAGTCGCAACGTCCGCAGCGCGGTCGAAGCGAGCTCCCGTACGTCGATAGCGGCGTGCGTCGGTGCCATCGAAGACAATTGATCGAATAGTTCGTTGGACCGGGTGGTCGCGGCTTCCAGATTCTCCTCCAACTCGCCAGAGATGAGTTCTTCCATCAGCTTATGGAGAAGGATGCCCCGGATGCAGCCTCCTTCGACCGTGGTCGCGGCGCGTGGCAGCTCTTCGCTCGTCTCGAAGGCTAGTTCGCCCGTGATTACGTCGGGGTCACCGTCGCTGGGTTTGATCCAACGGACGCGCGGCGCAGCTTCGATGCGCGATCGCTCTTCCGCGAAGACCTGCGCGGTCTGCCGGTTCGCCACAGGAATGCGAGAGGCGAGGGGCGTGCGGGGGAGGCGGCCGATGTCGAGTTCGGGAACGGTATCCAACTTGAAGTCGAGAAGCTTCGCCCAGGAAGCGTCGTTGCTCCAGGAGAAGTCCGGAATGACCAGGAGCTCCATCGCCCGGGTGCATGCGACGTAAAGGAGCCGCACGTTCTCGTCCCTTTTCTCCGCCTCTTCCGTCCGCAGCGCATCGCCCAGTCCCGGCGGCACCACTTGGCCCAGCGCCCAATGCAGGCTTTCGTCCCGTCTCCGGTGGACGAACGCCTCGGCTCGCCGCGGCATGGACGAGCGGTTGATTGGAATCACGACCGGCCACTCCAGACCTTTCGACGAGTGCACGGTGACGATCTCGATCGACTGTCCGTCGGCCTCCATCATGCCTTCTGGTGACGCCGATCCGCTCGACCATTCGTCGTCGATGTCCGAGGCGAACTGGACGAAGCCGCGGACGTCGTATCTTCGGGCCCGTTCGACGAAGCCGTCAACGTTCGCGAGCGCCCGCGCCGCCTGGTCGCCGCTGCGGGCCGCGACGATGGCGCGGATGCGCAGGCGCTCGATCGCCTCGGCGAGAACGAAGGCGGGTGCCGTTGTGTTGATGCGGCGGCGCAGGTCAGTCAGAACGGTCAGCACTTCCCGTGCGACCGGGTTTCGGACCGCCGCCGGATCGGTCCGGAGCGACAGACCTGAGATCCGGTCGCGCTCGACGGGAAGGCCGGCGGTGATGTCGAGCAGCTCCTGCTCGGTCAGGCCGACGAGCGGACCGCGCATGAGCGCTCCGAGCGCCAGCGTATCACGGGTGTCGGCCAAGGCGCGGATCAGCGCCACCAGATCCTGCGCTTCCTGCCGCTTGTAGAGGTTCTTGCCCGCCTGCGAGGCGAAGGGCAGTCCCGCCTCCTCGAGAGCCCGTTCGTACCGCCAGAGGTCCGTGGAAACCGGTGCGAGCAGAGCGATGTCGCCCGGACAAAGTCGCCTAGTCTGGCCGTCATTGAGCTTGATGTCGACGTTGCCGATGAGGCGCGCGCATACTTCGGCCACAGCCTGAGCTTCCTCGTCGCGGGCACTGTCGACCCTCGTCAACGGAGGAAGCTCCACGGAAACTTTCGCCACGCACGGCAAGCCGTGCTCAGCGGTTGCCTTCGTGGTCTGCAAGGCGACGTAACCGGCCTGTTGCGACGACAGCCGTTCCTCGAAGCAACGGTTCACGTGATCCAAAATCTGGCCGCGAGACCGGAAGTTTGCGGTAACCCTGAGGATATTGTCGGGAAATTGCGCCTCGATCGTCTCGCGCACCTTGAGATACGTCGCCAGGTCCGCACCGCGGAAGCGATAAACCGCCTGCTTCGGATCGCCGACGACGAAAAGGTGGCCGGGCCTGAGCGATCGCGCGTGCCAGGCGCGGTCGTCCTCCGCCATTCCGCACAGCAGAAAGATGATCTCCGCCTGCACGGGATCGGTGTCCTGAAACTCGTCCACCAGAAGCCGCGAGAAGCGCTTGGCGGCGGTCGTCTGGACCGAAGGATGGTCGCGCAGAACATCGCGGCACGTGAACAGAAGGTCGTCGAAATCGAGGACGGCGGCCCGCCTTTTAAAGGTCTCGTACTCCGTCATCACTTCATCGAGCCCGCCCGAGAAGATCCCGATGATGGCCGTCGCGATCCGTCCCATCAACGTGCCGTAAGCCTGGCGGCACCGGCCGAAATGCTCTTCCGCCTGATCGGCAAGCCGCTCGCCGTCCGCACCGCCCGCCTTTCGCCACAACGTCCGGCGCCTGTATTCCCGGAGATCCGACGTACCCTTGCGCATGATCGGCAGCCATGCGGGGTGCGCGAGCTCCAGCAGGCCTTCGAAGTCGGGCAGGGGATCGAAGCGCCCCTGGAAGTGGGAGACCAACGCCTCGAGCGCGACGATGTCGGGATCGGCTTCGGGTGGCACGTCGACCTGGTCGCACCAGCGCCGGAATTCCCGCACGCTCTCCGCGAATTCGACGTCCGCGTGGGCTTCGAGATCGGCAGGCAACGGCCGCGCTCCCCGATGGCGTCGGCGGAATTTGGCGAAGCTGCGCAGCAGTCCTTCGGCGTCGATCGGATCACGCCGAGCAACCGACGCGATCGGATCCCCGGCCGCCGGCGCGGTCCGGTCGAGCCTGCCGCGCCACCACCTGTCGAAGATCGCGTCGAACGCGAAGTCGGCCTGATCGCCGTCCAAGACATCCGCGCCGGGATCGATCGCGGCTTCGACGGAATACGTCTTCAGGAGGTCGTGGCAGAACGAATGGATCGTTCCGCAGGTCAGTTCGTCGAGGCGCTTCGCAGCGGCGCGTAGCATCGAGGTCTGGGCGGCGTCGGGACCCCATGGCAGGGCCGGCCGGAGCTCGTCCGGAATCCGGCCCTCGAGTATGCGATGGAGGTAGGAGGCGATGCGCTGACGCAGTTCGCCCGCCGCAAGCTCGGTGAACGTGATGGCCGCGATCGACCGCGGATCGACCCCGCGCGCGAGCAGCATCACCACGCGACCGGCGAGCAGGGACGTCTTCCCCGTGCCTGCTGCGGCTTCCACCAAAAGGCAGGACTCCAGATCGGTCAACGCCCTGAGACGTTCGGGCCCGTCGACCATCTCCATCACGGAGCGCTCCAATATCGCGAAATGGCTGCGTTGATTTTGTTGCTTGCGGCCAGCTTGCGCCTTTCGTATCCGGGCGACGCCGGGAGCGCCAATCGAAGTTCGTTCGACCTATCGAACGAAAGCCGGCCCGAGGTGACGACGCCCTTGCGCATCATCGAGACCGCGACGTTGACGAAGGCGGCGATCTGCTCGACGGCGGCATCGAGATCGGGAAGCCTGACGGCGAGAGTATCGCCGCGAAGATAGAGCAGCCGGGCGACGACCGTCGGTTCGCCATCGAGCAATTGTCGGCATGCGAGTCCGTACAACGCCCGCTGCAGCTCGGATCCGCCGTCTATCACGATGCCTCCCGCGTTTCTCGGCGCCTCGCCGGTCTTGTAGTCCCAGACGCGGACGGCGGTGCGTGAGCTGTTGAGATCCAGCCGATCGATCGAGCCGCCGAGAGTGACGGGCGTCCCGGGTATCGCGACCGGAATGGTCGGATCCCACGGCAGTTGCCGCTCCGTGGCGACTGCGTTCGGTTGGCCGAACGGCACTTCCGTCCAGCTTCGAGTGCCCGCATCCGTTATCTCCTTCCGCAGCAATCCCGCGAGAGCCAACGATGCCCCGAAATCCACGGTATTGCGCCATAGCAGCGCCGGCGGCGTCTGTCCCCGCAGCGGCCACGCGTCCCTGACCGTCGAGGCGGCGTCCGCGAGAGCGGTTTCGATCTCCGCGTCCGATGCGCGCGCATATCCGGGCACCGGCTCGAGCGCGTCCACAGCGCGCCGCAGAAGCTCATGGACCAGCTTGCCGAACTCGTCGGGCGCGATCGTTAGCGGCTGTTCGCGATCGCGAGGCGCATTCCAGCCGAGCGCGTAGCGCCACACGAAGCCGAGCGGATCCCGCAGCATCCTTCGCAGAGATGTCGCGGA
Source organism: Bradyrhizobium sp. 23 (assembly GCF_023073295.1). Lineage (NCBI taxonomy): Bacteria > Pseudomonadati > Pseudomonadota > Alphaproteobacteria > Hyphomicrobiales > Nitrobacteraceae > Bradyrhizobium > Bradyrhizobium sp. 23. The sequence goes on along the minus strand of NZ_JADPJF010000151.1, from coordinate 31,467 downwards.
CTGCACGCGTTCGATTGATCTCACGACGACCGGATGTTCGGCGTCGAACTTCCCGTCGTGCGGCGTGAACCGCTCGAGATGCCAATCGCGCCAGCACGCATCGGCCGATCGTACGCGCCCGATCTCGGCCGCGTCCTGCGGGCGGGCCATGATGCGATCGGCCTCGTTCCAGGCGTGCTCAGGAACGCGCGCTCTCGAGAGGTGCTCTTCCGGCCGGCCCTCCGAAAGGGGACTTCGGCCCACGCGGCCTCCCTGCCCGCTTCGGCGGCCGCGAGAGAGCACGGCTCGGCCCGTCGCCGCCTCGACGATGATGCGGAAATGTCGTCGGTCGGCTTCGGCGACCGGATCGACATCGACGGTCGCGCTCGAAAGGACGTGATCCGGAACGACGGAGTCGTTGCCTTGGCGGCGAGGCCAGTGCCGGTCCGTCAGCCCGAGAAGCCGGACGAACGGGCGCGGCGAGGTGGCCAGCTCCCGTGCCGAGCACCACACCACGGAGTCAGCAGGGTCGTGGTCGGATTCGAAGCGCGAGGTCCGCAGTGAGAGCTCGATGGCCTCCGGAGGAGCGCTGCGCAACGCGCTCTGCCATAGCTGGAGCGCCCTACCGTGCAGAACGAGGACCGCGGCTTCGGCCGCCGCCGAGATGCCCCGCGCGAGAATATCCACGATTGACAATGCGTCCGCAGCGCCCGCCAGAGACGCATCGCTCGCTGCCGCCGCCGAGATCGCGCGTCGCCACTCTTCAGGCCGCGACAATGTCGCGCCCCGGGGCAGCGCGGCCAGCCAATTCGCGGGCAGGCTTTCGAACGCGCTTCGCTCACCCCGACAGAGGGAAACGAGGCGTCGCAACCGTTGCTGGTTCAGACCGTGTTGAAGCACGTCGGCCAGCGCGGCGCACCGCTGGCCGTCGCGGGTCGAAAGCGCGGGAATCCCGTGCGGGAAGGCCAATCTGAAGCCGGCGTCCGGTGCGAGGGCGCGGAGGTGATCGTCCCAGGGCGTCGTTCCCGCCGACACGATCGCGATCTGGTCTGGATGGGCGGTGCCGGAGGCAATCAGATAGCGAGCCCAGCGCAGACTTTCGATAATCTCATGGTGCGGATCGGCGCACGACACCGTGGCTGGCGCGGCACTGTCCACCTCCGGTGCCCGCACGATCCTTCCCGCGAACCAGGCGGTTTCCGCGCGAGGTGAGGCGATCCATTCGACCGGGACCTCCTTCGCCAACGCGTCGATCAGTGGTCGCCAAAGCGGGGGAATCCAGGAAAGGCGATCGATCGTCAGCGGTCCGATCGTACGGGCCGCGTGCCGCACCCGCGACAGAGCAGCGTTCCGCAGATCGATCGGAAGCGCCGCGGCGAGCGGCAGTTCGCGTCGCACACGGTTCTCGATCAAAGCCAGATCGGCGAGGCGCACATTCGTCGCGTCCGCCCTAAGCGAGACGTCGGCATCCCAAACCTTGCGCAGGGCCCGGGAGACCGCTCGCGTCATGCCTGGAAGGTGGCGCACTTTCTCGATTTCCTGGAAACCGCCCGCCGCGAGAGCTTGCTGGATCGCGCGGTCGAGCTGCTCTGATGGTACTAGCGACCTGAAGCCTCCGGCCAAGCGCGCCGCGAGATTGGGAAGGGTCAGGATATGCAGACCGCTTTCGTTATCTCGGGCTGCGGCGGCGCGGCGCATCCGGAGCGCCAGCGCGCTACCGATTATCGAGGTTCGTAATTGGACCATCTGGTCGAGCCGCCTTTCAGGATTCGCCGGCGATCATCGTATCATCTCGCCGCGGACGAGCCGTCGAAATGGCAACAGAAAGGTTGTTGGTGGCGCAATCGCATGCCGGCCGGAATGTTACCCAGCGGCCCAACATTCCGTGACGGCTGGAGCGTGTCGGGGAACCGTAGGCGATCATGGCGTTCATGGACTACGGTCCGGACGCTTGGGCCTACTTGCTCGGCGTCAGCGACGGGCGTGGACCTTCTGACAAGCGGCCAACCTGCCTGTGAACTTCGGCTGCGCAATGCGTCCCTGACGATCGACTAGCTGTGGGTTCGCCGCCGTCCCGGCCGGCTTAGAAGATCTACGACGGTAGTCTTCAGAACCGCCGCGAGCTTCTCGACCGTTCGCACCGTCGGGTTGGCGCGCCTGGTCTCGATCAACCCGATCGCCGACTGGTCGGTACCGATCGCCCTGGCGAGATCGGCCTGGCTGAGGTCAAGTCTTTTTCGGAGGCGTTTGACGTTCTCGCCGAGGATCTCGGCAGTCGACAGCCGGCCCTCCTGGAATCTCTCCGCAAACGGCTTGTTGGTCTTCTCGCCCTCGACCTGCGGCTCGGTAACGATCGCCGCGCCTGGTCTGCGCCTCGGTCCGGCTATGCGCTTCGCGGCGGTCTTGGTCTGCTTCTTCAACGGTCGGGAATCCTTTAATCCGGGGCGCGTCGCTAACCGGACGGAGCGGACTGGCATGCCCAACCTACCATCCATCGGAGCAAGGATTCGATTTTTGTCCGGAGATTTCCACCGCCGAAGCGATTCCTTGGCGGGGCAAGGTGCAGCGCGACGCCAAATCTGCCACCTGCCGGGGGAAGTCTGACGACCGCTGTTAGCCACATTTCCTACGGCGGTCGCGAGGGACTCGTCGGATGCGCAGCAACTATCGGTCGCGAACGCAACGGAGCCCGCCGGTGGTATTAGCCGAGAGGATGGTGCTGAGCTTGGGCCGGGGGAGACCGCGAGCGGTTTATTGGCGAGACAGCACCGCGGCGCCGCGATTCCTTGCAGTCGTCCATGCGAGAGGTTAGGACGGGAGCTACGGCGCGGCGTCAGCGCCATCAAGGTAGCTAAATGGCGACTTCGATACGGCTGGCTCAAGACCTGGCGAAAGCGCTGGGAATACCCGCGCCGACCGTGTTGCATATCCTCGGCGGCTTGAGATCGGCCGGATTGATCGTTTCGTACGGCAGAGGCCCGAGCGCGACCGCGATGTCCAAGGCCGACGCCAGTGCGCTGTTGGTCGGTCTGGCCTCCGGCGCAGCGGCATCGCATGTCGGCCCTCTGACCAAAAAGCTCCTCGCGATGCCGCTCCGCCACACGTTGAGGCCCACGGTCAAAGGGTTTGGAAAGCTAGTTAATTCCCGCCACCGCTTCTACAACTTCACCGAGACGCACCGGTTCTCCCAGGGGCTCGGCTTGCTTTTGGATGCGCAATACGACGAGCCGGAAGTGGACGACGACGGCTACCGTGTGGACACCACTCCTTTCGATTGGTTGAGCCAGTTGACTGTGACTGTAGGCACCGACGCCCGTCGGTCGGGAGGATTTGCCGTGATCAAGAGCTGGTCCTCTTCGGGGGCCATCGCCAACGTCTACGGCACCTGGGCCGCCGTCGAACCTGAAAGCCCGGGCGAGATCGATCCGGCGAAGCTTTTCGAGCCGAAGATCGGAGCCCTGGTGGCGATGCATATGGGAGGGTCGGCTCTTCGCACGGCCATCGAATCCTTGGCCGAACCGGTCAAGAGCGCGCGCACGCGTCCGAAACGGATAGCAGGGGTCAATCGCCGCGCCGGCTGATGATGAGAGGACCGGGATCTGTCCAAGGTTTGAATACGACGTCGCCCCTGACCACCAGTCCTTGACCGCCTCGCGTCGCCGCGGTTACGCGCCCGAGAAAATCCTCGTACGAAGCGCGGGGCGCAAGCTGTCGGTGGAGTTGCCGAACCGACTGGGCCCCGTAGCGTTCCACCATGAAGGCGACGTCGGTTGCGACGTCCTCCAGACTGATGGACGGCGTCACGACTTCGGCGCCAGCTGTTCGTTCCGGCTTCGGTTTGGTTTCCCAAAGTTCGCCGACGTTTACGGTCCAGCGGCCGTCGGCCCGGCGGAATAGTCCGTCGCCGGGAGTTATGCGGCGGTAGAAATGATGTCTTGTCAACTTCAGCTCGCCGCGGACCGGCTCGGAGATCAGATCGTAGATCGCCTTGGGGCCGAGCGCGCATCGCTGAACGACGATCACCGCTTTCGCCGCAAGTCGGACGGCCCGGCGTTCCGCGCTAGTACGCTTTGCGGGCAAAGATTGTCCTCGCACCGTCGACGAGCCATTTTCCGTCCTTCTCCAGCAGGCTCGGAAATGAAGACGCGGACCGTTCGAGCGACTCAGCGACGTTGATTAGGGGCCTCAAGTAGGCGGGCAGCCTAGCAGCGATTTCTCCGAGGGTCGACGGACCCCGCATGTTGCAGATGTCGATGGCGTAGACGGCGGCCTCCTGATCCAGGGTCAGCCCCCGCGGCCGGTCTTCGGGGAGATCGATCAGCCGCCAGTAGCTGTCCATCAATCTCAGCTGAGGAAAATGCTTGGCCGCCATCCCGAAAGCGTACGACGCGTGGTAGTGAGGCAACGTCCCCCGCGCCTCTTGGGACAGCCGGTCCGTGAGTTCGGGCGTGGTCATTGCGCAGCGGCGGGCCGTCAGGATCGCCACGAGCTCCTGGCCAAGGGCGGGGTAGCCGGGGCGCGCCGTGCGGTTGAAGTAGGGGCTCGAAGGCGTTTCCGGAACGTCGGGCCGATCCGCCAGCCAAAATCTGCCGCCGTTCATTCTTCTGAGTTTCGGATGGCAGGCCTTGATGAGGATGTTTCGTGCGCTGTCCCGTGTGAAATCCAAATGTCTGCCGGCATCCTCCGCCGCGTCGTAGATTTCGTACGGCCCGGCCGGATGATCGATCCTGATCAGATACTCGACGGTGAAGTCGGCGAGATCCTTGCTACGGGCAAGGTC
>NZ_JADPJF010000151.1:0-26630 GCF_023073295.1 Bradyrhizobium sp. 23 | reverse complement strand
GCGCTTCTGGCTGGCGTGCGCTTTCGTCTCGACGGAGGTGAGGCGGGCCGCCGAAGGTCGCCGCGAGTGGTAGCGGACAGGCATCGGTCGCGCCTCGGTGGAAATCACCGAATCCTTCAGGCGATATTGCCCGTCGAAGGTCCTCTCCAATCGGGGATGGTCGTACCTCTTGAGGACCACACGGGCGTGGGAGCGCGCGAATCCGACCGGATAAACGATGACTGCCGTGTCGTAGATTTCGGCGCCCCCGGCTTGGCGGTTGACGAGTTCGATGAAGGCGACGGCGAAAGCCAGGAAGCACTCGATCCGCGCCGTCGAGTCGTCGATCGCTTCCTGGGCCGGCGAAGGATTCGGCAGGAGCATCTGGACACGGTCGAACGCCTGGATTTCGGCTACGGGGGGTAGAGCGGCCGGAGCCGCCGGGCTGGAGAACGCCAACTCGTATTTCCAGGCTTTGATCAGCAGACGGACCGGGGTCTGGCCACGCCTGAGGATCGCGCGCGTCTTCGGCACCGTTACCCGCCGAGGATCCCAGCCCCCGCCTTCGCCGGCCAGCTTTTCCATTGCCTTGCGCGCTTCGGCATCGATCGGGACCTGAGGAGTGTCCGATGCCGGGAACGGCACGATCGACTCACGTGAGTCATGTGCGTCGTCCACTTCGTTCGTCAGCGGACCGGGAGATCTGCACGCCGAGTCGCGGCCCGAGTCACGCGGCCAGTTTGAGACATGGGCGAGCGATTCCGGACCGGAATTCTCTGAAAGTCGGCCCTGAACAGATTGAAAACCGTGCGCGAATTTGAAGGGAGCGTGTCGGAAAATTGCGCGTAAGTTATTGATTTCGTTCGTGGTGAGAACGGATGCCGCGGGGTTCGAGTCTCTCCAGTTCGAAACCCAAGGGATTGACAACACAAGCGAATTTGCGATTTTCCGACGACTGCTCATTGCATTTTCCGACAACTATCAATTCCCGTAGCAATCAAAGCTAAGGAGGAATAATTGCATATCAATAGTGCTTCTATCAATACAGTGATGCTATATTGGAAATCATGGCAAAGATCGAAATCCAGACTCCTAAATACACCAAACCCTACGCGATGCTTCGGCAAGGCGGCCGGGTGCGTCTGAGATGGGACGTCTCCGGCAAGAACTCGGAGGGCTTCGAGCCCCAGACCAAGTTGCTCGACCCCGATATGGATGTGGCGCTGAGCGAAGCGCAGGAGCTGTACGACCGGCTTCTTGAGCATCGGGCGACGAAGGACTCGCCGGTCATCGTGCTGAAGCCACGTAAAGGAAGTTTGGAGGACCTGTACCAGGAACAGCGCAATCACGTCACCTTCACGGGCTTGATCAGTGCCGTCTCGCGAAAGAGCTACAACCAGGTTCTCAACCACTCCGGCAAGCACCTCCTGAAAATCGAGAGGTTCCGCGGCATGCGAGTGTTCGACCTTCCGGTCAGTGCGATCGACTTGCCGACGGCGCAGGCGATCCTGTACGACATCGCGGATGTCGGGCTCGGCGTCGCCGATCCGAAGGGCTCCAACAAGGCACGCGAGCTATGGCGCCTCGTTTTCAACAACATGCGCGGCGTCGTCGACGGGGTCCCGATTCTGAATCCTTTCGCCGGGACTCGCCACCTCAAGGAGAAGAAGACCCCCGTCTTCGCATCTACGCTGCTGCATGCTGTCTTGTTTGACCATGGTGCTCAACAGGAGGGATGGCCCGGAGTGGGGACCGCCGGACTTGCATCCTATGAGTTTCAGCTCCGCCCGACCGCGACCCTGGCGTCATGGAGGTGCGAGCATTGGAAGCCGGTGGACAGGCCGAGGCAGGTCTACTTGGTTCGGCCCAAAGTAGGCAATTCGAGGTGGATCGATCTCTATGATCGTTGGGGTCAACCGCTCTATCCTGTCATGGAGAATCGGCTCGACGCGCTCAAGGGCGATCGGGTCACGGGTCCCTTGATTCCGCGAGACGGGACCTTTGACGAGGGCTGGGCCCCTTTGGATGCCCAGGAACTGCCGAAGCAGTTTTACACAGTGTTCGACCGCATCAAAGCCAGGGTCAACCTGCCCGAAGAAATGCAATGGAGGTCCTTCCGAAAAGGTGGCATCTCCGAATCCGCCGAGTCCGGATGTACGGAAAACGAATTGATGGCGCTCAGCGGCCATCTCGATCCCCGCACCGCCAAGATTTATGTGCAGGAGACGATCAGGATGATCCACAACAATCAGCTGAAGCGGATCGCGCATAGGACGGAGGTGATTCAAGGACTTATCGCGGTCCGGCAATTCGCCACCAACCACGACACCGAGCTGGATGAGCTCATTCGTCTGCTCAATCCTTTCGTCAAGAAGTCGATCGACGTTCACTCGCCGCTCGCGGCGTGACGTGCGGCCACGAACTTCAGGACCACGTGTTTATGCCAAACGCACTGGATAGTGCCTTTCGCGCGTCTGAAGGACGTGGGTGCCGGAGCTTCGCCGCGCGAGATGGATTTACACAACTCCCTCGTCGTCGGGAAGTCGAGGAAAGCGGCCAAAGTCTCTGCCGTCAATTCCTCCGGCCAAATGACAGGGAAGCGGGCGGGCCTGTTCGGGACGCGCACGAGCGTCGGCCTGGTCGGGACTTTGACAAGCTGCGCACGGCGGGGGAGGGGTTGGGGTTCCTCGGCTGTAAATGATGGATCAGGGGCTTCGGGCTTCCTGCGCTTGCCTCTGACGAATACGATTTCGTCGGAGCCCAGCGCGAACCGACCTTTGTCAATTTTGACTATCTGCTTCATGGCTATCTCGGACCCGCTCTAATGAAACCCGCTGTAGCGCGCGGAGATGGTGAAATCGTCGGGCTCTTCAGGATGGGCCGAGCCGTCGATGATGCTGACGGTCACGATCCAGATCCGGAGGCCGGTATGCTGTCGACGTCGAAGCCCAGCAGTTTGGCCCGCGCAGGTCTCGATCGATCATTATGGGCAAACGCGACAACTCTCCACGGCCGCGGAAGGCGAATGCGCCCGTCTAGCGTCTTCTGCCGCATCCATGGCGAGATCGACGGTCGTCGTCTCGCGGGCGCCGCCCGCCAAAGCGAGGCTGCAAAGTCGCGGCGCACTGCGGAGATAAATTAGCAGCTTCGCATCATCGACGATTTCGGATCCTTGACGATGGGTCTCGCACAGGTGGTCGTCGTCAAAAGGGTTTCGCTCCAGCGGTCGAGAAGGGGCCGGCCATCGGGCCGACCGCCCAAGTTACCAGGACTCTTTGTCCTGCCCCGGCTGGCGTCCGCACCGCGGCTCAGGCGCCGGGTACGCCGTCCGGGGACGGAAGGACCCGGTCTCCTTCTCCGGAAACGGGACGTCGAAGCTGTCGGCGATCTCGCTCACGGCGATCGTGAGGTCGTCGCACTCTTCCGGATCGGCGCACCCGTCGATGATGCCGACCGTCACCGTGTCGATTCCGCTCGCCATGGTGCGGCTCACGTGAGGGCCGAGCACGAGTTCTGCTGCCCGCAGGTCCTCCTCGATGCGGTGACGCGCCCGGAGCGACTGGGCGCCGGGGCTGCAGAATGCGTAGCCGCCGGCCCAGCCGTTTGGGGCATCGACGACGACCATGTCGATCACCACCGTCTCGCACCGCGCCTGCGTCGCGACGGACCGGCGGCCGTGGCGGACCGCCTCGCGTGCCTCCTCGGGCACGGGAACGCGCATGTTGGTGACGACGGAATAGCGGCCCGATCGGCGCAGCGCCGCGAGCACCCCGCGGCGGAGGAGGTCGTTGCGCCGTGCGGCTTCGGTGCACGGGCGACGCTGGAGGCGCGCCGGCGGGAGGGCCGGAACGGACGACTTTCCCCTCTCGATCTTCGTCATCGTTTGTCTCCTTTCGGTTCGAGGGTGTGGATCGTCGCCGGCCGTCGGGGCCCGGCGCGTCTGGCGAGCGCTTCGGCGACCGCGTCGCCATCGACGCGTCCGTCGGCCAGGAGGCGGGCGGCGATCTCGTCCAGCGCTTCCCGGTGCGCCGACAGGATGCGAGAGGTGGCCTCGGCGGCGGCGGCGAGCAGCTGCCGTGCTGCGTCGCGCACCTCCGGAAAGACCAGCAGGGATTCCGCCTCGCGCGCCGCACTGAGGTAGAGGAGGTTCGCCTCGTCGTTGCCGAACGATCCGACCATCGCCGCCGCAAGCCTAGTCGCGTCGTGAAGATCGGAGCCGTCCACGCCGGCGCTGCCCCAGCCGGCCTCGCCGAAGACCTGGCGCTCGCCCGCGCGCCCGGCGAGCATGACCTGCAGCCGCGCGAAATTGTCCGCGTGGGTGCCGGCAAGCGGCGCCTCGCGGAACCTGAAGACGGAGGCCGCGGCGCGGACGGAGGGCGTCATGATGGCGACTGCGCCGGCCGGGCCGTGCAGGACGACGTCGACGAGGATGTGAGCCGCTTCGTGCACTGCGTGGCGCGGCAGCAGGCCCGGCGGCGTCTCGAAGCCGCCGGAGAGCGCGCGCTTGAGGTCGTCAAGAACGATGCCGCGGCCGGCGTGCCTCGCACTGCGGCGGGCCTCGCCCACCATGCGCCCGACGTCGGCGCCGGTGCAGCCGAGCGCGGCCAGCGCGATGTCGCCGAGATCCGCATCCGCTAGGTCGCCGCGCAGCCTGAGCCGGAAGATCGCCTCCAGCGCCTCGGGGTCCGGCAGGCCGATGCGGATCACCTGGTTGAAGCGGCCCGACCGCAGGATCGCCGGATCGCAGCGGCGCGCGTCGTTGGTGGTGCCGATCAGCGCGACGGCCCGTCCGTCGCCGTGGAAGTCGTGCGCGCTGGACAAGGAATCGCAAGCGGCCAGAAATCCGTCTATGACCTGGCGTGAGTAGTCCCGCCACGCGTGCTTCATCGAAGCTCTGTCGCCGAACGCCTCGATTTCCTCGATTCCGAAAACGCATGGACTGAGTGACTTAGCTTTTGCTGCGTCTGCGTGCATCTGCCGGAGCAGATGGCCGAGGTGACCTTCGCCGCTGCCCTGCCACTCCGCCAGGTTCGCGAGCACCAGGTTCGTCCCGCTTTCGGCGGCGATCAGGCGCAGCAGCGTGCTCTTGGCCGTGCCCGGCGGGCCCTCGAACACGACGCCGGCGTCCACGGCGCTCCAGGGGATCTCCTTTCGTTTCCACGCCGCGACGTCCTTCACGAACGATTTCGCGTAGGCGACCGCAGCGTCCATGCCGCGGAGATCGTCGAGGCGGAGCTCGCGCACGCTCGAGCGCTCCGCCTTCTCGGCCGCGAGCCGCCGGAGCCTGTCCACGCAGTCGTCGGCGGGGCGGTCGAACCTGACGGCGAGCGAGACCTCGTCGGTGCCGATCTGCCGGAGCGCCCGCTCGTCGGGCACCTCGCGCGGCATCGAGCCGGTGACGAGATGGACGGTCTTGCCGATGGTGTCCGCATCGGGACGCCCGACCGCGAGCCGGACGTCGCAGGCGCGGAGCAGGGCGTCGGGAAGGTGCGACGCCGCGAGCGGCGAGAACGCGATCAAGGGCAGCGCGAGCGACAGCGCCGCCAAGGCGCGCCGTTGCGCGCGGTGCCGGTCCGAGGCTTTCGGCGGATCCGCGACGATCATGTGGAGGCATTGTGTCGCGTTCCGTGCGGCCATGGCCGGCAGGACGTCGGAAAGCACGGAGTGGCTCGCGGCCGTAGCGTCGCCGAGCACGACCTCTCTCCAGCAGTCCGCGACCATCCCGAGCACGGCCGGGTCCGGCACGTCGCAGATCACGACCGGAGAAGCGCAGCGCATCGCCAGCGCGAGGCTCTCCGTCTCGTCGAAAGCTTTCGCGAGCATGAGCTTCGTGGCGACGGCGTCCGCCGTCGGCACGCGATTCCACGTCGTGGGCCTCGGCGGCGGCCCTCCGGACGAAGCGTCAGACGTCAAGCGCGTCGTCGCGCGGGCCGCCTCCCAACTCTTCTTTTCACGGCGGAAGACGGCGCGTTCCAGCGGCCCCATGGGCGCGGGGCGGAAGCGGGTCGTCTTCGTCTTCTGCGCTGCGGGTCGCGTGGCCGCGGTCGCGCGGGCGTCAGACATGGGGAGGCTCCTTGATTAGGAAGTCGAAGGATTCGTTCCTGCCGGCACCGATCGCGCGTGCGGGGCGAGGATGCGAGGCTCGGGAGGCATCGGCGACGCCGAGGCCTCCCACACGCCACGCCGGGCCGTGCCATAGCTCGCCGGACCACGCCCCACCCTGAGCTCTCACGCGACCTCCTCGACCGAAAAGGTGCCGTTCGTCGGCCGCCAGTCCCCCACGCCTTTGGCGAAGCCGGCGAGACGGTACATCTCAACCACGTCGTCCCGATTCCAGAGCGACGGGAGGAAGTGCGCGGTGAAGACGACGGACCAGTCGTGGAAGCATGGCCTCGTTCGCATGGTCCGCGCCGATCCGATCTTGACGGAGGCGCGCAGCCGGAATTCGGGCAACAGCCACAGTTCGTCGAGATCGCGCGGGCCGTCGTAGTCGAGCGGGGCGTTGCCCTCCACGACCACGCCGACGCGCGCGGCGTCCTTGCGCTTGCGCGACCTGGCCGCGCCGACGAACGTCGCCGTGAGCGCCTCGGCCGGGATGCACGGACGTCCGGAGTCGAGCCACAAGCAGCCGTTCCATTCGATGCGCGCGATCTCCTCGTGGTCGGCGCTCGTCTTCATGCGCTTGGACGTCAGGCGCGCCAGCGCCTTGGTCGCCGGATCGAGCGGATCCGACATCCGTCCGCAGCGCATGATGAGCCGTTTGGTGCCGACGATCTTCAGCGTGACGGTTTCAGCTTCCATGAACTCGGGTCTCCTAGCGGGTGGGATCGGACAGTCGCGTGCGGACGTCGCGCATGCTGATCACGTCGGCGCGCAACGGAACGACCCGGGCGAAGCGGCGCCGCCGCAAGATGTCCTCGATGTCGCGGTGGCAGCGCGCGCAAAGCGCGATCAGATCGCCGCGGGCCTCGCAGCCCAGGCGAAGGTAGGTCGCATGATGCGCTTGGAGAGGCGAACCCTCGGACGCCGCTTCGAAGCACAGGCGGCAATGGCCGTCGGCGGCCTTCAGTTCGTGCAGTCTCTCTTCGTTGGACCGCCAGGCTCCGCTCGCGATGTATCGTCGGTAGTTCAAACGGACCTCACTAGCGGTGTAAATAGAGTAACGTGATAAATCACATTGAAACTTCTAGCATGCGGATTCCGGCAGTGCCGCGATTCGACATCAGATCTTTCGAAAAAAAGATCAGAGACCGATCCGTGGCAACGCGGACATGCGGGGCGTCCCGGAATGCGACGCGCGGGCGCGCGGCCCCGGCGGCCCCGCGGAGCGATCCGCGCACGACTGGGAAGGTCCGGTTTAGATCGTCCGTTCACGGCCCGGCGACGGCGCCGAACCGGCCCAGACCCGGAGCTTGTGCGCCGGGCGTCGCAGGTCGAAGCCCAGCAAGGCGCCGGAGAAATTGAGCTCGAGACCCTGGCCGCGCTGCGCCGTCCGCCGACCACCTTCGTCCACGACGCTGGCGGGCCGGCTCCGCTGCAGCAAGTGCGCCAACGCCGGTCGCCGGCCGCCGGCGACGCTGCTACAGCTGGCGCTGCGACCCCGCCAGGCCGCTTCGGAGACGTGACGATGTGCAACCTCTATTCCATCACCACGAACCAGGCCGCCATCAGCGCACTGTTCCGCGTCGTCAACAGGTACGTCGGCAACCTCGCGCCGATGCCCGGCGTGTTTCCGGACTACAAGGCGCCGATCGTCCGGTCCGGCCCCGATGGCCGCGAGCTCGCGACCGCGCGGTGGGGCATGCCCTCGTCGGCGCACGCGCTCATGGAGGCGACCAAGAAGCGCGCCGCTAAGCTGCAAGCGAAGGGCAAGACCGTCGATTTCAAGGAGTTGCTCCGGATGGAGCCGGACGGAGGCACCACCAACATTCGCAACGTGAAGAGCAAACACTGGACGCGCTGGCTGGGGCTCGAGAATCGCTGCGTGGTGCCGTTTAACAGCTTCGGCGAGTTCAACAAAATCGAGGGCGGCGACATCTGGTTCGCGCTCGACGAGACCCGCCCGCTCGCGTGCTTCGCCGGCATCTGGACCAACTGGACGTCGGTCCGGAAGGTCAAGGAAGGCGAGACCACGAACGACCTCTACGCATTCCTGACGACGGAGCCAAACGCCGAAGTCGGCGCCATCCACCCGAAGGCGATGCCGGTGATCCTGACGACACCCGACGAGGTCGAAACCTGGATGACGGCACCGGCCGACGAAGCCTTGAAGCTGCAACGGCCGCTTCCGGACGGGGCGCTCCGGATCGTCGCCCGCGGCGGGAAAGAAGACGCGGCGCCCACCATGGCCTAAGTGTGCGGCTCTGATCACCCGTAGCCTGTCGAAGCGCTTGACTCCGAGGACGGCACTCGAACAAAAATAGAACGAACGATTCCTAGTCACGAAGGTCCGCTTGGCCAAACTGCCGCAACTGCCGGTCTACTATTATCTCGACCACTTCGCCGAAATGCTGGGGTTCGTGCAGCGGACGTACGCTCCCGTGCTTGGTCCGGAGCATCACGCCTTCATGGCGCGGTTCGGGGGCCTTTCGAGAGATGCGCGATGCCTCCTGGTCCGCATGATCAACAGGCGCGGTGCCATATTCAACCGATCCCTGTTCAACTACCCCGAGATCGATGACGTCGAGCGGGCGGCATCCGACCTGACCGCGGCCGGTCACGCGCGCGAGCTCGGCGAGGCGGACTATGCGGACTTCGTCTCATGCCTACCGAAGGACGTCCTCGTCACCGGAGCGCACGCGGCCGGGCGAGGAGAGGTCCGCAAATCCTGGTCCAAGCCAAAGTTCATCGATTACTATCTGGAGCGCATCCCCTTTTCGGTCGCCGCGCACCACTGCGGGGCCCGCAACTTCATCGCGCTCGACGGGACGCGGCCCATCGAGTTCCTGCTCTACCTGTATTTCGGCAAGACCGAGGTGAACCTGAAGAACTTCGCGCTGCGCGATTTGGGGATCCTACGCACCAACCGAGAGACCTCGTTCAGCGCGCGCTTCACCGATGCCGAGGAGGCGCTCGCCTCGTTCCACTACAGCCAGATCCTCGACAGCCTCGAGGTCGGAACGGAGCCTGTCCATAGACGGGCCGCCGTCGAGCTGCTCTCTGGGCCCGCCTGCGGGACTCAGTTTGCCGGCGATCTCCGCAGCCGAGCCGCGCATCAGACGGGACTCTTCTTCGAAAAAGCAGGCGAAAGCGACCTTGCCCGTCAGCTCTACCGGGCGGGGTCGTCGCCGGACTGCAACGAGCGCCTGGTCCGATTGCTCTACAATGCCGGCGATAAGACAGAGGCCGAAGCGCTGCTGCAGCGGATGATCGATGATCCTGCCAGCGACGAAGAACACCTTTTCGCTACCGACTTCTACGCCCGCAAGTTCGGCGGACGGCGCACAGGTCTCCACACCGAACTTCTGCGGTCCGGCCGCACGATCACCGTAGACGACACTCATCGCGGCAATCCCGAGGCGGGCGTCGCCGGCGTGCTGCGGCGCGAGGGTACGAAGGTCTATTTCACCGAGAATGTGCTGTGGCACACCCTGTTCGGCCTGCTCTTCTGGGACGAGCTCTTTGAGAGCACCCGGATGCCCAGCGGGTTCGATTGGCTACCTCACTGCCTGAAGGACCGCAGCTTCCGCCGGCTCTTCGCCGCGATGATCGACGAGAAGCTGGCGGCCATCGCGTCCGGGTCTGCCCTTCCGTTGATCCTGCGCACCGTCGCAGCGAGATGGGGCCGCCCGAACGGGATCTTCAGCTGGGATCACGTGCAGGTGGAAGCTCTGCGGGCGCTGCTCGAAGGATCGAGTCCGGGCGCCGTCGCCACCATTGTCGGCAGCATGTGCGACGACTTCCGGGGAATGCGGGACGGTTTCCCCGACCTGATGTTGGTGCAGGACGGCAAAGCGTCCTTTATGGAGGTCAAGGCCGAGGGGGACGTGATCCGCCGCAATCAGCTGACCCGCCTCCGCCAGCTCGGGGCCGCCGGGATCATGGCCGAGATCGGTCGGGTGGATTATCGTTTCGACCCCGAGCAGGACTACGTGGTGGTCGACATCGAGACGACTGGCTCCTGGTCGAATGGCGATCGCATCACCGAGATCGGCGCGGTGAAGATTCGCAATCACTGTGTCGTCGACGAGTGGCATTCTCTCATCAATCCTCAGCGTTCCATTCCCGCGAAGATCGTTCAGCTGACCGGCATCACGAACGAAATGGTTCGGGACGCACCTGTGTTCGCGGAGGTAGCGGACCGATTCATGGAGTTTATGGCGGACGGTATTTTCGTTGCCCATAATGTCAGCTTCGACTACGGTTTCATGGCCTACGAATTCGAGCGGATTGGGCGACGCTTCAGATTCCCGAAGCTCTGCACGTGCGCCGGAATGCGGCGGCGATATCCGGGACACAAATCCTACGGACTTGGAAAGCTTTGCGAGATCTACGGCATAGACCTTAAGAATCACCATCGCGCCTTGTGCGATGCGAGGGCCTCGGCGCAGTTGCTGAATCTCATCAATCGGAAGCGGAGCGAAGAGAGACACAGCGCTGAAGCAGCGTAAGGCCTCTGATACGAAAAGCTGCCAGGATCCGCACCCTGTGGCCGATATCAGCGAATCTAGTCGATCTTGACAGCAGTTCGTTAGCCGCGGCGTTCAGGTCAATTTCTGGTAAATAGAAATATCACTTGCTCCGTCGGGCAAAACAGTGGTTCATAAGGCGCTGGTCCTAGCAGACGAAGGAGCCAGCCCGGTGGCGAATGACGTCGATACATCCTCGGAACTGTCCAAGATCGCGAAGCTGAATGGTGACTTCCGAAGGAACTACGGCACGCTCATCGGAGCGATCTTGTATCTCCGCACCGTGAGCGCCGCCCGCCGAAGCCCCTGGCTTTGGGCCGGCCTGATTTCGATCGCTGTTTCGACGGTTCTGAGCTGGTTGGGGCGGCACGGTTGGTTTTTGCCAGCGTTGCCGTGATGGCACCGAACAATGCCCCCTTTTCCTCGTAAAGCGCGCCCCGACGTCGACGAAGGGAATCAGATGAGAGCCAGACGTAGCGTCCTGAGCTCAACGGTGCAGGCAAGAGTACGTAGTCCTCGATCTCCCGGTTAGCCGCACCGAGCTCGCCACCGCCTGCGACGTCGTCTACGTCGCCGACGATGCGCAGATCGGATATCCGCCAGTGCGTCTGATGAGTCCGCCCGACATGCAATATCATCCCTGGCTGGTCGACATGCGCCGCGCCATGGAACTGATGCTGACTGGCGATGCGATGTCCGGCCGCGAAGCTGCCGATTGGGGGTACGCGACGCGGTCGTTCCCGCTCGCCGAACTCGACGAGAAGACGCTCGATTTCGCCGAGCGCGCCGCCAAGGTGCCGGTCGAGCTGCAGCAGCTCAATAAGCGCAGCGTCCATCGCGCGATGGAAATCATGGGCGCCCGCGCTGCCATTCGCGCCGGCACCGAGATTCAGGCGCTGGCCTTCACCACGGAGGCGAGCAGGGCCTACATGGGCAGTTTTCGCCGCGACGGCAGCAGCGTTAAAGATCTCCTCGACCAGCGCGATACGACCTTCGGCGATTATCGAACGAAGAAGGAGTAGAGCGAGGGCTGTCACCAGGCGGCAGTTCGTAGGATGGGTAGAGCGGAGCGAAACCGGTCATCGCTCTTCCAAAAGAAAGCCAAAGGATTTCGCTGCGCTCTACCAATCCCTACAAGCTCCACGTGTGGTCGTAGAAGGCCGAGGCGGCACTTCCGCTGTCTTGTGGTAAGGCGCTGCACGGGACGATTGAGCGTGCTGTCACGCCTCATGCGATGGTCGCAGCGTCGAATTTGATTAGCTGCTTGACTAACAACATCGACCGTCCTCATATCGAAAAAAATCAGGCCAACGCGCCACTGGGACGGAAATGCTCGATTTCACGCAGCAATTGATTAGCGGCGTCGCGTTGGGGTGCGTCTACGGGCTGATCGCCCTTGGGTTCGTCCTGATTTACAAGGCGACCGAAGTGGTGAATTTTGCGCAGGGCGAAATCATGATGCTCGGTGCCTTCATGTCGGTCACCTTCATCACGACGCTTGGGCTGAATTACTGGTTGTCGTTCCTGCTGTGCGTGATCGCGATGGCGATCCTCGGCGCGATCATGGAACGGCTCGTGCTTCGTCCCATCCTCGGTTATCCGCAATTCTCGATCGTGATGGCGACGATTGGTCTTGGGCTCGTGATCCGGGCGCTCGTCGGCATCATCTGGGGCACGGACGATCTGCGGATCGAGACCCCATTCACCGACGGCGTCTTGACGGTCGGCAAGCTCGTCATCGCCTGGGACGCGCTTTCCATCATCGTTGCGACGGTGCTGCTCTGCGCCGCGCTCTACGCCTTCTTCCGCTACACCCGGGTCGGCATCGCGATGCAGGCGACGTCGCAGAACATGCTCGCGGCGTATTACATGGGCATCCCGGTCAAGCGGATGTTCTCGCTGATCTGGAGCCTCTCCGCGATGGTCGCGTGCGCCGCCGGGATCTTGCTGGCGCCGATCACGCTGGTCCACGCAAATCTCGGCTTTCTTGGCATCAAGGCATTTCCTGCGGCCGTGCTCGGCGGCTTCGGCTCGATTCCCGGGGCGGTCGCCGGCGGCATCACCATCGGCATCGTCGAATCCTTGTCCGGCTTCTATCTGCCTGAGGGATTCAAGGACGTCGCGGCCTATGTCGTGCTGCTCGCGGTGCTACTGTGGAAGCCGCAGGGCCTGTTCGGCCTCAACGCCGTCAAGAAGGTTTAAGGCATGGCGCACCATGTCCGCACCGGTTACGGCGACAGCGATCCGCTGTTCCCGTCAAAGGCCGCAGTGTTCTGGTACGCTGTTCTGCTCGCAGGGCTGATTGCTGCGCCCTACGTGATCGAGTCTTATTATCTCAGCCAACTCGTGTTCATCATGATCTACGCCATCGTCGGCGTGGCGCTGAATATCCTGTCCGGGCAGGCTGGGCAGGTCTCGATCGGTCACGCCGCCTTTCTCGCCATCGGCGCCTATTTCACCGCGGTGGCGCAGAAGCACGGCGTTCCGCTGGTGCTCTATCTCCCGCTCGCCGGTGTCTTCACAGGGATCGCCGGCTACCTTGTCGGGCTGCCGGCGCTTCGCCTGCACGGGATCTATCTCGCCATTGCCACGCTCGCCTTTGCCTTCATTGTCGAGGAGATCATCGCGCGATGGGAGAGCGTCACCCACGGCAATGAGGGATTGATGCTGCCGCCGCCGAGCGTGTTCGGGCTGAAGCTCGGCACCGAAGGCTTCTATTACCTCTGTCTGCTCGTCACCGTGCTGGTGATCCTCGCCGCCATCAACATCATCCGGTCCTCGACCGGACGCTCCTTCATGGCCATCCGAGATTCCGAGACCGCCGCGCGCAGCATGGGCATTGACACCGCGCGCTACAAGACCACGGCCTTCGCGCTATCGGCCGGCATCACGGGAATCGCGGGTGCTCTCTATGCGCACAAGATGTCGTTCATCTCACCGGAAATGTTCAGCCTGGCTGTCTCGATCGATTTCGTCATGATCATCATCATCGGCGGGCTGGTGAGCCTCCGTGGCGCGGTGTTCGGCGCGATCTTCATGATCATGGCCGATCCGTTGCTGATCATCCTCAAGGACAAGGTGCCGGTGTGGAGCGAGACCATTATGCACGGTCTGTTCCTGCCGGAGACCGTGACCCAGGCCGTTCAGACCGGCGTCCTTCGCGTCGTTAACGCGCCCGGCCTGAAGTCGCTGATCTTCGGCATCATCATCATCGTCTTCATCATCTACGAGCCGATGGGCCTCGACGGCCGCTGGCAGCGCGTGAAGGCCTATTTCAAGCAATTTCCGCTGGCGCGCCAACGCAGCGCGCGCCCACCCCGCATGTTCCTGAAGTCCGAGCGCCGATGACCTTCTTCGACGTCAAGAACCTGACTGTGAAGTTCGGCGGTCTCACGGCCGTGGACAACGTCTCGTTCGGGATTAACGAGGGCGAGGTCTTCACTATCATCGGGCCGAACGGAGCGGGCAAGACCACGCTGTTCAACCTCATCAGCCGGCTCTACACGCCGAGCGCGGGACAGATCATCTTCCGCGACGAGGACGTCACGCGTCTTTCGGCGCAGCAGATCGCCGGGCGCGGCATCGCCCGTACGTTCCAGAACATCGAGCTGTTCGAGAGCGCCTCCACCTTGCAAAACCTTTTAGTCGGCCGACACCGGCACTCGACCACGCGGGCTTGGCAGGACATTCTCCGCACGAAGAAGGTTCGCGCGGAGGAAGTCGCGCACCGTCGCGCGGCCGAGGAGGTCATGGACGTGTTGCGGCTGCAAAGATACCGCGACATCACGATCGGCGCGCTTCCCTATGGCGTCCGCAAGGTGATCGAGGTTGCCCGCGCGCTGTGTGTCGGTCCGACGCTGCTGCTGCTCGACGAGCCCTCGTCAGGCCTCAACGTTGAGGAAACCAATGCCATGGCGGAGTGGATCCTGGAGATCAACCGTCGTCTCCGCGTCACCGTGCTGATGGTCGAGCATGACATGTCACTGGTCAGCCGCGTCTCCAACCGCGTGCTCGCGCTGAACTACGGGAAGATGATGGCGCTCGGCACGGCCGCGGAGGTCCAGGGCCACCCGGATGTCATTGCAGCCTATCTCGGGACATGACGATGGACGCGCAACCAATCCTCCGTCTCGCCAACGTCGAGAGCACCTACGGGCCGATTACCGCGATCCGCGGCATCAGCCTCGATCTGAGGCAGGGGCAGATCGTCACCGTGCTCGGTGCCAACGGCGCCGGCAAGACCAGCATTCTCAAGACCATCTCCGGCGTGCTCGATCCCATAAAGGGAACCGTCGAGTTCGAGGGGCGCAAGATCCGTTCGATGGAGCCGGACAAGGTCGTCCGGCTCGGCATCAGTCACGTGCCGGAGGGACGCGAGGTGTTTCCATTCCTCTCCGTCCGCGACAATCTGCGGATGGGCGCCTACATCCGCAAGGACAGCAAGACCATCGCCAGTGATCTGGAGAAGGTGTTCGACTATTTCCCGGTGCTGCGCGAACGGCAAAGCCAGATCGCGGGCCAGCTCTCCGGCGGCCAGCAGCAGATGCTGGCAATCAGCCGGGCCCTGATGAGCCGCCCGAAAGTGCTGCTGCTGGACGAGCCGTCGCTCGGGCTCTCGCCGTTGCTGGTGAAGGAGATCTTCACGATCATCCGCCGGCTCAATGCGGAGGAGGGAGTCTCGATTCTGCTAGTCGAGCAGAACGCCAAGATGGCACTGGAGACGGCGCATTACGGCTACGTGCTCGAGGTCGGCCGCGTGGTGATGCACGACACTTGCGCCAATCTGCTCCAGTCCGACCAAGTCCGCGAATTCTATCTGGGTATGCAGAGTGAAGGTGGTCATGGCGGGCGCTGAAAACGAGGCACTCTCGGCACGTCTTGCCACGGCCCTCGCGGCGCACGGCACGGCGACCGTCATGCGCTCGAAGCGTTACGGGCTTTGGCAGCCGCTCAGCGGCACGGAGACCGCGACGCGTATCGCCGCGATCGCGCGCGGCCTGCGCGCGGTCGGTTTGCGGGACAACGACGTCGCGGCCATCTGCGGCGAGACCTGCGCGGATTGGGTGCTCGCCGATCTCGGCATCATGGCCGCCGGCGGCATTTCGGCGGGGCTCGACGCGGACGCAAATGGTGAGGAGCTGGCGCGGCTCGTCGATCTGTTCGGGGTCACCATTCTCTTCGTCGCCGGCGATGCGCATCTGCACCGGGCGCTCGGCATCCGGGATCGCTGCCCGGGATTGCGGCTGATCGTCCTCATGCACGAGCAATGGGATGACGGCGCGCGCGTGGACCACGTGATGACGCTGGCGGAGCTGCAGGCTCGCGGCGCGGGCGCCGAGACGCTTCCTGCGCCTGCCGCGGCCGCGATCACCGCGATCGTGATGACATCGGGCGTTACGGCCCCGGCGCGCGGAGCCCTGCTCACGCAGGCCGCGCTCGGCCGGCAGGCTGCGCGGGCCGCCAGTGAACTGCAGCTGAGCGCGTGCGACGAACGCCTCTCGTTGACGCCGCTGTATCATGTGATGGAGCGCGTGGTCGGCGTCTACGCCTCGCTGCTCGCGGGCTGTATCATCAATTTCCCCGAGAGCCGCGAGACCGTGCTCGCCGATCTCAGGGAATTGCAGCCGACCGTCGTGCAGGCGCCGCCGCGCGTGTGGGCGAAGCTGAAGTCCGGTGTCGAACTCGCTGCGGCGGAGGCGACGAAGTTTCAGCGCCGCATGGTCGCGCTGGCCGTGAAGCCCGGAAGCGACGGACCGAGCCCCATTCTCGATGCCTTGGTCCTGACGCCGGTCCGCACTCGCCTCGGTCTATCGCGGGCACGACTGTGCCTCACGACCGGGGCGCCGGCGCGCACCGATGTTGGCGCCTGGTTCGCGGCGATCCGGCGGCCGCTTACCGATGCCTATGGCCAGGCCGAATCCGGCGGGGCCGTGACGTTGGCTCCGCATCGCGGCACGCCCAGAACGCTCGATGGCGTGACGCTGGAGACGCTGGTATCAGGCGAAATCCGGCTAACGTCCGATACGCTGTTTGTTGGTTACGCGGGCGAGACTGAGAACGCGGTTCGCGACGGCTGGTGGCATAGCGGCGATGTCGTCCATGCCGGCCAGCTGCATCCCGCGGGACGTGCCGCGGATCAGCTCGACAGCGGCCCCGCATCGCTCAGAAGCGAAGCCGATCTCGTGACATCGCCCTACGTCGCCGATGCCTTCCTGCATCGCGATGACAAGGGAAGGGTGATCGCTGCGGTGTTGATGGACGCTGATTCCGTCATCAAGTTCGCGCAGGACAACAGCATTCCATTCACGCACTTCCTCAGCCTTTGCCGCTCCGACGACATCCGCACACTGATCGGCCGCGTGATCGCGCAGACCAACGCGCGGGCGCCCGTAAAAATCGACGATTTCACCTTGATCGAGCGTTCGCTCGGTCCTGGCGACCCCGAGATGAGCGCCATGCTCGTGCTGCGTAGACGATTGCTGCGTCCTAGAGAACATTCCGTAACAGCAAGCGCCATTTCACAGAGCGCATAACCGAAAGCCCTGGAGGTATACCATGACGTTACGTTTCCTTTTGTCAGCGGCGATCGTCGCGCTCACGGGATTGCCGGCGCAGCCCGCGCTCGCACAGTTCAAGACGCAGGGCGTCACCGACACGGAGATCGTGATCGGCACGCATATGGACCTCTCCGGGCCGATCAAGTCATGGGGCGTTCCTGCTTCCTCGGGCATGAAGCTCGCAGTCGAGCAGATCAATGCCGCCGGCGGCATCAACGGCCGCAAGATCAAGCTCATTCTGGAGGACGACAGCTACGATCCGAAGAAGGCCGTGCTGCAGACGCAGAAGCTGATCGAGCTCGACAAGGCGTTCTCGATCGTGTCCGCGATGGGCTCGGCCACGACGCTGGCGCCGATGCCGCTGGTGCAGGGCGCCGGCCTGACCCATCTATTCCCGATCACGGCCGCCGAATTCACCTTCAAGATGGATCCGGCCAAGCCCGAGGACAGGCTGAAGTTCAACATGTTTAGCCCCTACTACGACACGATGCGCCTAGGCATCAAATACGTGATGGAGAAGAACGGCATCAAGAAGCCCTGCATCGTCTATCAGGACGACGAGATGGGAAAGAATTTTACCGATGCCTATTCCGATCAGCTGAAGGACTTGAAGGTGCCCGAGGCCACCCGCGTGTCGTTCAAGCGCGGTGCAACCGACTTCAACTCGCAGGTTGCGCGCATGAAGGCGGACGGCTGCGATCTCGTTGCGCTCGGCTCCGTGGTCCGCGAGTCCGTCGGCATCGTCACCGCCGCCAAGAAGCTCGGCTGGACGCCGCTTTACGTGGTGTCGTCACCGAGCTACGTGCCTGACCTGCACGATCTCGGCAAGGACGCCACCGAAGGCATTTTCGGAGTCGGTCAGACCGAGATTTTCTATCCAGATACTGCAACGGCCAAGGTGAAGGAATTCATCGAAGCTTATCGCAAGATGTTCGGCATCGATCCCAATCTGCAATCAACCTCGGGCTATGACGGCGCCATGGCGTTCGCGTTCTATGCCGGCCTCGCCGGCAAGAACCTGACGACGGATTCTCTCATCGCTGCGATGGAATCCGGCAAGGTCTTCGAAGACATCTTCGGTGGCGCGCCGGTGTCCTTCTCCAAGGACAATCATCTCGGCGTGTCCGCCGCGACCATTGGCCAGATCAAGAACGGCCGCTGGGTGACGATCGCAAAGAACCAGTCGTACAAGAGCGAGAAGTAGACGGTTGAGAATAACGGCGATGCCTAAGCTGCAGGCATCGCCGTCGAGCTTAGTGCTCGTAGGATGGGTAGAGCACTTGCGAGCCCATCATACTTCCGGCGAGGGGAAGCCGATGGAGGCCGAAACCGCCAAAGCCCAGACCGTCCCGCCGAGTAGGTGCGCTGCCAGGCCTGTCACTCCTAGTCGCCGGGCCACTTCATACCCTGTCATCTTCGCAGAAAGCGGCCGAACTGAAACGCTGCGTATTGCCGCCTGGGATCGAGTGATCATGCCGCCGAGAGCCGACGAGGTTGAAGGTAGGCCCCAGCGTCGCGGCCGGGGCCTCCGGATCGTACGCACGATCGAGGGCCGCGGGCCTATCTCGGGCCGACCGGTGCAGGACTGGCGGATCGTCATTCAGCGGGCCTGATCGCTCAGGCCTCGGCTGCACGGGCCCACATCAGCGCCAGCGGCTCCGGCGAAATGCCGGCCGCAAGCACGATCTAGCAGCCACCTGCCGTGCTGGGGCCGGCCGGCAACCTAGTGGCCGAGGAGGCCGTGGGGTGCTGCGCGCCAAGCCAAAATCGCTGGAACAACACCATGAAGCGGAAGACCTGAGCTGGTCGAGGCCGTCTCGCGACTATTGTGCCCGCCGATCAAGCCGAGCTTCATTTCAGCCTTCGTCCACAGCCGCGCGGAACAGGTGGACAAGCCGGAGCCTCTGCATTTCGGAATCCCTGACCCGTGCTAACCGCCAGGAACGAGCCGGCGGTCCGAAGGATTCGTCCCGGCAGGAGCAAGCTCGATGCTGATGACGAAGGAAAGACGGCCGGCGATCAGAACGCGGCGCGGATGGGCGCTCAGCGTGTTGCAGGAGGCGGGCGCCATCCACGAATGTGAGGAGCATGGCTGGGCAATGGACCGGGCCGACGACCCTCACGCCCGCGACCGCGCGTTGGACATCGCCAGGCAGGAGCCTCCAGACGGCTTGTCTCCGGATCAGGCTGTCGCTGAGCTCCGCGGAGTGCTGGACTCGATCGGCGATACCTGCCCTGAATGCCCGCCCGACTGAACCGGACCAACAACCCACGGTCCGATGCCGCTGTCGACGATCAAGGGATCAGGGGTGCCGCCGTGGTGCCAAGATGCTCAGCAGCGGCAAGCACCCGGCCAGCGTGCTTTCGCCGCTGCTGCGCGAACTCTGCTGCGTCGACCTGCGAACGCACCTTGTAGCCAGCCGCCGTCAAGCGGGCGCACACGCGCGGAACTGCCGCATCAGTGGTGTCGTCAGATTTTGCCTCAAGGCCGATCAGTCCATTCAGATCGTCGATGAGGCGCAATCCTTCGCTTCGGAGCAGGATCGCCGGCGCTCGGCTCTCGCGGTCCTCGATCAGCAGTTCGAACATCAGCGCGAGGTCCAGCATGGCCCCGAGCGTTGCAGGCCAACCCGAGCCGACGCCAACCGATCGAAAGTAGATCAGGGATGGATGGGAAGCATGGCTCTGCAGGACGGTGGCGCACCGGTCCCGTCCTTTGTAAAGCACGCGCCTGATCTCCTCCGGAGAGTCGAGGTCGGCGTAACGCTCCAGCAGTCTGAGAGCCGAGGGCGGCTGACCCGCAGCCGTCGTAAGTTTGAGAATTCCGGCATCGCGGCGGGAAATACCCTCTTGTACCTGGAGGAGGTAAGTAACAGCCATTGTCAGGACCGAGAGGCCCGAAAGGCCGGCCAGGATGAGGGCCCAGCGGGCTGGGCCATGGGCCTCAATGCCGCTCAGTCCCACCGTGCACAATGCGCTTCCGACGATGAACAGTGCCTCCTGGAAATCGGCTGGCGGCGCGAACCAATCGCCAGAGCATGCGCGATCAGGCCGAAGCCCAGCCACAAAAGGACCATCCAGATGAGGAAGGAGCCCATGAGGATCGCCGGCGCAAAGCTGGTGGAGACCCCGCTCTTGCCGCGGCGGGCCCACTTCCAAACCGGAAGCATGATGGCGAGCAGCCGCCGCGCCACGCGGAGCGCGCCTCGGCTCTCTCCGGGCACCACCACCGTGTCGAATACATCGCGAAGGGCGAGGACGACCAGGACAATTCCTGCGATGATCTCGACCGTCGGTATGATCATGGAACGCCGCCAGGCGGGATGTGCTCAAACTCGTCACAACTGGGCGCGTGGAGGATCAGCAATCCCGCCCAACAGGCCAGAACCGAGGTCAGGATCGATCCTGCGGAGATCCTTCTGCGGCTATCTGCTGGTCGGACCAAATGCATCGGCGCATTTTCAATTAACCAGCACCAACCGCACGGTGCCGTGGCCGTTCCTATGCGAAGCTGCTCGGACCCACCCTGTGCTCGGCCAAAGCGCCCTCATCCGTGCTCAAGCTCTACTGGGTCGCTGACTTTATCTCAGATTGCAGTGGCGTCACCCGAGCACGAACTGAAGTCTTTATCAGATCCTGTGCAGGAGCTTCATCTCGGCCGCCAGCTGGAAACTTCGTTTTCCGGCCAGCGCCGTCGCCTCCCAAATCGCGCCGTTGGCCTCGCAGCTGCCCGAAAAGCCGATGCCCACCTCGTAACCGCCGAAGATCGCGTCGCGAGCCGCCGTGTGTTCCTGGTTGACGATTTCACCGCGCCAGCGGTTATCCGCAGAGGAGTAAGAACCGAGATAATAGAAGAAGGCGTCTCCGCCCAGCATGCGGCCGTCCTCCAGCAGCATCACACCGGTCAGTCCGCCGTCAATCCCATCGAGCGCGCGGATGCGCAGCCCGTAAAGGCCATTCGGGATGCCACCGTCGCCGACCTTTCCGGGCGGCGGCAAAGACTCCTCATCCAAGCTGGTCATCACGGCATGCATCACTTGATCAGGGAGCCGGACCGGAGAGGCATCGAAGTGATAGGAATCGCCAACCGCACGGCCGCGCAGGATCAGCTCGTCATCGTCCGCACCGTAGAGCTGCCGCACCTCGGGATTGAGAGCATGGCGCTGTCCGGCTACCCGACCGACGATCACGCCGTCGATCTCTTGGTAGCTTCCGACGTGGGCGAAAGCCGAGTTTCCCCCCAGCATGCGGCCACCGCGCACATGCATGACGCTACGGTTCAGCACGGCACCGGCGCGATACTCGCATTTGTACAATCCGTCGAACAACACCCTGTCCCCGCTATGCGTAGCGTATTGTAGCCGGCCAGATGGTACGCGAAAAGGCGGCTCGGTGCCGCCTCGAGGCTCGCGTTGATCATGACCGCCCCCATGGGGCTCATCTTGCGAGGAGCGAATCCCCGAAGCAGGCAAGCAGGGCGGCCGGGCCGGGATAGACCTGGACGCATCCAGCCTGCCTCAGCGAACTCTCGGTGAAGCCGCCGCACAGCACGCCGACGATCGCGATCTTCGCTTTGCTCGCAGCTTTGGCGTCGGATGGCGTGTCACCGATCGCCACCGCGTCATGGCCCTCGACCCCAAGCTTCTTCAGGACCGCTTCGAAGATGTCGGGAGCCGGCTTCGATTCCTCGACGTCGTCCGACGAGGTCGTCACGTCGACCAGGTCGCAGATGCCCGCGATCTCGAGATACTTGGAAAGTTCATCCTTCTTGGCGGAGGAGGCGACGGCAATCCGGGCGCCGGCATTCCTCACGCGCCGAAGCAGATCGGGGACTCCCGAAAACGGGCGCACCAGCGGCAGATACTCGGACCTGAACCGGTTGCCGCGCCATTCCTCCATCTCCTTGCCATGGTCCCGCTGCGCGTCTTCGGACAGGAAGTGCGGGATCAACTTGTCGCCTCCCTTGCCTATCTGCCCCCGAGCCTGCTCGAAGCCGACATCGTGGCCGAACTTCACCATCGCTTCGTGCCAGGCGAGCGCATGGAGATCGACCGAATCCAAAAGCGTTCCGTCGATGTCGAAGATTGCGGCTTTGGGCAATTCAGGATCCTCCCGAGCGTGAGCGTCCAAGCTTTGCGTACCATTCGGCGTAGGTCGTGTTGTTGGCCATGTGCCGGTTGAGATCGGGTGCGCCGTCTTCCCACCAAACGGGGCCTCTCTCACCGAGCCTCCGTTTGAACTCGTCCACGGCCTTGTGCGCGGCGGCCTCCGTCTTGAGGTCTGCGCTCCGCTTGGCGTCGCGGACCGCGCGACGGGCCTTCATCAGATGGCCGACGAGACTGGTCCGCTCCGCTTCACCGAGGCCGGGCCTGGCCATGCGCCACAACCTGCCACGGACGACGAAGTAGCGACCGTCGGGCGTCACTGGATATTTCACGTTACATCAGGCCGACTTGCGCCGCGCCCCTGACGCAGGCTTCTTCGCCACCGCTTCCTTCGCCAGCTTCTTACCGGCGATCGGCATCAGCATCTCCTTCTGAGCCGCCGCAGCTTTCTTCGTCTTCTTGGCAGGCTTTTTCGGTGCCTCGGTCTTGGCTGCTGCGGCGCCGACGCTCTTGCGTAGCGCGTCCATCAGATCGACGACGTTCTCGCCTTTCGGCCGATCCTTCGGCACGATCGGCTTGCCGGTCCGCTTCTGATTGATGAGCTCGATCAGCGCGCTTTCATAATGGTCCTCGAACTTCTCCGGCTCGAAGCTGCCCGCTTTTTGGTTCACGATGTGCCTGGCGAGATCGAGCATGTCCTTGGTCACTTTGACGTCCTGGATCTCGTCGAAGTATTCGTGTTCGCTGCGCACTTCGTAAGGATAGCGCAGCAGCGTGCCGACCAGGCCCTTGTCCATCGGCTCGAGCGCGATGATGTGCTCGCGGTTGGTCAGCACCACACGCCCGATCGCGACCTTGTCCATCTCGCGGATGGTCTCCCGGATCACCGCGAAGGCGTCGTGGCCGACTTTTCCGTCCGGACGGATGTAGTAGGGGCGGATTAGGTAGCGCGGATCGATGTCCGACTTGTCGACGAACTCGTCGATCTCGATGGTCCGCGTGGACTCCAGCGCGATCTCTTCGAGCTCTTCCTTGGAAACCTCGATGAACTGATCCTTCTCGAGCTGGTAGCCCTTGACGATATCCTCGTTCGAGACCTCCTCGCCGGTGTCGGCGTCGACCTTGAGGTACTTGATGCGGTGGCCAGTCTGGCGGTTCAGCTGGTTGAACGAGATCTTCTCGCTCTCGGAAGTGGCCGGGTAGAGCGCCACCGGGCAGGTGACGAGGGACAGGCGCAGGAAGCCTTTCCAGTTCGCGCGGGGGGCCATGGCTACGCAACGCTCCAGGTACGGGGACTTTGACTCAAGACGAACGGCGCGACACGGTTCCGACACCGCCGCCGCTATCCACGGAAATCCGTGCCTTGCCGCCGGCCGGGGCGCCATGACGCACGCCGCGCAGCCTTGACTCCTGCGAACAAAATGAGAACCTGCTTCGATGACCCGACCTGAGCCATGCGAACCGGCCGCCTTCGAGGTGGAGGTCGCCGCCGACCAGGCCATTGCCGCCTGCGGCGGAGATGCGTGGGAAGCGGTGAAAGCTCTGCTTGTCGCTAACGGCTTCCTGGAGGCACAGGTCGCTGAGCTACGGGCCTCGGTTTCCGCCGGCTACTCGCGCCGCCGGCTCGACGTCCCGCGCGATCGGAAGGATGGGTACGACTGAGATGGCCGAGGTCACCTACTACGTCGCCTTGCCCTTCGTCGCCGCCGACGATGGCATCGCCGTCGGCGAGGCGACGGAGTGCTTCTCGGCCAATGCCGCCGTGATGCGTGCCGAGGCGCGGTTTCGCAAGCCCGGCATCCTAGGCGCGGTCGCGTTCAGCCGTAGCGGCGATCCTGCGACCGGCGAGTTCGGAGACGCCACCGTCATTCGCAAGTTCGGCGACGTGCCGGCCGATCTCAGCGCCCTATGAGACTTCACTGGGGTCCGGAACGAGATCGCCCGGAGCGCGGGCAGACCCGCGCCCAGGAGCGCGAAATTCAAATGCCGCAGCGGGTCGGCGTCGCAACCGCCTGAGCCGAGCTGTGCTCTCGAGGATGCGGGCGAAGGTGGGCGATCTTTGCCAAGAGCGGGACGTGCTCCGGGTAGCCTCGACCGCGTGACCGGCGCCCCGCTCGGGGCATCTTCCGGCGCCTTGACTCGCCGGCCGGACGTACGGTGATATTGCTGGGTGCGTCATGGAGCAACAATTCTATCCGGGTCTTGACCCTCGCCGAGAAGGCCGAGTCGTTCACCGTGCGGCGCCTGCTGGAGCTCGCGAACGGTACGATGACAAGGGTCCCTCTGGATCCGGAGCGACCGACCGACCGCTGCCTGCGCCACGCACGCCGCCATCCACCTTCTCCCGACCAGGCGGGGATGCGGCCCGAGCTGCTCGTCTGGATAGTGCCGCGGTAGGCTCGCGCTCGCCGGGGGCCCAAGGAGCCCCGGCGCCAACCTGGATAGATTACTTCTGCCCGGACGGAGCTTGCGCGTTCGAGTTGTTCGGGTTGTTGCCGTTCTGCTTGTTAGCCTCATGATGGCCCACCACGCAGCCCGCCACCGCGCCGAGCTTGCCATGACCCGCCATGTGGCCGGCAACACCACCGACGATCGCGCCCTTGATGCACCCCTTCGCTTGCACCGGCGAGGCCAACGCCAGTGACAGCAGGCAGACAGCCGCAAAGATGGTCTTCATGATCTCTCCTCCGAAAATTCGACGCTCGTGATGGTCAAGTCGCAAAGTGAATGGCCGTTCCGCGGCCATTGTTCGTGTAGATCCATTTTGCTGCTGGTCTCACGTCACCCGCTCGGCTGCGCCTGATAAGCTCGGACGCCGCAAACGCCCGAGCTCATGCTGAGCGCACCGCGAGCATCTGAACTCGAGCTCGACACCGGGTGAAAGGTTTTTCGGCGGTTCGCGGCCATCGGCCAGGCGCCGCAGTTCGGGCACTTAACCGCAAGGTATCGGTTTCAAGCATCGTTGCCGTTCTCTGCCGCCCCGCTGGGCAACCGCGCCAAATCGGAGACGTTCCTGCGTGCTGCCAGACCTAGGAAAAGCTGCCGCGAAGAGCACGGACCGATGTTGCCTGGCTCACTGAACGGTCGCGGCGCTCAGACGAGAGGAGGGCGCTGCTCAGGAGCTTGTAACGTTCGGTAGTCCGTCTACGATCCCGAAATGACAGAGCACAAAGCTTGCCCGAAATGCGAGGGGACCATGGAGCAGGGTTTCATTCCCAGCCTGGGGCGTGGGCAGTTGCTCTGGTTTGCGGGAGTGCCGCCCGCCACGTACCGCGAGTCGTTCATGTTCGGCAGGAAGGCGCTTACGGTGGCCACGTATCGCTGCTCGGCCTGCGGCTATCTGGAATCGTATGCGGAGGCAGGATCGCCCGAGTAAAGAGAGCGCTTCATGGAAACGATTGCTGGATCTACCGCCCTTGTGCTCGCAATGGTCACGGGGCTCGCGTTCTATTTCCGCTTGAAAATGACAGGCCTGCAGCGGCGACTTGTCACCCTGGAAAGAGTTGAAGCAAAGCTCGATTTACTTCTGAAGCAGGGCGGTGTGAGCTATGAACCGCTGGGTGGTTCGACGGAAATAGAGGACGCGCTCAAAGCCGGCGAGAAGGTCCGCGCAGTTTCACTTTACCGCGCCGCGAACGGCTGCACGTTGGCAGAAGCAAAGGCAGCGATTGAAAGGGCGCAGCGGCCCTAATCATCGTCACGTCAGTTGCCTTATGAAGCGCTTCGGCGTGCCCTCCTAGCTGGAATTGGACTTCGCGCCCGCGGTAGGCGGCTCGGACGGAACGAATCAGCGCGACCGCGTTGAATCGCCATGTGTGTGCTTGCGCTGGAGCAAGCCGGCGTCGGCGGCCTTCTCAGCTACGGAACCTCGCTCGGGCAAGCCGCTCACCGCATGGCATGGCAAGCCAGCGGCTCCTTAAAGGCGATGCCGCAGGCCTGGTCGGCTCGGAATGCCCAGGCGCGCAAACCTTGCGGGACCGGGTACTGGCCGAAAAAGGCCAGTCGACATTTCAAAAGAGGCCCGACAACAGCCCGCTCGACCGAGGCCACAAGGCTCTCAGCAAGCGCTGAGCTGGCTCCGCGATCGCCAATCGGGGTTGTCCATCCGAGCCCGGATGGCGGCAAGGTCCATGGCGCGACCTCGCATCTGCAATGTAGTCGTCCGTTAAGAAGCCGAATTGAGCGGGAGCGGACAGGCAAGCGTATGCGATAGCTGGATCAGGAAGAGGCATAAGAGTTCTCTGAGCCAGGCGAGGATACGGCGGAAGTTGTGGCCCACTGCTGAGAGCACGACGTTGGCGGCGTCGCCGGCGCGGCCTTTGAGATAGCAGCGGCCAAGGTGACCTTCGGCCTTCAGATGT
>NZ_JADPJF010000098.1:204220-234223 GCF_023073295.1 Bradyrhizobium sp. 23 | reverse complement strand
CGCCGCCCCAGCAGTGCCCATATTGCCGAAAGCAAATCCTTGAAAAACAGCGGCGAAAACACATTCTGCCAAAGTAGTGTTAGGACATGTACTCATAAACTCGCGCTGCACTTCGTCTGAGGTCCACTCTGCCTCCGATACCGGCCGCGTTGGCGCACCTCACCCTAGGTCCGAGTTGGGCCATGTGTGGAAATCGCGTGGGGCCCGCTCAGCTGGCGTTAGTGCTTCATTGGCGCGTGTCCGACCGATGATCCGCAGGCTCGGCAAATCGCACGATGGGACCCCGCCTGCTCAATCGCTCAAGAACTTCTTTCTTACTTTCAGCAAGCCGATCAACATTATTGACCACAAACGTGTGATTACCTCCGCACTACTGGTCGCACCCGCTCCACTGGGACATGGTCGCCGTTTTTGCTGACGACCTTCAGAAACACTTCTTCCCGAGTCGCTTTGTCGATCATGCGGGCAGATCCTTTGCCGAGATGCTCATCTCCCCATTGGCTCAATGCCATCAGCACAGGCAATAGCTTGATGCCGGCTTTGGTGGGTTCGTATTGATAGCGCTTTCGCGCCCCCGGCTCCTTGTAAGGAGTTTTTTCAAAGATTCCGTACTCAACAAGTTTTTCCAGGCGCTCAGACAGCACCGCTCTTGGTATGCCCAAAAACGTTTGAAAGTCCTGGAAGCGGCGAACCCCCCATGAGGCCTCGCGCAAGATCAACAAGGTCCAGGTTTCACCAACAATCTCGAGCGTTCGCTTGATGGAGCAGTTGTTTTTTAGCTCCAACATCAAGCGAAGATCCAGCTCGGGCGAATGCGCTTTTTCTGAGTTCATTTTTCATACACAGGTTGACGTTAATGACAGTTCGTTATATGAACTTAGCATGGTTTGGCGTCGAGCGGTCAGGGAACCGTAAGATTACTTGGCGGAATGAGCCATACAGCTCTCGCGGAGGGGACAATGAAGTTTCTGCAAATGTCTAAGTTTGGCAAACCCACCGAGGTGGTTGAAGTTGTCGAAAGCGATCCACCCCCACCGCCGGCAGCAAATGAAGCCACGGTCGCGGTCGAATACTCAGCGATCGGACTTGCTGAACTTCTGATGATCCGTGGCATGTATGCGATCAGGCCGCAGCCGCCCGCGCCGCTCGGGAACGAAGCTATTGGCCGCGTTGTCGCCGTAGGAGCCTCGGTTAAAAATGTAAGGACTGGCGATCGTGTGGCCATTCCGATCGGGCTTCCCGTGTGGAGACAGGCCATCACGGTGCCGGCCACCGATCTCATCGTCTTGTCTGAGCAAGCCGATCCCCAACAGATGTCAATGCTTCGGATCAATCCGCTCACAGCGGCATTGCTCCTAACCGAGTATGTCGAACTCGGCAAGGACGACTGGGTCATCCAGAACGCCGGCAATTCCGGTGTGGGACGCAGCGTCATTGCGTTTGCAAAGGAGTTCGGACTGCGCTCGGTAAGCCTCGTGCGCAGACCCGAGCTGGTGGATGAGCTGAAGTCAGCCGGAGCTGACGTCGTCCTTGTCGATGGACCCGACGTTGTGAAGCAGGTCGCAGCGGCGACCGGCAAGGCTAAAATCAAGCTGGGCATCGACGGCGTGGGTGGCGAGTCCTCGCACTCGGTAGCGTCTTGCCTCGCGTCGAACACCAAGATGGTCGTCTATGGCGGCGTCAGCGGAAAGCCCGCGGCCATGAGTCCTCTGAACATCATTTTCAAGCAGATGACCCTGGAAGGGTTTTGGCTGGGATTTCCGCGCTTTCGAGATGCACACGAAAAGCTTGCGGCTCATACGCGGACAGCCGAGCGACTGATCGCCGAAGGCAAACTGCACGTTCCGGTCGCCGGCGTTTATTCGCTCGAGCAGGCAACTCAGGCCATGGCGCATGCGCAAAAAGGCGGGAAAGTCCTTCTGAAACCCAACTAATGGATGATCAACGGTCAGGCGCCCTGAATTCTAAGCGCCTGAAACCGCAGCTAGTGCGATATCGAAAGCGATGGCCCTAATTCCAATAGGGCGAACCGGAGGACACATGACTGCTCTTTTAGATCTGGTGCTTGAGTCTCACGGAACTCTTGAACGATGGCGAAAATTCAACGCGATCGACGTGAACCTCTCGATGCATGGTTCGCACTGGACTAGAAAGGGATGGGATGGTGTCTTCGAAAATGTTCAATTGAAGGCGCAAACGAAAGAACAGCGAACTTGCTTTACGCACTTTACCGAAGAAGGCGTGCAAAGCATCTACGAACCGGATCGTGTTCGGCTAGAGACAATCGACGGGAAGCTTATCGAGGAGCGCGTACATCCAAGAAATGCGTTTGAAGGACATACTCTTCAGACGACGTGGGATAGGCTGCATCTGGCTTACTTTACCGGGTATGCACTTTGGAATTATCTGAATACTCCATTTATGTTTGTCACTGAGAGTGCCAAAGCGGAAGAGATAGACCCGGCGACCGACCAAGGCACGGTACGCCGGCGGCTCAAGATCACTTTTCCCGAGAAGGTTGGAACTCACTGTCCGGACCAGATATTCCACGTCGATGAAAACGGGCTCATCGCTCGTTTGGATTATACCACACTCGTGGCAGGTGGTGCTCCAGCCGCGCACTACATGTCCGAGTACAAGAACATTCAAGGGATTATGATGCCAACCAAACGGCGCGCGTTCAGGAGAAACCCGGACGGAAGTATAAATACCGAATCTGTCCTCGTCGGTATCGATATCTCTGCAATTGCTTTGACTTAAAAAAGCATTCAGACGGCAGGAAGCACGCAAGCAAATGGGTACCCCCCGACTGCCCCATGGCGCGCGCCGTGGGTGTCATCGGCGATTGGGGTAGACACAATCGACTTGAGGAGCGCGTACATCCAAGAAAAACGTTTGAAGGACACGCGCGAGTACGTTCATGGCGTGGACACAAACGAACTTAAGGGCAAGGCGGGGCCAAAAGGCGCCACCTCCTCTGTTCTGAGTTATCGTTGGCATGCCGACTTCCGGTTTGGATCACGAGCCGCCGATCACACGTAAGGTCGGACACTTCCGCTTTCGATTGGCAAGCCGACGTTTATGGACAGACTCTCTAGCCGACCGCTCGCCTTGGCGTCAGATGAGCGGCGCCATCAGCCGGCGGCGCGATGTGCATCAGGATGGTCTGGGTGGCGGATGCGACCTCGATGCCGTTGTGCTGGAAACGCTGCTTCATGCGGCGGTTGAATTCGCGCTGCACCGGCCAGCGGCCGGCCTCGGTGCAGCGGATCTGGCCGACGATCGACACCATGGCGCCGTCGACCTTGTCGATGCCCCAGAGCTCGAGATCGCCGCGGATCAGACTGCGGAATTCCACCTCGCGGCGCATCTCGTCGACGATGTCCTTGAGGATCTGGCCGGCGCGGTCGGTATCCTCCTTGTAGGCGACGTTGACGCTGACGGACGCATTGCCGGCGCCGCGGCTGGCATTGGTGATAGTCGTGACCGCGCTGAACGGCACGATGTGCACGGCACCGTCGCCGGCACGAAGCCTGATCGTGCGGATCGAGACGTTCTCGACCACGCCCGATAGCCCGGACACGCTGACGCTGTCGCCGACCTGGACGGTGTTCTCCAGCAGCAGGAACAGGCCGGTGATGAGATCCTGCACCAGCTTCTGCGAGCCGAAGCCGATGGCGATGCCGACGATGCCGGCGCCCGCCAGCAGCGGCGCGACGTTGACGCCGATCTCGCTGAGCGCCGTGAGCCCGACGACAGTGGCGATCACGCACAGCAAGGCCGTGCGCAGCATCGGCTGAAAGGTCCGCAGCCGCGCGGCCCGGGCATAGTGCCCATCGCGCGACAGCGTATTGATCTGGCGGTCCAGCAGCGCGTTGCTGGCTTCCCAGATCGCAGCTGCGATGAACACGGCAAGTCCGATCGTCACCACCGCCGAGATCAGCCGGCTGCCGATCTGGCCCCCATAAAACCATACGATGGCGTCGACGCCCCAGACTTCGAGCACGGCCACCAG
Organism: Bradyrhizobium sp. 23; assembly: GCF_023073295.1. Taxonomy (NCBI): domain Bacteria; kingdom Pseudomonadati; phylum Pseudomonadota; class Alphaproteobacteria; order Hyphomicrobiales; family Nitrobacteraceae; genus Bradyrhizobium; species Bradyrhizobium sp. 23. The sequence continues at coordinate 230,208 of NZ_JADPJF010000098.1, read as the reverse complement.
GCCGATGAAGGCGATCACGCCGGATACGATCTTGCGCAGCAGCGGCAGGTAGCGGTTGGCGCGGATCTCGAGGCCCGGAAAGCGCTGGAGGATCTCGGGCTTGATGCGGAAGCCGCGGTCGATCAGGCCCAGCGTCAGCATGATGGCGACACGCGTGATCAGCGCCACCGCGATGGTGCCGACGAAATATTGCAGCAGCAACGAATAGCCGTTGCGAATGTTCAGCGCCCACACGGCCCACAGCGCAAGGTCGAGCGCGATGGCGAGATAGTGCCAGCCGCCCGCGATGCGGTTGCGCAGTCGCGCCGCGATCCCCTGCCGGTCGGCCGGCGCGCGGATCGCTTCGGCGACCTGGCGGCGGCATTGCAGGATGATGACGACGATGAAGAGATGCACGACCAGCATCACCATGCGCAGGAGCGCGGCGTAGCCGCCGCGATGCAGGCCGAGCAGCAGCGCCACATTCGCAAAGGCGATGCCGGAGACGCCGACACCGACGATACGGCGCGCCCAGATCTCGATATAGGCGGCGGTTTCGGCCTTGACCGGAAACAAGCCGAACGGTCCCGCCAGCACACGGACCACACAGAAGAGCCCGCGCGAGAACGCATAGGCGTTGACGACGGCGAGGATCACGAGACGGACGGTGGTGGGCCCGCCGATCTCGGTGCCGAGCAGCGCCGTGGCGACGCCGACAAAGACCAACACGGGTAGCAGCTCGAGCAGGAAGCGTCCCAGCACGAGCGGCAGCCGCAGCATGATTTGCCAGGCCCGCGCCAGGCTGTGGCGGCGCATGTGCAGTTCGGGCGCCGGGGTGACATCGGCCACGGATGACGGCGGATCGGCAATGGGCAACACCTGCACCGGCAGACGCGCCGTTTGCGGCATGCGCCCTTCCAGGAACACGACGGGGCGGCGGATCAGACGGAAGATCACCCATTCGGCGCAGAAGGCGCAGCCGAACACCAGCGCAAGCTTCCAGGCGATCTCGATCAGGAGATTGTAGGCCGCGGGATCGTTCGCGGTCCGCACGATCCAGTAATAGAACGCCGGGAAGTGCGTGAGCGTCCTGGCCATATCGGCGACGTCTCGCGAAATCTCGCCGATTTCCTCGGACACGGTGAGCATGAGCTGCGCACCGAGGCCGTCGGCCGCGAGCGGGATCGGCGATTTTGGCTCGGGCGCGGGCTGCTGTGCACCGGACGCATTGGCGATCGCGCGCAGCGTGTCGATCATCTGCGCGCGCTTCTTGTCGTCCTGCAGCGTTTCCAGCGCGCGCTTGGCCTCATCGGGCGACAACGCGGCAGCGCTACTCGTCGGCGGCGCGGCGCGGGCGCAGGAGAGAGATGAGATCGCGATCAAGAGCGCGGCGAGAAGCGCGGAGGCAAGCTTATGCGACACGAGGGATCCCTGGGAAAATGAATGCGACGGCGACGTCGGGCTCGTCACCGCCGAAGCACATGCATCATGTCGGATCGACGCTATTCGCCCGGGCGCTGTGTCGGAAGTTGGCCAATGAGGCGACATTCTCTTGGCATTTGCCGCGGTGCAGTAAACGGGAACCGCGGTCTCAAGGCAGGACGTGCAGCGATCGGAATGCAGGCACGCGGCTGGAAGCTCAACCGCGGCCATTCTTCGAGACGCCCGCCTGCGGCGAGCCCTCAGGATGAGGGATGAATATGCGGCAACATTTCAACGCAGATGGATGCAGCTGAGCCTCATCCTGAGGAGCCGCAGAACGCGGCGTCTCGAAGGACGAGGCGCTCGCTCAGGCGCCGCTGAGACGTCATATGCGACAGCCCTGATATGCGACAGCCCTCCGTCATTCCGGGAGTCGGCCCGGAATGACGGCCGTGAGGAGGAGGAAGAGAGAAGCACGATGTCAAAAGCACGGCGGCCGCGTCACGGCCCTCCGACGTGGATCGGTGTGCAATCGATGTGATGCACAATACAGCGCCGGGCAGGTAGGGGCTATGCCACACTGATGCAGCCCTCTAAACCTTGGCCCGGCGTGCCGTTCGCGGTTTTCTGCCGCTATGCGATAGTCCGAACGAGCTCCATCGCACTTAACGCGGCTGGATCTGCGGAGGTGGTGTCATAGACCTCCCCTTGCTCTTGATGTGGACGTTGCGCGTCGCTTGTTTGCGACCATTGAGATGGTCCTCCCGTGACGAAGAACTGTCAAGCAAGATCAACGGCGCGCAAATCACATTTGAGGGCGCGTTCCATCTGACTGCGACGGATTCGCTTGCAGCGAAATGCGAGAAGTGGGCGAATTGCGAGGCCGCCCTTCCCGCCAATGTAGAACGCTTCTGCTACCGGTGGACGCGAGTACTGAGGAATTTGGGGATGATCACATCATGCCCCTGTTTTGCCCGACGAGTCAAACGATTTCGTTAAATCCGCAAGCGCTCGCGCTGACCTTCAAGTCATTGATTTCGTTATCCCCGGCTACTGTGCATGGGGTTGTTTTCGCGTTTTTGTTTCTTGCCCGCCTTCTCCTCCTTCTCCAGCGCCTTGCGCACCTCGTCGAATTCACCCGCCGAGGCCTTGTCGGCGCGAGGGAAGCGCAGATCGAGCTTTTCGAGCGCCGCGACGATGGCCGACCCGATCACGACGCGCGCGAACCATTTGTGGTCGGCCGGCACGACATACCACGGCGCATGAGGCGTTGCCGTGTGCCGGACGATGTCCTGATAGACCGCCTGGTAGCGCGGCCACAGCGCGCGCTCCTTAATGTCGTCCATGGAGAACTTCCACTGCTTGGACGGATCCTCCAGCCGGTCGAGGAAGCGCTCGCGCTGCTCGTCTTTGGACAGGTTGAGGAAGAACTTCAGCACCACGGTGCCGTTGCGCGCGAGATAGCGCTCCCACGCACAGATGTCCTCGAACCGCTCCTTCCAGATGTTCTTGGTGACGAGCATTGACGGCAGCTTCTCCTTGGCGAGGACCTCCGGATGCACGCGCGTCACCAGGCATTCCTCGTAATGGGAGCGGTTGAAGATGCCGATATGCCCGCGCTCCGGCAGCGCGACCACGTGGCGCCAGAGGAAATCGTGATCGAGCTCCTTGCTGCTCGGCGCCTTGAAGGCACTGACCTCGCAGCCCTGCGGATTGATCCCCTCGAAGATCGCCTTGATCGCGGAATCCTTGCCGCCGGCGTCCATCGCCTGGAACACGATCAGTACCGACCAGCGGTCCTGGGCGTAGAGCTTCTCCTGAAACGCGATCAGCCGCTTCATGTTGGCATCGAGAATCTCCTGGGCCTTCTCCTTGTCGAGGTCGCCCTTCTCGTTGGTCTTGTGATCCTTGAGATGAAACTTGCCCGAACCATCGTAGCGGAACGGCGTGATGTAGCGGTCAAGTTCCTGGGCGAGCGATTTGGACGACTTCTTGCTCATGAGCGCGGGACACCTTGCGTTGCGGCTTCAATCGGTCGAGCAAGCTACCAAGGATACCCTTGGGAAGGAATATGATGAAAAGCACGAGCAACACGCCGTAGACGAGATTGTCCCAGCCGACCGCCTTGGTGCCGAAGCCGATGCGCAGGGTCTCGGCCAGCATAATCGTGATGATAGCGCCGAAGGTCGGGCCGAGCGAGACGAACAGGCCGCCGACGATGGCCGCGAACACCATCTGGAGCGACACCGCGATGCCGCTGACGGTATCAGGCGTGATGAACATCTGGTACTGGCAGTAGAGCGCGCCGGCCAATGCCGTCATCAGCGCGCTGAGCAGCGTGATCTTCAGCTTCTCCGCGGTGACGTCGACGCCGGCGGCGGCCGCGGCGTCCTCGTCCTCCGAGATCGCCTCCAGCGCATAGCGGGCCATGCTGCGGTCGACCCAGTGCCAGACCACGATGCCGAAAAGCCAGACCCCGAGCGCGATCAGGTACCAGGTGATCTTGTCGTCGAATTGCAGCGACCAGAGCTTGTTGCCCGCGGCCCGGTTCGGCGTGTAGCCGAGCGAGCCGCCGGTGTAGTCGCGCGTCGCCGTAATGACCTGGAGCACGATGCCGGAGAGCGCGAGCGTCACCAGCACGAAATAGTGCCCGGTGATGCGGAAGCGGAAACAGGGATAGCCGACGATCAGCGCCAGCGCGCCGGCCGCGACCATGCCGATGGGGATGCCGATCCAGGGCGACCAGCCCAGGTGATTCCAGAGTAGCGCGGTGACATACGCGCCGATTCCCATGAAACCGCCGTGGCCGAGCGAGACGAGGCCGAACCGCCCCATCATCGACCAGGACGTATAGGCGAACGACCAGATCAGGATCAGCACCAGGATGTGCAGATGATAGGGATCGCGATAGACGAAAGGCAGCGCGACCAGCGCCGCCAATCCGATCCCCCAGGCTGCAAGCCGTCCCCGCCCCATCATCGGCGCCTCGCGAGCAGGCCCGCGGGCCGGATGAACATCATGACGATGAAGAACGCGAAGGCAAGCACATAGCCCCATTCGAGATCGGAGAACAGGCCGCCGAGCGAGATGATCTCGGCGAACACGAAGGCGGCGATGAAGCCGCCGATGAAATTGCCGAGGCCCCCGAGCACGCAGATCAGGAAGGTGATCGGGCCGAACGACAGGCCGACGAAGGGATGCACGTCATATTGCAGAACCAGCAGGCATGCTGCGAGCCCGGCCAGCCCCCCGCCGATCGCAGAGGTAATGAGATAGATCCGCTTCGTGTCGACGCCCATCAGCGCCATGATCTGCCGGTCCTGCGAGATCGCCCGGATCGCGGTCCCTGTGAAGGTCCGCGTCATGAACAGATAGACCGCGACCATGCCGACCAGCGCGGCCAGGAAGGACAGCAGTCGCGCGTAGCTGAAATTCATGTCGCCGAAGGCGAGCACCGGCAGGCGGATGCCGAGGTTACGGAAGTCGATGCCGAAGGCGACCGTGGCAAAGCTCTGCAGCACGAACAGCACCCCGCCGGTCGCCAGCAACTGGTTGATTGGCGGCGCCGTGAGCAGCGGCGCGATCACGAGGTAATGCAGCGCCGCGCCGAGCACCGCGACCAGCAGGATGGTGAGCGGCGCGGCGACGAAATAGCTGATGCCGTAATACTGCACCAGGAAGTACATGGCGTACATGCCGATCATCACCAGCTCTGCGTAGCAGATCCAGGTCACGTCGATGACGCCGAAGATCAAATTGAGCCCGAGCGCGAGCAACGCCAGCACGCCGCCGAGCAGGATGCCGTTGATCACGGCCTCCAGCAGGTAGATGTCGAAAATGTCCAGAAATGCTTGCATGCCTGCATGAACCTCACACCCCGAGATACGCTTCCTTGACCGTGTCGCTCGCCAGCATCTCGGCCGAGGTGCCTGAGGACCTGATCGTACCCGCCTCGATCAGATAGGCGCGATCGACCACTTTCAGCACCTGCTGCACATTCTGCTCGACGATCAGCACGGTCAGCCCGCTGGCGCGGATCCGCTTCACCAGCTCGAACACCTGCTGCACCACGACCGGCGCGAGCCCCGCCGACGGCTCGTCGAGCAGCAGCAGCTTTGGATTCGACATCAGCGCGCGGCCGATCGCGCACATCTGCTGCTCGCCGCCGGACATGGTGCCCGCCATCTGGTGGCGGCGCTCCTTCAGGCGCGGAAACAGCTCGAACACCACGTCCAGCCGCTCGGCATAGTGGCCGCGCGCCTCCTGCATGAAGGCGCCCATCTTGAGATTGTCGTCGACCGAGAGCTGCGGAAACAGCCGCCGGTTCTCCGGCACATGCGCGATCCCGAGGCTGACGATCTTGTGCGGCGGCGTGGCCACGACGTCGACGGCTTCCATTCTGATCGCCCCACGCGAGGGGCGGATCAGGCCGGAGATGACGCGCATCAGGGTGGTCTTGCCGGCCCCGTTGGGACCGATGACGCCGACGGCCTCACCCGCCCTCACGTCGAGATCGACGTCGAACAGTGCCTGGAAGGTACCATAGCCGGCATTGACGCCGCGGAGCTCCAACATCACTGCACCCCCGCGCGGCGGCGCGCTGCGGCGGCCGCAGCCTGCGTGGTCTCGGCATCGGTGCCGAGATAGACCTCGATGACACGGGGATCGCCGGCAACGGCACTCGGCAAACCTTCCGAGATCTTCTCGCCGTGATCGAGCACCATGACGCGATCGACGACGCGCATCAGCACGCCCATGATGTGCTCGACCCAGATGATGGTAATGCCGAGCTCGTCGCGGATGTTGCGGAGCATGTTAGCCGCCTGCCCCATCTCGGCCTCGTCGAGGCCGCCGAGGCTCTCATCGGCCAGCAGAAGTTTGGGCGTGGTGGCGAGTGCTTTCGCCAGTTCGAGCTTTTTCAGGCCGGCTGCGCCGAGGCCGTCGACGCTGGCATGGCGATCGGTCGGCAAGCCGACCATCGCCAGCGAGCGCTCGGCCGCCTCCTCGGCCCTGGCACGGCTGTGGCGGCCCTGGCCATAGAATCCGGCGAGCGCGACGTTCTCGAAGATCGTCAGGCGGCGGAATGGTCGCGGGATCTGGAAGGTGCGGCCGATGCCGCTGTTGATGATCCGGTGCGGCGGAAGGCCCGCGATCTCGGAGCCGTCGAACAGGATCGAACCGGACGTCGGCGCCAGTGTACCCGAGAGCATATTGAAGATCGTGCTCTTGCCCGAGCCGTTGGGGCCGATCAGGCCGAGGATCTCGCCCTGATCGACTTTGAACGACACATTGTTGACGGCGGTGAAGCCACCAAACCGCTTCACCAGCCCGCTGACTTCCAGCACCGTCCCGCTCTCCTCTCTGCGCGCATTTGCGCTACTGATTGCTGTAGGTGGTGCCCTTCGGCAGCGGCAGCACAGCCTCGCGCTGCGCCTGACTCTTGGGCCACACCACGGAGGACTTGTCGTCGATGTACTGGATCACGACCGGGAACGAGCGCTCGTTCTGCCCGGCCATCGGCGTGCCCTCGCCGTAAAACTTCACGCCGAAGCCGAGCATGGTGCCCCCTTCGGGAATATCAGTATCGAGGGCAGCCTTGCGCAGCGCATCCGGATCGACCCCGCCATACTTCTTGATCGCGCGCGGCAGCACGTCATTCATGAACACATAGGTGTTGGACGCACCGATGCCGACATGCGCCGAGCGGATCGCGACGCCGGGCCGGATCTTGTCGAATTCCTCGCCAACCATCTTGATCACAGGCGGGAGCTTGGGATCCATGGTCTTCTGGTTGGCAAGCCAGATCGAGATCGGGTCTGTGTTGAAGATGTAGGTGGCATCGGCTCCCATGCCTTCCTTCAGTTTTTCATAGACGCCGTAACCCGCGCCGTGCCCCATCAGCGCGCCGAACTTCAGCCCCTGCTCGCGCGCCTGACGCAGCAACAGCGTGATATCAGGGTTGTAGCCAGTGTGGAAAATGACATCAGGCTTGGCGCGCTTCAGCTTGGTCACCAGCGCGGAGAGGTCAGGCGCGGTGGCTGAATAACCCTCCTTCATCACGACGTTGAATCCCGCCTTCTTCGCGCCGGCCTCGTTGCCCCTGGACACGTCGACGCCATAGGCGCCGTCTTCGTGAATGATGGCGACGCGCAGATCCTTCGGCTCCTTGTCGAACTTCGCCTTGGCATTCTGCGCGATGAAATCCATGGTCATCATGCCGAACTGGTCGCCGCTCGCCTGCGGGCGGAAGACGTATTTGTAACCCTTCTCGTTGAACACGGCCGACGAGATGCAAGTCGTCATCCACATGAACTTCTTGAGCTGCTCGACGCGGGCCGCGACCGGCACACATTGCGCCGAGGAGAAGAAGCCGAGCACCATGTCGACCTTTTCCTGCTCGAGCAGGCGGACGGATTCGTTGATCGCGATGTCGGGCTTGCTTTGCGCATCGGCATAGACCGCTTCGATCTTGTAACCCTCGACGCCGGTCTTGGCGAAATGGTCGAGAATGATCTTTGCGCCGATATAGCCGAGTTCAGAGCCACCGCCGGCGAGAGGCCCGGTCAGATCGAAAACGACGCCGATCTTGATCTTCTTCTCTTTGCCTTGATCCTGGGCCTGGGCGGACAGCGCCAAGCCTGTCGCCGATACCGCGACCAACAGCCCACGTACCAAACGGGCAGCCATGCGCACGCGCATCAAAACCTCCCTGGACGATTGTGCATTGCATTCTTTTTGGTTTTATATTTTCGCCCATCACATGGGCTGAGCGCAGCGATGTCAAGCCTCGCGCATCAGCGCAACGCGAACTGCTGCTCGACGAAGGCCGTGACAAATCGCGGCATGGACGGCGTGAGATCGCTCACCCCGCGCACGAGATGAATGGCCGAGAGCTCTGGCTCGGCCTCGTCCGCCAGATTGGCTTCGATCCGCGCACGCGCCACATCACCCGGCATGTCCAGGTTGACGATTTGCAACATCGCAATCGTCGGGCCGGTGACGACGCAGTGCCAGTCCGGCTCGACCCGATAGTCGGCGGCGGTCAGGCCGGTCTCTTCCTCGAGTTCGCGGATCACGCTGCCGGGAATGTCCAGCGTGTGGCCCCTGACGTCTTCGAGATCGGGCGTACCGGACGGGAAATAAATCCGGCCCGCATTGGCGGTGTGCTGCGCCATCTCACCCATGACGAAGGCGCCGTCGGAGGCGCGCAACGCGCCCATGCCAAAACCGTTGAACACGGCCTTGTCGGGAAAACCCCAATCGCGCCAGGCGAGGAAGCTCGCGAAATCGGTCTCGAAATAGGTCGCAGAAAGATGCCCGTCGGCGAACGTTGCATCACGCCCGAGCAGGACGCGACCGTTCCAGATCTTTGGCCGCTCGCGCTGCTTCTCGGCGAAATGCGTGGCGATCTCGGCGCGCCGCTCCTCCGCGAACGCCCAGACGATCGGCCGCACGGCAAGTTCAAGCGTCGTGACCCGATGAATGATTGGTGACGTCATGACGCCTGATGACCACACCTTCGCGTCAGTTATTTGACGCTTCCCGTGGTCTTCTTGGCCTGCTCGACATACTTGTTGGTGAAGGTCTTGCTGACGTCGATCTTGGCGTTGGCGACCTCGGGCGATCCAACGCTGAACACCGCGAGCACGGCGTCGGCGCCCTTCGGGTCCATCTTGCCGGTCTCGGAGAACATTGGGATCGTGTTCTTCAGTGCCGCGAGATAGAGGTCCTTGTTCTTGCCAACCGTCTCCTCCGGCATCTTCGCCATGATCTCCTCGGGCGAGTGCGAGTGGATCCAGGCGAGCGTGCCCAGGATCGCGTTGGTCAGCGCCTGCGTCTCCTTCTCGTGGCCGGCGACCCAGGCCGCGGTCGAGTACAGCGCGCCGCCCGGATATTCGCCGCCGAACGTCTCAAGTGTATCCTTTTGCGTGCGGGTGTCCGAGAGGATGCGCAGATCCTTGTGGCTGCCCTGGAGCACGGTCACGGAGGGATCGAGCATCACGGCCGCATCGATCTGGCCCTGCTCCATGGCGGCGACCGCAGTGGCGCCGAGGCCAACGCCGATCACGGCGGTGCTGGCGGGATCGACGCCATTCTTCTTCAGCATATACTTCAGGAAGAAGTCAGTGGAGGAGCCGGGCGCGCTGACGCCGACCTTCTTGCCGGCGAGGTCCTTGATCGACTTGATCTCGTTGGTGTGCGACGGCGAAACCACCAGCACGAGGCCGGGATAACGGTCATAGACCACGAAGGCCTGAAGCTCCTGCTTCTTGGCCGCGAGGTTGACGCAATGGTCGAAATAGCCGGAGACCACGTCGGCGCTGCCGCCGAGCACGGCCTTGAGCGCGTCCGAGCCGCCCTTGAGGTCCACGAGCTCAACGTCGAGACCCGCCTTGTCGTATTCGCCGAGCTGCTTTGCCAGCACCGTCGGCAAATAGCACAAACAGGAGCCGCCGCCGATCGCGATCGTGACCTTGCTTTGCGCCGCGGCAAGACCGGTGGTGAGCGTCAGCGCGAGCAGCGCGCCCGCGAGCCTGGCTATCGTGTTCTTCATTGGTTTCCTCCGTTCGGCTGGCGGCACCATAAAGCAGCCGGGCTGGCTTGAGAAGCAGGACCGAAGGCGCTGGCCATCGGCCTTTCGGCGCAATAGCATGAAGCCCACAAGAACAATTCTTGATGGGGAGGATCATCCATGAATCGCCTTGCAATCGGACTGTCGATCGCCACCGCTTTTGCCGCCGGATGCGGCGCAACCCACCTGCTGCGGCCGGCGCTCGCCGCGGAGAACATCCCTCCGCAGATCATCCACACCGGCGAGATGGAGGGCGACGCGCTCGGGAATGCCAACGCCGTCGGCTACCGCTCCAAGACGTTCGCAAGCGCCGATGGCGCCACCATCTCGATCCAGGTCGGCAATGTGCCCAAGCACATGCATCCCAACACCAACGAGATCCAGTACATCTTAGAGGGCACCGGCACGATCTGGTTCGGCGACAAGGAGGTCACGGTGAAGCCGGGCGACCTCGTCATCATCCCGAAGGGGACGCCGCATGGCGGCACCAAGCCGATCAGCGGACAGGTCAAGGCGATCGCGATCAAGACGCCGCCGCAGGCCCCCGATGACACCAAGCTGCTGGATTGAGCTTTCGCGATCCGGGGCTCGCGCGGTGCGCGGGCCCCTCGCGGCTTAGCCACGCCCGTCCACGGTCGGGCGCCAGACCAGCAGTCTCCGCTCCACCAATGTCACGCCAAAATCGATCAGGATGACGAAGGCCGACAGCACGAACATGCCGGCGAAGACGCCGGCGACGTCGAATATGCCCTCGGCCTGCTGAATGAGGTAGCCGAGCCCCGCCGCCGATCCCAGATACTCGCCGACGACGGCACCGACCACGGCAAAACCGACCGACGTGTGCAGCGAGGAGAACATCCACGACAGCGCCGAAGGCCAATAGACGTGCTGCATCAGCTGCCGCTCGCTCATGCCGAGCATGCGGCCGTTGTCCAGCACGGTGCGGCTGACCTCCTTGACGCCCTGATAGACGTTGAAGAACACGATGAAGAACACCAGCGTCACGCCGAGCGCGACCTTGGACCAGATGCCCAGCCCAAGCCACAGCGCGAAGATCGGCGCCAGCACCACACGCGGCAGAGCGTTGACCATCTTGACGTAGGGATCGAACACCGCGGCGACCAGCGGCTGGCGCGCGAACCAGAAGCCGATCAGCACACCGCCGGCCGATCCGATCACGAAGGCCAGGATCGATTCCGTCAGCGTGATGCCGAGATGCTTCCAGATCACACCGGACGAGAACCATTTGACGATCTGGGCGAAGACATCGACCGGATTGGAGAAGAAGAACGGCGGCAGCAGGATCTTGCCGAACACGGGCACGGTCGACAGCAATTGCCACAGCGCGAGGCAGACCACCGCGACCAGCACTTGCAGCGTAAGCAGCGTGACGCGCGACATCAGACCGCCTCCGCCGCTTGCGTGGACTGCGCATAGCCCTTCATGACCTCGTCCTTGAGCACGCTCCAGATCTCGCGATGAAGCGCATGGAATTCCTTGTCCAGCCGCACTTCGAAAATGTCGCGCGGGCGCGGCAGGCTCACGCGCCAGTCGCCGATGATGCGGGAGGACGGCCCCGCCGACATGATCACGACGCGGTCGGCGAGCGCGATCGCCTCTTCCAGATCATGGGTGACGAACAGCACGGCCTTGCGGTCAGCGTTCCAGAGGTCGAGCAACAGGTTGCCCATCACCTGCCGGGTCTGTGCATCCAGCGGTCCGAACGGCTCATCCATCAGCAGGATCTTTGGATCGCGGATCAGCACCTGCGCCAGCGCCACGCGCTTGCGCTGGCCGCCCGAGAGCATGTGCGGATAGCGGTTGGCGAAGGCACCCAAGCCGACCGAGGTCAGCCATTTCTGCGCCCGCGGCAGTGCCTCGCTGCGCGGCGTGCCGCTGACTTCGAGCCCGATCGCGACGTTGTCGAGCGCGGTCTTCCAGGGGAACAGCGCATCGGCCTGGAACAGGTAGCCGGCGTCCCGGTTCAGCCCGGCAAGTGGCTGGTCGAATATCCTGACGCTCCCCGCAGCCGGCTTCAGCAGCCCGGCCGCGACGTTGAGCAGTGTTGATTTCCCGCAGCCGGTCGGGCCGACGATGGCGACGAACTCGCCCTGCGCCACCGTCAGATGCGCCTTCTCCACCGCCGTATAGACCCGCCCGTCCCCCAACTGGAACGCGACCTTGGCATCTTCCAGCGCCACTGCCGTAGGCGTTATCATATGCTTCCTCCGAACTTGGCCCGATGCCTTAGCCGCTCGCGCGACCAAGTTCAATCAAGCCGCCAAGCGTGCTACGCATGGGCCTTGTCATCCCCTCCCTTCCCCCTCCCTTCCCTGGGGCGGGTCAGCGCAGTGAGCCCCGCCCGATGCCGTCCAGGCCGATGATTGGCTATGCCCACGTCACCAAGAGCTTCGGCGCGCTCAAGGCCGTGGACGATGTGTCACTCGACATCGCCGAAGGCGAATTTGTAGCCGTCGTCGGCGGCTCGGGTTCGGGCAAGACGACGCTGCTGCGGCTCGCCAACCGCCTGATCGAGGCGGATGGGGGCACGATCACGGTCGAGGGCGACGACGTGCAATCCGTCGATCCGGTCGCGCTGCGGCGCCGCATCGGCTACGTTTTCCAGAGCGGCGGACTGTTCCCGCATCTGAGCGTCGCCGACAATATCGGGATCACGCCGAAGCTGCTCGGCGTCTCGGCAGCGGATATCGCAACACGGGTCGATGAGTTGCTCGAGCTCGTGCAGCTCGACCGGGCCGCCCATCGCGGGCGGTTGCCGGATGCGCTCTCGGGCGGCCAGCGCCAGCGTGTCGGCGTGGCGCGGGCGCTTGCGGCAAGGCCCCGCATCGTGCTGATGGATGAGCCATTCGGCGCGCTCGATCCCCTTACCCGCGATGCGCTCGGCGACGATTTTCGCGAGCTGCACCGCAAGCTCGGCCTGACCACCGTGATGATCACCCACGACATGACGGAAGCGATCCTGCTCGCCGACCGCATCGCGGTGATGCGCAGCGGGAAGCTGCTGGCGCAGGGCACGCCAGTGGAGCTCTCGAAAAGCAGCGACGCCTACGTGCTGGAGCTGCTGCGGACGCCGCGACGCCAGGTCGAGCGATTGAACGCGCTGCTGCTAAAGGGCGGGGCGGCATGAGCCTTTTCACGGATCCGCGTTGGGGCGAAGCGCTGGCGCATTTGCCCGACTATCTCGGCAACCACGTGCGGGTGAGTCTCGCCGCGCTTGCGCTCGGCCTGATCGTCAGCCTGCCGCTGGCGATTCTGACGCGCAACCGTCCCACGCCGCGCGCTGTGCTGCTCGCGCTCGCCAGCATCGTGCAGACGGTGCCCGGGCTGGCGCTGCTCGCGCTGTTCTATCCGCTCCTGCTGCTCGCGGCCTCCGTGGCGCTGGCCTGGTTCGGCGTCTCCTTCTCCGCTTTCGGCTTCCTGCCGGCGATGCTGGCGCTGGCGCTCTATTCGATGCTGCCGGTGCTGCGCAATGGCATCACCGGCCTCAACGGCATCGATCCCGCGCTGATAGAGGCTGCCAAAGGCGTCGGAATGACCGCGCGGCAGTCGCTGGTGATGGTCGAACTGCCGCTGGCGCTGCCGGTCATGATGGCGGGGATCCGCACCGCCGCGGTGTGGGTGATCGGCACCGCGACGCTGTCGACCCCGATCGGGCAGACCAGCCTCGGCAATTACATCTTTGCCGGGCTCCAGACCCAGAACTGGGTGTTCGTGCTGTTCGGCTGCTTTGCCTCGGCCCTGCTGGCGCTCGCCGTCGATCAACTGCTCGGCCTGGTCGAGAGCGGCCTGCGCTGGCGCAGCCGCGTGCGTGCGGCGCTTGGCGCGGCCGGGATCGCGGCACTGGTCGCCGCAACATTGGTGCCGACGATGGGGCGCTCGTCACAGAACTATGTCGTCGGCGCCAAGACGTTCGCCGAGCAGTATGTGCTGTCGGCGCTGATGCGGGACCGGCTTCAGGCCGCCGGTCTCGCCGCCGTCGCACGCTCCGGTCTCGGCTCAAGCGTGATCTTCGAGGCGTTGAAAGCCGGCGATATCGATCTCTACGTCGATTATTCCGGCACGCTCTGGGCCAATCAGCTTCACCGCACGGACATCAAGCCGCGCGCGGAGCTGTTGGCGGAGCTGCAGACAACGCTTGCGAAGGAGAACATCACCCTGCTCGGCGAGCTCGGTTTCGAGAACGCCTATGCGCTGGTGATCCCGAAGAAGCGCGCCGAGGCGCTTGGCATCCGCACCATCGCCGATCTCGCCGCGCATGCTTCGACCCTGTCGATCGCCGGCGACTATGAGTTTTTCTCGCGACCCGAATGGGCGGCGCTGCAAAAGGCCTATGGCCTCTCGTTCCGCGCCCAGCGCCAGATGCAGCCGGACTTCATGTATGCGGCCGTCGCCAGCGGCGAGGTCGATGTCATCGCCGGCTACACCAGCGACGGGTTGATCGCAAAATACGATCTCGTTGCGCTCGACGATCCCAGGCACGCGATCCCGCCCTACGATGCGATCCTGCTGCTGGCCCCAAAGCGCGCCGGCGACGAACGGCTGCGGGCCGCGGTGAAGCCGCTGCTCGGCAAGATCGACATCGCGACCATGCGCGAAGCTAATTTGCGCGCCGCCGGCAATGACGCGAATTCGTCGCCGGATGCAGTGGCGAAATGGCTGTGGGAGAAGGTGGGTGGGCGGTAGCCGCGCCATTCGTTCGATGTCGTCCTGGCCTTCGCCAGGACGACGTTGGAGAGACGCTACAGCCCCCTGATCATCCCCGCATCGATCAGCAGCCGGTTAAGCCGGCGCGCTTCGGCCCCGTCCTTGCATCCGTAGAATATGCCCTTGCAGCGGAGCATGATCTCCTTCTGCTCGGCGAAGGACGGATCGAGCGGGATGCCGGCGGCTTCCTGGATAACCAGCGGCAGATACGGGCCGTCGACCGTGTCCATCACGGCCTCGCTTTTCACCGGCTCGAAATTGACGGCGTCGATCGCGTAGTAAGTCGCGTAGAGACGTGCGTCGTAGGCGTCGAGCTTCTTGCCGAGAGCGCCCTCGTCGAGCCCGGGCTCGAGGATACCGGGCGCGAATTCCGGCTGATGATCGCCGTAGCGCACGATCAGGAAGGGTTCGCCGGGAAATTTCTTCTTCAAGCCCGCGAGGAAAGCGTTGTACTGCTCGGCGCTCATCGCCTGCCGCCGCAGGTACTCGTCGATGGACGGCACATTGCCCGGTGCGCGCCAGTTCGGCAGCAGATCCGGGCGGAAGCGCGTCTCCCAGGGGAAATGATTGGCGCCGAGATAGATGAAGGTGAACAGCGGCTTGTTCGGCGTCCGCTCGCCCATCAGCCGGAGCGCCTTGTCGTAGAAGAAGCTATCCGGCTCGACATCCTTGGCGCCGAGATCCTTGGAGTCGAGAAAGCGTTCGATGCCGGTCGTCACCTGAAAGCTGCGCGCGGCCATGAAGCCGCCATAGGCGGGGTACAGCGACATCGTGTCGTAGCCGCAGCGGCGCAGCGCCAGCGGCAGGCCGCGCTCGACACGGCCTGTTGCAATGCGCGTCACGAAATAGGCGAAGCGGCCGAACGAGCGCGACGACAACCCCGCGAGCACGTTGTATTCGGTGAACCAGCTCGGCCCGCCATTGCTCTCGGCCAGGAACGCGCGCTCCTTGCCGTCCCAGGATTTGAAATGGCTGCCGTAGCCGGCCGGCACCTTGATGCCCTGCGCGGCGCGGATGTCGAAGCTCGATTCATCATGGACCATGATGATGTTCGGCCGCCGGCCGGCAGGATGGCAGGCATCGACCAGCGGCATGTTGAGCCGTTCGTTGGTCGAAGCGGCCGACTCCATGAAGCCGTATTGCGCGAAGTCGGAGACCGCGCTGACGCCGGAGCGGAAGAACTTCGAGAGATAGCCGTCGTCGTAATAGCCGCGCCAAGCCTCGTCCGGATGGTGGAGCGAATAGCCGACCAGCGCGGCGAGGCAGGCGAGCATCGAGGCGAGCGCCGGTAGCCTACGGATGCGGAATGGGTCGAGCCACCACAGCGCATACATCAGCGGCAGCGTGACCAGGCCGGCCCCGATCACCGACCAGCGCAAATTCGGGAAGATCGTGAACAGGAACGCCACCGTGTCGCGGTCGATCATCATCAGGTCGATGAAGTTGGCCGTCATCTGCACGACGTCGTGCTTCAGCCGTGACAGCAGCACCAGCACCACGACCATAGTCAGCGACAGCGCACCCGAGAGCGCCGGCCGCCGCAGCAGCGCGATCCAGAAGAAGTTGAGGATGCCCCAGGCCAGCACGAAGGAGAGCCGTGCGCCGAAATCCGTCTCGGTCTCGTACATCAGGACGAGCGCCGCGAGATGCGGCGCTGCAACCGCGAGCAGCCGCCAGATGCCGAGCGCAGCGACGCTTGCCAGCACGGCGGTCGTGGCAGAAGGACCTGGATTGGGCGCGGACGCCATCGACGACACGCAACTGCTGGTCCGGCACGGTGATGCCGAGCCGGCTGACCGGGCCTGCGGCGTTCGGCGCAGCCGGAAGGCCTGCACCGTGTCATAAAACTGTAATTGAACGGTCACGGACAAGCAACGCGTGTCGCGGTCCGACCTTCGCTTAATGTTAGCGGAAGCCGATCGGTCTCCGGGCCCAATTCGTCCCTAGGGCAAATCCCGCAGTGCAGAACCGACTTGCCGTCTAGTCGAGGCCTTCGACGCTGACCAGGCGGGCAGAACTGCAAGCGTCCCGGACCGCTTTGAGACCCTGGTAGGTCGCGCCTGTGTAAAATGCCTCCCAGGCTGCGACGGATGGGAATTCCAGCAGAACGATCCTGCGGGGCTGCCAGTCTCCCTCGTAGACCTTGTGGGCGCCCCCTCGCGCCAGATATCGAGCTCCAGCGGCCTCCAGGGCGGGCTTCACGCCCAACATGAAGCTTTGGTACTGCTGCAAATCCCTGATCTCGACGTCGAAAATCACATAAGCCGGCATCTCAAGACGCTCCCACGATCGGAAATTGATCACCTGTCCGGCAATGGTCTCACCTCGGAGGCTCAGCCCTGCGGCAGCAGCCCGAGCCGCTTGGCGATGATGCGGTCGACCACACGCTTGGGCAGCGTGGCCGTCATCAAATGCCGCATCCGGTCCGGCGTGATCTGGTAGCGAACCTTGGGCCTCTCGGCGGTGAGCGCCTCGAAAACGACCTCGGCAATCCGCTCGGCCGGCAGCCCGGTCTCGCCGAGCTTCATCATGAACGCCATGACCTTGTTCAGCGCCGGCAGATAAGGCGAGTTCTGGTAGACCGAAAGATCGATCTGCTCGGCCTTGCTCCAGATCGGCGTCTTGACGGCGCCGGGTGCGACGATAATGACGTCGATGCCAAACAGCATCAATTCGCGGCGCAAGCTCTCCGACAGACCTTCGATGGCATGCTTGGAGGTGCAGTAAGGCGCCGACAACGGATTGCCGTTCTTGCCCGCGACCGAGCTGATCATCACGATCCGGCCCTTCGGTCCCTCCAGCGACGGGTCGGCGCCCAGCAGCGGCCCAAAGGCCTGCGTCGCGATGACCGGGCCGATGACGTTGATCTCCATCTGCCGGCGAAAGTCGTCGACCGACAATTCGAGCACGGGACCGGCGACCGCGACGCCGGCGTTGTTGACGAGACCGGCCAGCGTCTCGCCGCCCAGCGCCTCGCGGACTTTTCGCGCAGCCGCGAGGACCGCCGCCTCGTCGGTGACGTCGAACAGCAGCGCCGTGAAGTTCGTACCGAATTCACCCATGAGCCGATCCGCATCGGCCTGCTTGCGGACACTACCGAAAACACGATAGCCGCGCCCGATCAGAAACTTCGCAATGGCCCAGCCGATGCCGGTGGACGCGCCGGTGACGACGACGGATCGCATGATCTTCCTCCCCAAGAGCTCCCGCGATCATGCAGGCGAAAGGTGCCGGGGCGCAATGCCGTCCACCGCTCAAGGAGACGCCGCGGGTGTCAGTTCTTAAGTTGAAGGCGAGGTGCGAACCTCGCGACGTGCGATTGATTGCATCCTGAAGGTATGGATGAAGAGCCGAATCCTTGACCCTGAAGACGCTGGGCTTTTGAGGATCGGGAGCTTCTGAGAAATTCCGAAAACAACGCGAGACCAAGAATGTGGTTTAAGCGTCAGTTCTTCATGCTCAGGGAGCACTTCAGCTCGCGAAGAATTTGAATGAAGCAGCAATGCTTCGCGCGAGACGAAAAGAGCGAGACCGCTGGTTGCGATCTCGCTCGAATATAATCGCGAAGATTTAAGAATTGGTTTGGCGAGCGAAGCTTGTGTTTTCGCTCGCGTGTCCGGATGCGGCGCAACCGATACGCCGCATCCGAACGGCCGCTTAGTTCTTCGACTTGTCGACCAGCGCGCCCTTCTTGATCCAGGGCATCATGTCGCGCAGCTTGGCGCCGACTTCCTCGATCGGGTGCTCGGCGAGCTTGGCGCGGGTCGCCTTGAACGAGGTCTGGTTGACCTTGTTCTCGAGCATCCAGTCGCGGGCGAACTTGCCGGACTGGATGTCGTTCAGAACCCGCTTCATCTCCTTCTTGGTCTCGTCGGTGACGATGCGCGGGCCGGTGACGTACTCACCGTACTCCGCGGTGTTGGAGATCGAGTAGTTCATGTTGGCGATGCCGCCTTCATAGATCAGGTCGACGATCAGCTTCACTTCGTGCAGGCACTCGAAATAGGCCATCTCCGGGGCGTAGCCGGCTTCGACCAGCGTCTCGTAGCCGCCCTTGATCAGCTCGACCAGGCCGCCGCAGAGCACGACCTGCTCGCCGAACAGGTCGGTCTCGCATTCTTCCTTGAAAGTGGTCTCGATGATGCCAGCACGGCCGCCGCCGACGGCGGAGGCGTAGGACAGGCCGAGGTCGTGGGCGTTACCCGAGACGTCCTTGGCGATCGCGATCAGGCAGGGCACGCCGCCGCCACGCTGGTATTCCGAACGCACCGTGTGGCCGGGGCCCTTCGGCGCGATCATCAGAACGTCGAGATCGGCGCGCGGGTCGAGCAGGTTGAAGTGGACGTTGAGACCGTGCGCGAAGACGAGGGCGGCGCCCTTCTTCATGTTGTCGTGCAGGTGCTCGCGGTAAATGTCGCCCTGGAGCTCGTCCGGGGTCAGCATCATGACCAGGTCGGCCCATTTGGCGGCCTCGGCGACTTCCATCACCTTGAAGCCGGCAGCTTCCGCCTTCTTGGCCGAGGCCGAACCCTTGCGGAGCGCAATCGCCACGTCCTTGACGCCGGAATCCTTCAGGTTCAGCGCATGGGCGTGGCCCTGGCTGCCATAGCCGACGATGACGACCTTCTTGCCCTTGATCAGGTTCAGGTCGGCGTCGCGATCGTAATAAACACGCATGGTCGTTTCCTCGTTCAGGGGCCGGAATCGGCCGTTGGTCAGGTCTTGTCGGTCAGGTCTCGGACGGTGAAATTTGCGGATTTCGGGGGCTGTCTAGAGCATTTTCGGCCCCCTGGGAAACCCGTTTCTGCATGGAAAGCTGAGGCATCATGCATCCATAACGACGGGGTAGAGAGACGCCAGCAGCAGGATCGCCATCAGGATGTTGAAGGCGCGGACCAGCCGCTCGGAGGTCAGCACCGGCCGTAGTGCAGTGCCGAACAGGACCCAGACCACGGTCGAGACCGCGCCGACGAGTAGGCTGACCAGGGTCTGGATCGCGATATTGATGGGGAATCGGGCAATCGCCGCGTAGGCGGTGATTGTGCCGATCACGATCACCCAGCCCTTGGCGTTGATCCACTGGAACATCGCCGCGCCCCAGAAGGTCATCGGGCCGCGGCCGGTCTCGCCGTCCGGCGTGGTCGGGCCGGACAAAGCAATCACGGCGGCAAGGTAAATCAGATAGACCGCGCCGGCGTATTTCAGGATGGTCTGAAGGATCGGATAGGCCAGAAACACTGTGCCGAGCCCGAGACCCACGGCGGCGATCATGAAAGCAAAGCCGATGACGATACCGGCGATGTGGGGGATGGTGCGCCGAAAGCCGTAGGTCAGGCCCGAGGCCAGCAGCATGATGTTGTTCGGCCCGGGCGTGAAATACATCACGACCATAAAGGCGAGGAAGGCATAGAAGAGCGAATAGGCCATAGTCACCTCACGCGGTCTTCGGCAGGACTTGCGGACGCTTCGCGAGCACCATCACCGCGATACCGCCGATCACGGTGAGCATGCCGGCGAGACGCAGCGGGCCGAACCGCTCGCCGAACACGATGCTGGACGCAGCCGAGCCGACGAACGGCACCAGCAGCGCGAACGGCACCACTTGCGCAGGGGGATAGTCACGTAGCAGCCGGCCCCACAGCCAATAGGCGATGCTGGTGGAGATGCCGCCGATCAACAGCAGGCAAATGAGGCCGGTGAGCGACATGTGGATCAGCGACTGCCAGGTCGGCGTTGGTCCGTTGACGACCAGCGTGAGCGCGAACAGCGGCACCGCGGTGGCGAGGCACAACCAGGCGAACAGATCGAACATCGGCACGCCGCGGGCGCCGCGCAGCAGGACATTGCCGACCGCAAAGCTGACCGGCGCGATCATCAGCACGGCGAAGGCACCGACGCTGAAATCATAGCCGACCGTGCCGCAGATCATCAAAAGGCCGATGGCTGCGATGACGATGCCCAGCGTCTGCACCGGCGTCGGCCGCTCACCGAATGCGATCGCGGCAAAGCCGATCGTGAACAGCGCCTGGCTCTGCACGACGACGCTGGTCAGCCCCACCGGCACGCCATGGGCGATGCCATAGGCCTGGCTCAGAAATTGGCCGAGAAAGAGCGTGAAGCTGATCGCGATCAGGAGCGACCAGGCGACTTTGGGCTTGCGGATGAATAGGCACGGCACCGCGGCAATGGTGAAGCGCATCGCCGTCATCAGCTCCGGCGAAAATTCGTCGAGCGCGATCCGGCTCGCCACGAAGGCAAGCCCCCAGATGACCGCCACCAGGATGGCGATGAGGATGTCGGCCGGCTTCATTGTCCTTCCCGGTTCTGCCCTGTCGTGCAGCCCTGTTTGTTGTTCTGGTCGAGCCTTGCTCGCCGGCCGTTACGTGGAGGAATTGGGTTTCCGCAGCAGATAGGTGCCGTGCATCGGGGCGTGGTAATCGGCCGAGACCAGCGTGAAGCCGACGTCGGTCAGCATCCGCTCCATGACCCAGCCGAAAGTGGAATACTCGTCGCGCATGTGGGTGACGACGCTTTCACGCGGGACATCGTGGTTCTTGATCTCAAAGTCGGCCCATTGGTCAACGTCGCGCTCGACGGCATCGGGCATCGAGGCGTAGACGATGTCGCGCAAATAGAAAGTGGCACCGGGCTTGAGCGCGCGATAGATCCGCGACATGGCTACCGCCTTCCAGAAATCCGGCAGATGGTGCAGCGTGAACTCGCTGACGATCAGGTCATAGGATTCCGGCCGGTAGGCGAAGCTGAGCAGGCCGGCGGACTGCGTGCGCACGGGCGCCTTGCGGTCGCGCGCGTAGATCTCGGCGAGCGCCAGCATCGCGGGCGAGATGTCGATGGCATCGACCTCGGCGCCCATCAGCGCCGCCTCGGTCGCGAGCACGCCGTTGCCGCAACCGATATCGGCAATGCGCCAGCCGCGCTGGACGCCGAGCATTTTCAGCGCGGCGCGCGCCCGTAGATCGGCATCGTCATGACTGTCGTAGATCGAGGCCACTGCAGGCCCGATCCCCATCCGGTTCCGCTCGTTGTAATACCAGTCGCGCGCCAGCATGGCTCACATTCCCTCAGGCCCGCGACCAATCGCGGCAACACCGGTGCGCGACACTTCGACAAGGCCAAGCGGACGCATCAGGTCGATAAACTGATTGATCTTGTCTGTATTGCCTGTGATCTCGAACACGAAGCTCTCGGTGGTGGCATCGATCACGCGGGCGCGGAACGCGTCCGCCAGCCGCAGCGCCTCGACGCGATGCTCGCCCTGCCCGCGTACCTTGACCATCGCCAGCTCGCGCTCGATCGAGCGCTTGGTCAGCGTCATGTCGACGACGCGATAGACCGGGATCATGCGGTCGAGCTGATGCTTTATCTGCTCGATCACCATGGGCGTACCCGTGGTGACGATAGTGATGCGCGAGAGATGCTTCTGGCTCTCGGTCTCCGAGACCGTGAGGCTCTCGATGTTGTAGCCGCGCCCCGAGAACAGGCCGATGACGCGCGCGAGCACGCCGGGCTCGTTCTGCACGAGCACCGAAAGCGTATGCGTCTCGTTCGGGTCGTGGCGCTCCTCGATGAAATAGGCAGATGCGGGCTGGTTCATTGTCGTCCCCTTCATTCTCGTCGTTACGCCGTCGCCTGATGAGCGACCGGCGCATCCGTCCCGACCCAACCGCGGAACAGATCGAAATCGATATTGCCGCCGGACAGCACGAGACCGACGCGCTTGCCCGACAATCCTGTCTTGTCCTGAAGCGCCGCGGCGAGCGCGGCGGCGCCGGCGCCTTCGGCGAGATTGTGCGTGTCGGTCCAGAGCGCATGGATCGCGAGCGCGATTTCATCGTCCGTCACCTGGACGATACGCGAGGCGCCCTTGAGGATGACCGCGAGCGCTTCCGGATCGGGAATCCGCGTCGCCATGCCGTCCGCGAGCGTGTTGCTGGTCTCGGTGGTCACCACCTGACCCGCCGCGAACGACAGCGCGTAGGACGGCGCCTCGGTCGACTGCACGCCCACGATCTCGGTCTTCAGGCCGAGCAGATCGCGCGCCATGATACAGCCGCAGATCCCCGAGCCTTGCCCGATCGGCACATAGAGGATGTCGAGATCGGGCGCGGCCCGGAACAATTCGAGCGCATAGGTCGCCACGCCCAGCACCAGGTCCGTATGGAACGACGGCACCATGTGCAGCCCGGCGAACTGCGCGTGGCGTCCGGCTTCCTCGCGTGCGGCCTGAAAGTCCTCGCCGTGCTCAACGAGTTCGGCGCCGAACGCCTTCATCGCGCGGTTCTTCTCGACCGAATTGCCGCGCGGCACATAGATCACGGCAGTTACGCCATGGCGGCTCGCCGCAAAGGCGAGGCTCTGGCCATGATTGCCGCGCGTCGCCGAGATGATGCCCGGAATGTTCGGCCGTTCGCGCTTCAGCCGATCGAGATAGACCAACCCGCCGCGCACCTTGAAGGCGCCCGTCGGCGTGTGATTCTCGTGCTTGACCACGACCTGCGTGCCGAGCCGCTCGGCGAGCAGCGGCCAGGCGTGCGCCGGCGTTGCCGGCACCGCCTGCCCCACGATCGCATGTGCGCGTTCGAGCTCGTTCAGGTCGAACATCACGCTCACACCAGCGCCTTACCGCCGGCGAACGCCTTCGCGGTGGCTTCGTCGTTGGCCTGCTCCGGCAACAGCATCTCGTTGTGCGCCTTGCCGGAGGGGATCATCGGGAAACAGTTTTCCAGCGACGCGACGCGGCAGTCGAACAGCACCGGGCGCTTGACCGAGATCATCTCCTGGATGGCGCCGTCGAGATCACCGGGCTTGTGCACCTGGAGGCCGACGCCGCCGTAGGCTTCCGCGAGCTTGACGAAGTCCGGCATCGCCTCCGAATAGGAATGCGACAGGCGGTTGCCATGGAGCAGCTGCTGCCACTGCCGCACCATGCCCATGTACTGGTTGTTCAGGATGAAGATCTTGATCGGCAGCTCGTACTGCACAGCCGTCGACATCTCCTGCATCGTCATCTGCACCGAGGCATCACCCGCGATGTCGATGACGAGGCTGTCGGGATGGGCAACCTGCACGCCAACCGCGGCCGGCAGGCCGTAGCCCATGGTGCCGAGACCGCCCGAGGTCATCCAACGATGCGGTTCCTCGAAGCCGTAGAACTGCGCGGCCCACATCTGATGCTGACCGACCTCGGTGGTGATGTAGGTGTCCTTGCCGCGCGTCGCCTCGAACAGGCTCTGGATCGCATGCTGCGGCAGGATGACGTCGTTGCTCTTCCTGAAATAGAGCGAGTTGCGGGCGCGCCACTGCGCGATCTGCTGCCACCAGGCCTTGATGTCGGGCTTCTTCGCCTCCGCCTTGAACACCTGGAGAATGTCGCCGAGGATGTTGCCGCAGTCGCCGATGATCGGCACGTCGACGCGGATGTTCTTGTTGATCGAAGACGGGTCGATGTCGATGTGGATCTTCTTCGACCCCGGCGAGAACGCATCGACGCGGCCGGTGATGCGGTCGTCGAAGCGCGCGCCGACGCACAGCATGACGTCGCAATCATGCATGGTCATGTTGGCTTCATAGGTGCCGTGCATGCCGAGCATGCCGAGCCAGCTCTTGCCCGAGGCGGGATATGCGCCGAGGCCCATCAGGGTGGAGGTGATCGGAAAGCCGGTGACCTCGACCAGCTCGCGCAGCAGCCTGGTCGCCTCGGGACCGGAATTGATCACGCCGCCGCCGCTATAGATCACGGGGCGCTTGGCGCCTGCGAGCAGCGCGACGGCCTTGCGGATTTGCGTCGCATCGCCCTTCACGCGCGGCGCGTAGGAGCGATGCACGTCGGATTTGCGCGGCGGATGATAGGTGCCGGTCGCGAACTGCACGTCCTTGGGCACGTCGACGAGCACCGGGCCCGGCCGACCCGTGGTCGCAACGTAAAACGCCTCGTGCAGCACCTTTGCGAGATCGTTGACGTCGCGCACCAGCCAGTTGTGCTTGGTGCAGGGGCGCGTGATGCCGACGGTGTCGCATTCCTGGAACGCGTCGTTGCCGATCAGGTGCGTCGGCACCTGGCCGGAGATGCAGACCAGCGGGATCGAGTCCATCAGCGCGTCGGTGAGCGGCGTCACCATGTTGGTGGCGCCGGGGCCGGAGGTCACCAGTGCAACGCCCGGCCTGCCGGTCGAACGCGCATAGCCCTCGGCGGCGTGGCCCGCGCCCTGCTCATGCCGAACCAGGATGTGCTGGACCTCGCTTTGCTGGAAGATCTCGTCGTAGATCGGGAGCACCGCGCCGCCGGGGTAGCCGAAAATGTCGGTCACGCCATGATCGATGAGCGCGCGGACGATCATCGCGGCGCCGGTCATCTGGTTCGGATCGTGGCTCTTGTCGCTCATTGGCTTGCTCCGGATGCGCTGTTGTCAGCGGCTTCGTTCGTGTCGGGTTTTCGGAAATAAAAAAGGCCCCGAAGAGGGCCCATGCACACCGCCTGTCATGTGGATGGCAGCTAGCCACCCCCGGCGGTGTGCCTGGGTACGACGGCGATAAGGAGTTTGGTAATAATGTTACGCATGGCAGGTGCCCGGCTTCCCAAAGGTTGCGCGAAACATAGCGGCCAGCGCCCCGATGTCAAGGCAATGCGGCCGTTCCCGCGCGATTTTGGCAGTGTAGCGGTGTTCCCGGGGTTGGGCGAGAGGTAAATTCGGGAGCCGAGGCACAAAAGCGTGTCAGCCTTGGTCCCGCGCCGCGTTCACGATCGCCGCCAGCCAGCCCCGAATCTCCCCCGGCTTCACCCACTCGAATTCGGGCAATTGGTGCCGGAACCAGGTGAACTGCCGCTTGGCGTAGTGGCGGGTGTCGGCGCGGCCGATGGTCGCCGCCTGCTCCAGGCTGAGCTCACCGCGCAGATGCCGGATTAGCGCCGGCACGCCATGAGCCTTCATCGCCGGCAGCAGCGGATCGAGGTTTCGGGCGGCGAGACGCACCGCCTCCTCTAGCGCGCCGGCACCCAACATGGCGTCGAAGCGGGCGTCGATGCGCGCATAGAGCTCGTCGCGCTCGGGCGCGAGGAACACCGCCCGAAAACTGTCCTTGGGCAAGAGCGGCGGCTGGCCCTCATGATGCCAGTCCAGCAGCGAACGGCCGGTGGCTTCGACCACTTCGAGCGCGCGCGCAATGCGCGTGCGATCGCGACGGTTCAAGCGCTCGGCCGCCCGCGGATCGGAGGCTGCGAGTTCGTCGTGCAGCGCTTCGACGCCGTTCCGCTCCAGCCGCGCCCGGACGT
>NZ_JADPJF010000098.1:203357-204105 GCF_023073295.1 Bradyrhizobium sp. 23 | reverse complement strand
AAAGGCCCGCCGTGAGCGCCTTGAAATAGAGCCCGGTGCCGCCGATGAAGATCGGCAGGCGCCCTTCGGCTTTCGCCGCTTCGAGCGCCTTGGCCGCGTCGCCCACCCAGGCACCGGCTGAAAAATTCACGGCCGCATCGACATGGCCGTACAGGCGATGAGGCACCTGCGCCTCGTCGCCAAGGGTGGGGCGCGCGGTGATGATGCGGAGGTCACGGTAGACCTGCATGGAATCGGCATTGATCACGACCCCGCCCGCAGCGAGCGCAAGCTCGAGCGCCAGCGCCGACTTGCCGCTGGCGGTCGGGCCTGCGATAAGCACCGCCTTGCCAACATGCCTTCTGCCGACTTGCCCCTCGCTCACGAAAACCTCAAATGTCCCTCGTTGCCACGCTGATCTGCAACCCGAATAATCCCGCGCTCGACTCGACCATCGTCGACGGCGCCCGCGCCGTGCTGCCTCAGGCAGCTCCCGCGCACTGGCTGTTCGACGGGGTTGCAGTCGACATCCCGTTCGGCGCCGACAGTAACCTCGAAGGCGACCGTCACGCCATCGAGCAGCGGCTCCGCGAGCTTCGCGGCGACCTGCCCATCGACATCGTGGTGCAGCCAGTCGGCTTCCGGCGCAAGAAGCTTTTTCTCGCCGACATGGATTCCACCATGATCGGTCAGGAATGCATCGACGAGCTCGCCGATTTCGTCGGGGTGAAGGCCCATGTGGCCGCCATCACCGAGCGCGCGATGCGCG
>NZ_JADPJF010000098.1:202750-203278 GCF_023073295.1 Bradyrhizobium sp. 23 | reverse complement strand
CGAGATCGAGTTCGAGCCGGCGCTGCGCGAGCGCGTCGCGCTGCTCAAGGACCTTCCCGCCAGTGCCGTCGACGAGGTGCTGGCCAAGCGCATTACGCTGACGCCGGGTGGCCGCGAACTGGTCGCGACCATGCGCGCCCATGGCGCCTATGCCTGCCTCGTCTCCGGCGGCTTCACGCTTTTCACCAGCGCGGTCGCCACCAGGATCGGTTTCCAGGAGAACCGCGCCAACGAGCTCGTCGTCCGCGACGGCAAGTTCACTGGCGAGGTGAAGGAGCCGATTTTGGGGCGCGCGGCAAAGCTCGCGACGCTGGTGGATCTGATGGAATCGTTCGATCTCGACGACATCGACTCGCTGGCGGTCGGCGACGGCGCCAATGATCTCGCGATGATCCAGGCGGCGGGGCTGGGCGTGGCGTATCACGCCAAGCCCGCGGTGGCCGCCGCTGCGGCGGCGCGGATCGATCATGGCGATCTCACCGCGCTGCTGTACGCGCAGGGGTATCGGCGCGAGGAGTTCGTGGAGGC
>NZ_JADPJF010000098.1:180862-202629 GCF_023073295.1 Bradyrhizobium sp. 23 | reverse complement strand
GGGCATCCACGTTACGCTCGTCCGCATGGCAAGGCGTGGACGGCCGGGTCAAGCCCGGCCATGACGAGAGGTGAAAGCGAGCGCTCTTACTGCACGCTCAGCGCGACAAAACGCAGCTCGCCGTCGGCGTTCGACACCAGCAGCAGCACCGATTTCTTGCCGTCCTTCTTGAGCTGGTCGACCCGTTTCTGGATGTCGGCGCCGCTGGAGACGGCCTCCTGCGCCACCTCGACAATGACGTCGCCGGCCGAGAGGCGCCTCTCGGCGGCATCCGAATTGGCGTCGACATTGGTGACGACCACGCCCTTGACGCTGTCCTTGATCTTGTAGCGCGCACGCAGGTCCTTGCTCAGCGCGGCGAGATCGAGGCCGAGCGCCTTCTGTGTCACGGTCTTTTCAGGCGGAGGCTCGTCGGTCTTCACCGCGGCCTGCACCTTGTCGGCATCCTGCAACCGGCCGAGCGTGACCTTCTTGGTTTCCTCCTGGCTCTTGCGGATGATGACGACGTCGACCTCCTTGCCGACCGCCGTGTCGGCGACCACGCGAGACAGATCCTTCGGGTCCTTGACGTCCTTGCCGTCGAACTTGACGACGACGTCGCCGGGCTCGATGCCGGCCGGTTTGGCCGGGCCCTTGTCGTCGACACCGGCAACCAGCGCGCCGCGCGGCGGCTTGATGTTGAGGCTCTCGGCGATCTCGTCGGTGACGCTCTGGATGCGCACGCCAAGCCAGCCGCGGCGCAATTCGCCGAACTGGCGGAGCTGGTCGACGACACCCGCCACCGTCTTCGACGGTACGGCGAAGCCGATGCCGATCGAGCCGCCGGACGGCGAGATGATCAGCGTGTTGACGCCGATGACGTCGCCATCGAGGTTGAACAGCGGACCGCCGGAATTTCCGCGGTTGATGGAGGCGTCGGTCTGAATGTAGCTGTCGTAGGGACCTGAGGAGATGTCACGGTTCTTCGCCGAAACGATACCGGCCGTCACGGTGCCGCCGAGGCTGAAAGGATTGCCGATCGCGACGACCCAGTCGCCGAGGCGCAGCTTGTCGGAATCACCGAACTTCACCGACACCAGCGGCTTCGACGGCTTGAACTTGAGCACGGCAAGGTCGGTCTTCTTGTCGACTCCGACCAGTTCGGCCTTGATCTTGGTCCCGTCGTTGAGAATGACGTTAATCTCATCGGCGTCCGCGATGACATGGTTGTTGGTGACGACGACGCCTGACGTGTCGATGATGAAGCCACTTCCGAGCGAGTTGGTCTTGCGCGGCGCCGGGCTGTTCTCGCCGCCCTTGCTGCCGCCGCCGGGACCCTTGCGGTTCTTGAAGAAGTCGTCGAAGAACTCCTCGAAGGGCGAACCGGGCGGCAGTTGCGGCATGGCATTGCTGCCGCCGCCCCCGCCCTTGGCTTCGACGGTCTGCGAGGTCGAGATGTTGACGACCGCGTCAATCACCTTCTCGGCGACGTCGGCGATGCCATCCGGTCCGCGCGCATAGGCCGGTGTGCCGAGTGCGCTGAAAGCGCCAACGGCGAGCGCGGCCAGCCCTAAGCGCAAACGGGTCGGGGCAATGGTGGCAGCGGTCATTGTGATCTCCAGGAAACAAGGATTCGACGTCAAGACTGCGCTCGAACGGGGGGACGGCGCAAGCGCGGACCTTAACGGGCCTCAAGACCCGGATAATAAGGCGAAAACCGGTCCCTCGCCTTCACTTTGGCGTTGGTGCGACGGCTAAATTGGACGTCGCATAACCCAGATCAGGACCAGGCCGGCCACGGCCGAACCAATGCCGACCGCCCGCAGGACGTTATCCGGCGTGGCCATCGCGCTTTTCATGGCCTTGCGCATCCAGGCCGGACTTGCCGCGAACATCAAGCCTTCCAGCACGAACAGGATGCCCAAACCGATGAGGAAGTCGGCGAACGCAATGGACCTCATCGGATTGGAACCTCCCGTTGTGCTGTTCTTGTCTGGACGAAGGGCGGCCAGACTTGCCGCCCTTGTCTCACTTACGGCTTCGCTGGCGTCGTGGTCGCCGTCTTGCCGGACGGGTTACCAAAGAACCGGAAGAAATCCGAGTCCGGGCGCAGCAGGAAGCGGGTGTCGTTCGCGCGCAGCCCGGTCTCATAGGCCGCCATCGAACGGTAGAAGGCGAAGAAATCCGCGTCCTGGCCGTAGGCTTCGGCGAACAGACGGTTGCGCTCGGCATCGCCGACGCCGCGCGTCTGCTCGGCCAGCGACCTTGCATCCGCCTCGATCACGGTCGCCTCGCGGTCGGCCTTGGAGCGGATCTCCTGGGCCTTCTGGCCGCCCTGCGCGCGGAACTCGGCGGCTTCGCGCTCGCGTTCCGTCTTCATGCGCTGATAGACCGCCTGGCTGTTCTGCTCCGGCAGATCGGCGCGGCGGATCCGGACGTCGACGACCTGGATGCCGTAGCCGTCGGCCTCGTGGTCGAGCTGATCGCGGATGCGCTGCATCAGCTTCTCGCGGTCGTCGCGGACCACGTTGATGAAGGTGACCTCGCCGAGCACGCGGCGCAGCGCAGCGTTCAAGAGCGTGGTGAGCTGGATGTTGGCGGCCTGGATCGAGCCGATGCTCTGATAGAAGCGGAGCGCGTCCTTGATGCGGTAACGCGCGAAGGCGTCGACCACGAGCCGCTTCTGGTCGGACGCGATCGCTTCCTGCGACGGGTTCTCCAGATCGAGGATGCGCTTGTCGATGTTGATCACCGAATTCCACGGCGCCTTGAAGTGCAGGCCGGGAGCGGTAACGACATCGACGGGCTTGCCGAACTGCAGCACGATGGTCTGCTCGGTCTGCGCCACCGTGAACAGGGACATGTAGCCCACGATCACGACGAGCAGGAGGCCGAGCAGCGTGACGATACCTGTGACCGGAGATCTCATCGGTTGCCTCCGGTCGTCTGCTGGCCGGTTGCAGGCGGCCGCTTGGCCGTCAACTCGCTGAGCGGCAGATAAGGCACGACGCCCTGGCCCGACTGGCCGCCGTCATAAATGAGCTTTTCCGAACCGCCGAGCACGCGCTCCATCGTCTCCAGATAAATCCGTTCACGCGTCACGTCGGGCGCCTTCTTGTATTCCTCGTAAACCTTCAGGAAGCGCGAGCTCTGGCCCTTGGCCTCGGCGACGGTCTGCTCCCTGTAGCCTTCGGCGGCCTGCATGATCTGCGCCGCACGCCCGCGTGCCTGCGGCACGACCTGGTTGGCATACGTCTGCGCCTCGTTCTGCAGCTGCTCGAGATTGGCGCGCGCCGCCTGGACGTCGCGGAAGGCGTCGATCACCTGCGCCGGCGGGTCGACCTTCTGCATCTGCACCTGGCTGATCTGAATGCCGGCGCCGTAGCTGTCCAGGGTCTTCTGGATTAGTTCCTGCACGCCTTGTTCGGTAACGTTGCGCGCGCCGGTCAGGATCGGCTGGATCTGCGAGCGGCCGATCACCTCGCGCATCGCGCTCTCGGCGACCGCCTTCACGGTGCCTTCGGGATTCTGGATGTTGAAGAGGAAATCGCCGACGCCGTTGGGCTTGATGCGCCAGAGCACGGTGAAGTCGACGTCGACGATGTTCTCGTCGCCGGTCAGCATCAGGCTCTCTTCCGGCACGTCACGAATGGAGCGGCCGCGCCGCGCCGGGTCGTCGATCAGCGTCATGCCGATGGAGATGGTGGAAACGCGCAAGGCCTTTGGCAGCAGCACGGTCTCGATTGGATAGGGCAGATGGTAGTTCAGGCCGGGCTCCACGGTGCGGACATGCTTGCCGAAGCGCAGCACGACGCCGAGCTCTTCGGACTGCACCCGGAAGAAGCCCGACAGCAGCCAGAACGCGACGATGAGCAGCACGATCAGCGTGATGCCGATGCCGGAGAAATAGCCACCCGGCATGATCTGCTGGAGGCGATCCTGGCCGCGCCGCAGAAGATCTTCCAGATCCGGCGGCCTTGGCCCGACCGGTTGCGGGCCGTTGCCCCATGGTCCCTTCGGACCCGAGCCCCATGGGCCACCGCCCTGATTCTTCCACGGCATTCGACGCTCTCCTCGGCAGGGTGAAATTGCCCCCGCCCGCTTTGTCCGGTCCGGCTTTATAGGGGACAGGCAGGTCCCTTACAACGCAGCCCTCGCCGCCCTCCGAGCTAAGCTTGGGGGCAGAAAAGTCAATGTTAACATTGGCAAATGCGGTTAATGGCCTGCCCGCCGACGATATGTCACATAGGAGTAGTCGGCGCTGTCGTGGGGTCCGGCAGGATGACGGATGCGTTCAACCTCATCCCACTCTGCCCTGTCGATGTCGAAATGCGTGTCGCCTTCGGGCCGGGCATGCACTTCGGTGATCTCGAGGCGATCGGCGCGATCGAGCCATTGCCGAAAGATTTCGGCGCCGCCAATCACGGCGATCTCGGCGACCGAACGCCGCAGGGCATCGCCGCGCGCGATGGCGTCTGCGGCGGCAGTCGATGTCGTCACGATGGCGCCGGCGGCGCGATAATCCGCATCGCGCGTGACGACGATGTTGGTGCGGCCGGGAAGCGGCCGGGGCAGGGATTCGAAGGTCCTGCGGCCCATGATCACGGGCTTGCCGATCGTGAGCGCCTTGAAGCGCGCCATGTCGGATTTCATTCGCCACGGCATTGCGTTGCCGGCCCCGATGACGCCGTTCTCCGCGATCGCGACGACGAAGACGATCTCCATCAGGTCGCGCTCCCGGCAAGCCGCGTCAGCGCCGGACCGGTGACGCGGCACAGCGTCCAGTCCTCCAGCATGATGGCACCGAGCGATTTGTAGAACGCGATCGACGGCGCGTTCCAGTCAAGCACCGCCCATTGCAGCCGGGACCAGCCGTTCTCGACGCATTCCCTGGCGAGGTGCACGAGCAGAGCCTTGCCGAGGCCCCTGCCCCGATGCGATGGCCGCACATACAAATCTTCGAGATAGATGCCGTGGCGGCCGCTGAACGTCGAAAAATTCGCAAACCACACCGCGAAGCCGACCGGCTCGCCGTTCCACTCGGCGAGAGCGCAATGGAGTTGCGGTCGTTCGCCGAACAGTGCGTCGGCGATGTCAGCCTCGGTCGCCTCGACCTCGTGCGAAAGTTTTTCGTACTCGGCGAGCTCGCGGATGAAAGCGAGAACCAGCCCGGCCTCACCGGGACGCACACGGCGGATGTTGAGCTGCATCGACTTCAGACCGCGACCGCGGCCTTGATGTGCGGATGCGGATCGTAGCCGACGAGCTCGAAGTCCTCGTAACGGAAGGAGAAGATGTCCTTCACGTCGGGGTTGATCCGCATCACCGGCAGCGCGCGCGGTGCGCGCGTGAGCTGGAGCTTCGCCTGCTCCAGATGGTTGGAATAGAGATGGGTGTCACCGAACGAATGCACGAAGTCGCCGGGCTTCAAGCCCGTGACCTGCGCCACCATCATGGTGAGCAGTGCGTAGGAGGCGATGTTGAAGGGGACGCCGAGGAACACGTCGGCCGAACGCTGATAGAGCTGGCACGACAGCTTGCCGTTGGCGACATAGAACTGGAACAGGCAGTGGCACGGCGGCAACGCCATCTTGTCGACCTCGGCCGGATTCCAGGCCGAGACGATCAGGCGGCGCGAGTCCGGGTTGCGCTTGATCATGTCGATCACATTCGCGATCTGATCGATGCTGCGTCCGTCCGGCGCGGGCCAGGAGCGCCACTGGTGGCCGTAGACGGGGCCAAGATCGCCGTTGGCGTCGGCCCACTCGTCCCAGATGGTGACGCCGTTGTCGCGCAGATATTTGATGTTGGTATCGCCTTTCAGGAACCACAACAGTTCGTGCACGATCGCCTTCAGCGGCAGGCGCTTTGTCGTCAGCATCGGAAAACCGGCGGACAGGTTGAAGCGCATCTGATGGCCGAACACCGACAGCGTGCCGGTGCCGGTCCGGTCGGTCTTTTCGGCGCCGTCTGAAAGAATCCGCTCGAGCAGGTCCTGATACTGGTGCATGTGCGTGAGCCTTTGGGGAGGCGGCGAACTTAGCGGCCGCCCCCGCGCTGCGACAGCGGCGATTCGCCATCCATGCGCATTATACCCGGAAAAGTGAGCGCTCCCGGTGCAAACGACAAGGGGCGGAACTCAGCGTCCCGCCCCTTGTCTATCAGATTGATCCTGCTGGCCAACTTGCCGGCTTGGGTTCGGGTCACGGCGCGCCGACGCTGGCGGCGCCCCTAGTTTTCGGATTCGGTGAACACCTCGTCGCGCTTGGCACGCAACGCCGGCAGCACCGTGAGCACCAGGAGGAAAGCGGCGATGCCGAGCAGCACGGCCGACAGCGGACGCGTCAGGAACACGCTCCAGTCGCCGCGCGAGATCAGCAGCGCGCGGCGCAGGTTCTCTTCCATCAGCGGTCCGAGCACCATGCCGAGCAGCAGCGGCGCCGGCTCGAAATCGTGCTTGATCAGCCAGTAGCCGACCAGACCGAACACGCCTGCCAGGATGACGTCGACCGGCGCGTTGTTCACCGAGTAGATGCCGATCGCGCAGAAGATCACGATCGAGGGGAACATCAGCCGGTAAGGGACGCGCAACAGCCGCACCCAGATTCCGACCAGCGGCAGGTTGATGATGATCAGCATCAGATTGCCAATCCACATCGAGGCGATCATGCCCCAAACCAGCTCCGGCTGCTTCTGCATCACCTGCGGACCGGGCACGATGCCGTGGATGGTCATCGCGCCCACCATCAGCGCCATCACGGCATTGGGCGGGATGCCGAGTGTCAGCAGCGGGATGAAGGAGGTCTGCGCCGCGGCATTGTTGGCGCTTTCCGGCGCCGCCACGCCTTCGATCGCACCGCGGCCGAACCGCGACGGGTTCTTGGCGATCTTCTTCTCGAGCGTGTAGGACGCAAAGGACGCGATGACCGCGCCGCCGCCCGGCAGGATACCGAGGATCGATCCGAGCACGGTGCCGCGCAGGATCGCAGGCGCCGAGTCGATCAGGTCTTTCCTGGTCGGCATCAGGCCGGTGATCTTCTGCTGCACGAGGTCGCGGTTCATCTCGGCGCCGGCGTCGAGGTTGCGGATGATCTCGGCGAAGCCGAACACGCCCATCGCCACCGTCGCAAAGCCGAGACCGTCGGCAAGCTCCGGAATGTTGAACGCCATGCGCGAGGCGCCGGTCTCGATGTCGGAGCCGACCATCGACAGCATCAGGCCGAACACGATCATCGCGATCGCTTTCAGGACCGAGCCCTTGGCCAGCACCACCGCAAAGATCAGGCCGAGCACCATCAGCGAGAAATATTCCGCCGGGCCGAACGCCAGAGCGAGCTTGGTCAGCGGCGCACCGAGCACGGCGATGAGCACGGTCGCAACGCATCCGGCGAAGAACGAGCCGATCGCCGCGATCGCCAGCGCCGGGCCGGCACGGCCTTGCTTCGCCATCTGGTGACCGTCGATGGCGGTAACGACCGACGTCGCCTCACCGGGAATATTGACCAGGATCGAGGTGGTGGAGCCGCCGTACTGGGCACCATAATAGATGCCGGCGAGCATGATCAGCGCGCCGACCGGCGGCAATCCGAACGTGATCGGCAGGAGCATCGCCACGGTTGCGACGGTGCCGATACCGGGCAGCACGCCGACCAGTGTGCCAACCAATGCGCCAATCAGGCACATGAGAATATTGATCGAGATCGGGAGCGACAGACCGTAGAGCCACCAGGGTGACCACCAGGAGATCTGAAACACCACACCGAAACCAAGGCCCAGATTGTGGAAGAGATCGAACATCACACCCTCACTGAACCAGGAAGCGCGGGAACATCGGCATCGGCAGGCCTAGCACGTAGGGGAAGAGCAGCGCGCAGCCGAGCGTCAGGCAGGCGCCGACAATGAGCGCTTCGACCCAGCGTGTCTCATGCGTACCCATCGCCGCGATCATGAAGCTTGCGAACGCCGTTACCACCACCCCAAGCGGACGAATCGCCAGCGCGAAGAAGACGATCGAGAACATCACGAAGAGCGGCCCACGCCAGGCATAGTGCGCCATGCTGGGCCCGTCGGTCAGCAGCCCCGTCAACGCGATGCCGGCGCCAAGTGCGACGAGGAGCCCGCCAAACATCCGCGGCGCCGTGCCGGCGCCAAAGGAGAAGCCCCGCATCCCCTGCAAATCGCTAGAGGCCCACAGTGCGAACAAGGCGAGCGCCATCAGCACGATTCCGCCGACATAGTCCTGCGCGGACCTGATCGTCATGAAGAACGTGAGAATCGCCACCGCAAAGATCGGATAGGAATAGATCAGCGCCAGCAGCACATCGGATGACGCCTTCTTGGTGTCACCGCCGACCGCCCCGAGCAACGCGCCGGGCGCCCCCGCGAGCAGCGCAGTCGCGTGGCTGATGACGACGGCGGCCGGCCCGCGTCCAGCGCCCCAGCCAAAGATCGTCCCGAACGACCAGATGAATTCGAAAATCTGCGGCGCTATGGCCAGCAGACAAAAGCTGATCACCACCGAGGTGTTTCGGTTGGCTGTCGCCGAGTGGCCCATCGTATCGGCCATGCATGTCTCCTCCGCGACCCGTAAGCCACGAGCACTGTTGTTCTAATCGGCTGGAAATCGATGCCCCCGCCCGGATCCCTGCCTAGCCATTTTCATTACACAATGCCAGCAAAACCCAACAAGCCCCCGACGAGCAAAATCCATAGTGGATTGATGCGCGAGACGGATGCGACCACTGCAACCGTCGCGGTCAGAAGCAGCGCAGCAAGCGTACGATCGGTCGACTCGGCGAGGATCAGGGCGCTCGCCGCCATCAGGCCGATCGAGAGCGGAACCAGTGCAGCCTGGATCAGCCCGGGCCAGCGCGATTGGTTCGGCCGGTTGAGGAGCCGGCTGACATAATAGGCAAGCAACGCGGTGGGCAGGCACATGGCCAAAGTCGCCGCCAGGGCGCCGGGGATGCCGGCGACAGCATAGCCGATCAACGTGACGATAAGCACATTCGGACCTGGTGAGAGCTGCGCGATCGCATAGGCATCGGCGAACTGCTTGTCGGTCATCCAGTGATGCACATCGACCGCGATGCGGTGCATCTCGGGCACCGCCGCCGCGGCACCGCCGACCGCGAACAGCGACATCAGACCGAAGGTCGAGATCAGCCCCCAGATCGGGTTCTCCGCGTTCATGCTGCTACCTTCCGCCGCATCAGGAAAGTGGCGCCGACGCTGACGGGGATCGCGACCAAAAGCACGGCCTGGAGCGGCAGGCGAAGGACGCCGATGGCGAGGAACACGCCCAGCATCAGGATGAGCGCCAAGGCGTCCAGCCGCTTGAGCAGCGGCGTCATCATCCGGAAGACCACCGCGATCAAGAGGCCGACGGCCGCACAGGAAATGCCCGCGAGGATGCGGCGCAGCACGTCCACATCGCCGAACCGGGCGTAGATGATCGCGAGCACCGTCATGATCAGCGTGGGCGGCAGCAACAGCCCTGCAAAGGCGGCAATGCCGCCGGCGATCCCGCGCAGCCGCGCGCCGAACACCATCGAGAGATTGACGATGTTGGGCCCGGGCAGGAAATGGCAGAGCGCAAAAGTCTCGTTGAACTCGTCCGCCGTCATCCAGCGGTGCTGCTCGACGATGGCCTGCCGGGCGAATACCAAAACCCCTCCGAAGCCCGCCAGCGACATCCTGGCGAAGGCGAGGAACAGCGCGAGCAAGCCCGGCGGAACGGCGCTGGTGGCTGGACCGTCCGGCTCTTGAACTGGTTGTTGCGCGACCGGTGCGGAATCCTCGGACATGTCAGGAGCTTAGAACGCCGGCCGGCAGGCGGCCAAGCCTGCCGGGAACCTATCCAGAGGGAACCTCGGAATGATCCCTCGAAACACCTGTTATTTGAAACGTTTGCCCCCTATATTGGGAGTGCCGGTTCGCCGGCTATGGAAATAAACGGTCGTCGCAATAAACCATTCGGACCCGGGGGCGGTACCCGGCGCCTCCACCAAAGCCCACCAGCGGGCTGGCCCTGAAAGCGGGCTTTGGCGGGGGCGAAATAGGATCGACGAGGGCGTAAAGGGCGTTCTTTTTCCCGGTATTGTTCCGCCGTTATCGGGCTATGCAATAGTTGCCAACGACAACTTTGCTCCGGTTGCTCAGGCTGCGTAACGCAGTTTGAAAGACCATTCTGAAGTCCTAACGGGTTAAGCTCCGTTAGGCGGGGTTCGGAGGCACCTGGCAACAGAAGCCTCCACTTACCTCTTATTTCCTACCCCGCGGGGACTCCTGCTGACCCGTCAGGCGCGGTACTATTGCGACTTGGCGAGTCGGGCCGGCAGGGCCCAGCTCCTGGAATGCAACAGGACCACCATGGCGACCGATCATATCCGATACGATGTGCTGGCCCGCGACGCGCTGCGCGGCGTGTTGCGCAAGGTGCTGACCGACGCCGCGTCCCAGGGACTACCCGGCGAGCATCATTTCTTCATCACCTTCGTGTCGAAGGCGGAGGGCGTGAAGCTGTCGTCGCGGCTGCTGGCCCAATATCCAGAAGAGATGACGATCATCCTGCAGCACCAGTTCTGGGATTTGACCGTGCTCGAGGACCGCTTCGAGGTCGGCCTGTCTTTCGGCGGCATTCCGGAGCGGCTGATCGTGCCGTTCAGCGCCATCAAGAGCTTCCTTGATCCGTCCGTGAAATTCGGCCTCCAGTTCGACACCTCCGATGTCGCCGACGTCTCGGCCGAGACCTTGCCGGCCGCTCCCGCCCCGTCCGCGGTCGCGGTGGCCCCTGCCACTGACCCTGCGGAAGGCACTGAGGAGCCGGCGGCTCCGAACCAGGGCGGCGCCGAAGTCGTGCGATTGGATCGTTTCCGCAAGAAATGATCTAGATCGGGTCGGCGCCCGTCGCAGGCGGCCAAACTCCCTATATAGAGGCACATGATGAGGCCGCGCGGCATTTCGCGCGGCGGAATGGATGTGCTCATGGCCAAAACTTCCCTCTCGAAGACTTCCCCCTCGAAGACCGACGGCTCCTCGCGCCCGGCGACCCGCACCGAGACCGACAGCTTCGGCCCGATCGAGGTCCTCGCCGATCGTTATTGGGGCGCGCAGACCGAACGCTCGCGCCAGAATTTTCGCATCGGCATCGATCGCATGCCGATCTCGCTCGTGCATGCGCTCGGCATCGTCAAGCTCGCCGCAGCGCAGTCCAACCAGGAGCTCGGTTTGCTCGACCAGCGCCGCGCCAACGCCATCATCCGCGCTGCGCGCGAGGTGATCGAGGGCAAGCTGGACGATCATTTTCCGCTGGTGGTGTGGCAGACCGGCTCGGGCACCCAGAGCAACATGAATCTCAACGAGGTCATCGCCAACCGCGCCAATGAGATCCTGGGCGGCGAGCTTGGCGCCAAGAAGCCGGTGCATCCCAACGATCACGTCAACATGAGCCAGTCGTCGAACGACTCGTTCCCGACCGCGATGCATATCGCGGCGGCAAGCCGCATTACCGCCGATCTGGTCCCTGCCCTTGGCGAATTGCTGCGTGCACTGCGCAAGAAGGAGAAGGAGTTCGCAAAGATCGTCAAGATCGGCCGCACCCACACCCAGGACGCGACGCCGTTGACGCTCGGCCAGGAATTTTCCGGCTATGCCGCACAGGTCGAAAGCGGCATCGCCCGGCTCAAGGTCGCGGTGAAGGAGCTCTATCCGCTGGCGCAGGGCGGCACCGCCGTCGGCACCGGCCTCAATTCGAAGCCGCGCTTTGCAAAACTGTTCGCAAAGCACGT
Organism: Bradyrhizobium sp. 23; assembly: GCF_023073295.1. Lineage (NCBI taxonomy): Bacteria > Pseudomonadati > Pseudomonadota > Alphaproteobacteria > Hyphomicrobiales > Nitrobacteraceae > Bradyrhizobium > Bradyrhizobium sp. 23. The sequence continues at coordinate 190,861 of NZ_JADPJF010000098.1, read as the reverse complement.
TGCCGGGATTACCAAGCTGCCGTTCACCAGCGCGGCCAACAAATTTGAGGCGCTGGCTTCGAACGACGCCTATGTATCGGCGCACGGCGCCATCAATTCGGTCGCGACAGGCCTGTTCAAGATCGCCAACGACATCCGCCTGCTCGGATCGGGTCCGCGTTCGGGCCTCGGCGAACTCATGCTGCCGGAGAACGAGCCGGGCTCCTCGATCATGCCGGGCAAGGTCAATCCGACGCAGTGCGAGGCGATGACGATGGTGTGCTGCCAGGTGTTCGGCAATCACACCGCGATCACGGTCGCCGGCAGCCAGGGCCATTTCGAGCTCAACGTCTATAAGCCCGTACTGGCCTACAACATGCTGCACTCGATCCGGCTGATGGCGGACGCCGCGCGCTCCTTCACCGAGCATTGCGTCAGCGGCATCCGCGCCGACGAGAAGCGCATCAAGGAACTGATGCAGCGCTCGCTGATGCTGGTGACGGCGCTCGCCCCCAAGATCGGCTACGACAACGCGGCCAAGGTGGCCAAGACGGCGCATGCCAACGGCACCACCCTGAAGGAAGAGGCGCTGCGGCTTGGCTTCGTCTCAAGCGAGGAATTCGACCGCCTGGTGCGCCCCGAGAAGATGACCAGCCCGGGATAAATTCCGAATTCCGATAGCCATCCGTAATGATACGGAGCCCCTAGCTCCATTAAATGTAGGGCTTAAAGGACGGGATTTGATTACCGTCAATGTCGCGGCGGGATTGCGTGTTACGTAGCCCCTCCGCCCCCACGGGGCGGAATTCATCGTTTGATGGCCCAAGGGTCGATTGACGAGGACAAGCGAATGGCGATCAAGTCTCATCGGGCGCAATTCGGCGCACAGTTTCTGAATGTTTCATCCTGCCCACGGAGGATCGGATGATGGAGACGCGACATGGCGAACGTCATCAACCTGAATCGTTTCCGGAAGCGCGCCGAGCGGGAAGCCACGGCGAAGCAGGCGGACGCCAACCGAACGAAGTTCGGCCGCACGAAGGCGGAGCGGTCGGCGGAGGAGACGCGCGCGGATCAGGCGAAGACGCACCTGGACCAGCACCGGATCGATTGCGAGGAGCAGCCATGAAGTCGCCCGTCGTGAAACGGTCGATCGTCGTCGCCGGCCACAAGACCAGTGTCAGCCTGGAAGAGGCGTTCTGGAACGGCATGAAGGAGATCTCGGGCCTGCGCAACATGACGCTGTCCGAGCTGGTCGGCGAGATCGACAGCAACCGCCAGCAGGGCAATCTGTCCTCGGCGATCCGCCTGTTCGTGCTCGACTACTTCAAGAGCCGCGCCATGGCCGCCATCCAGGCGGAAAAGGTCCCGGCCCAGTAGCCGTCTTTGCGCCGATCCTTGATGCCGATCCTGGCGCCGATCGCTTCTGTCACGAAGCTGGTACTTTAAAATCACTCTAAGGTGCAGTTTCAGCGACCGAGCGCGCTTGACCTCGATGCCCTGCGTTGAAAATACAGGGCATGACCGACATCCATGATACGCGTCCGCAGATGCCGCTGGGCCTGGCCCAGCGCGGCTATACCGGCGTCATCCAGCACCTTTCCCCCAAGGACGCAGGCTCGGCACTCTCGGACATCGAACTCGAGAGTCGGCTGATCGAGCTCGGCTTCGTCGAGGGCGCGCGGGTCGAGATCCTGCACGAGGGGTTGGTCGGCCGCGACCCGATCGCCGTGCGGGTCGACAGCATCACCATCGCGGTCCGCCGTCGCGAAGCCATGGCCATTATCGTCGCCTGAAGCGACCGGACCCCAATTCCATGGAAGCACCCCTGCTGCATCTCGCCCTGGTCGGCACGCCAAACAGCGGCAAGACCTCGCTGTTCAATGCGCTGACCGGCAGCCGGCAGAAGGTCGCGAACTATCCCGGCGTCACCGTCGAGCGCAAGGAAGGCTTCTTCGTCACGCCCTTGGGACGCCAGGTCTCCGTGGTCGACCTGCCGGGCACCTATTCGCTGCGCGGACGGAGCCCGGACGAGGAGATCACCCGGGACTTCGTGCTCGGCAAGGCCACCGGCGAGATCGTGCCCGACCTCGTGCTGTGCGTGGCGGACTCGACCAATCTGCGCCTGACCATCCGCCTGCTGCTGGAGCTCAAGCGCACCGGCCGGCCGATGATCCTCGTGCTCAACATGTTCGACATCGCGACCCGCCGCGGCATCACTGTCGACGTCGAGCGGCTCGCCAAGGAGCTCGGCGTGCCCGTGGTCACCTCGATCGCGGTGCGCAAGGGCGGCACGGCCGACCTGCTGTCGCTGACCGACGAGATTTCGGCAAAGCTCGCCGCCGAGCCGGGAGAGAACAATTGGCGGGCGCTCAGCGTGGCCGACTTGCGCGCCACCCAGCGCGAAGCCGACCGCATCATCGCCGACTGCGTCAGCCTGCCCCGCCGGCCCGACACCTGGACGGCGCGGATCGACGCGGTCGTGCTGCATCCCGTCGGGGGGCTGATCGTGCTCGCGGCGATCCTGTTCGTGATGTTCCAGGCGGTGTTCGCCTGGGCGCAGCCGCTGATGGAGTTGCTCAATTCCGGCTTCGACTCCCTCGGCGAGTTCGTGCACGCGACCTTACCCGCCGGCCTGCTGCAGAGCTTCCTTCAGAACGGCGTGATCTCAGGCGTCGGCAGCGTCATCGTGTTCCTTCCGCAGATTATCATCATCTTCCTGTTTATCCTGCTGCTGGAAGATTTCGGCTACATGGCGCGCGCCGCGTTCCTGATGGACCGCATCATGGGCGGCGCCGGCCTGCACGGCCGCGCCTTCATTCCGCTGCTGTCGAGCTTCGCCTGCGCCATCCCCGGCATCATGGCGACGCGCGTGATCGACAACAAGCGCGACCGGCTGACCACGATCCTGATCGCGCCGCTGATGACCTGCTCGGCGCGCATTCCCGTCTACACGCTGATCATCTCCGCCTTCATTCCGGCCAAAGACGTCTGGGGCTTCATCAACCTCCAGGGCCTCGTGATGTTCGGCCTCTACGCTGCCGGCATCATCAGCGCGCTGCTGGTCTCGTTTCTCATCAAATTCTTCATGCTGCGCGACTATGCGCCGGCGCCGTTCATGCTGGAGCTGCCGGACTACAAGATGCCGCGGCTGAAATCGATCGCGATCGGCGTCTACACGCGGGCCAAGATGTTCCTGCACCGCGCCGGCACCACGATCTTCTCGATGATGGTGCTGATCTGGTTCCTGGCCTCGTTCCCGCAGCCGCCCGCAGGCGCCACCGAACCGGCGATCGATTTCAGCCTCGCTGCGATCATCGGCAAGGCACTCGAGCCGCTGCTGGCGCCGGTCGGCTTCAATTGGCAGATCGCGGTCGCGCTGATCCCCGGCATGGCGGCGCGCGAGGTCGCGGTCGCGGCGCTCGGCACCGTCTATGCGATCGAAGGCGGCAAGGAAGCGGCCGAGCAGATCGGCCAGGTGCTGGCGACGAAATGGTCGCTCGCGACCGCGCTGTCGATGCTTGCCTGGTACATCTTTGCCCCGCAATGCGCATCGACGCTGGCCGTGATCCGGCGCGAGACCGGAAGCTGGACCTGGATGGCCGTCACCTTCTTCTACATGCTGGTGCTGGCCTATGCCGCGAGCCTTCTGACCTACAATGTCGCGGTCGCGTTCGGGGCGGGGTAGGCCCCAAACAAAAAACTGCGAAAACAACCCCATGCACAGTAGACGGGTGTTGTGAAATCAATGACTTACACTTGTGCGAAAATCGTCCGGCCGCAGGGCTGCGCCAGTTGCTCCGTCGGGCAAAACAGGAGCATGATGCCATCATCGCCACGACCGACCATATCTGGCGTCAAGCCGGTTTATGCGCCAGCACCGTTCCAATCCGCTCCTTCTTGAGCGCGAACTGCGCGGCCAATGCGAGGCCGAATGCCAGGCAGAACGTCGTCCCAGCCGCAATGAAGCGCAGCTTATTGGTTTCCCAGATTGCCCCCTCCTGTGCCATCAGCGACAGCAGTTGGGGCAGAAGCAAGAACACATTGGTTGCCGCAAAGCCGAAGCAATTGAACAGCCGCCACGCGACCGTTCGCATCGAATTGTCGATGTCCGGCAGATCGGAGCAGCTCTGCCTGTCGAGATAGTACGAAATATAGACTGTCACGAGCGCCGGCCCGAGGCCCCACCGCAACATCGCAAAGTAAAGGCTGGCAAGGGACATTTCCCGCAAATTGCCCTCGCCAAAGTTATGCACGGCCAACGTCAGACCAGCGGGCCCTACGGCGAGCGCGACCAGGAAGCTCCAGCAATAAGTGGTGAGGTGGGACTGATCTGAATCGCTTCCCAGAGATGACATCGCAAATCGAAGCAAGAGAACGACGACGATTGCCAATCCATAATTGCAAAGCGAATACATGACCCATGCAATCGAGCGATTGGGGTCCTGCGCCCAGACGACGCCTCTGCCTTGCAGCACGTCATAAATCACGGCCGAAATGGTCACGCCCAGATAAACGGAGCAGATCAAGGCAATGATATAGACGATCCAGTACCGTAGCGGATTGTCGTGAATGGGCGCATCGATTTCGATGCCGAATTTGCTGGCCTCATTGCGCAGGTCGATGCGGGAGCCGTTGCGATAGATCAGGTAACACGCGACAAGCCGGGCAAATCGGTTGTAGAGGTCCTTGATCAGTTGCGTGGCCTGGGGCGCAGCAAGGCCCGTCAACGTCCCAGCCTTCCACTGGCTCATCGTCGGCGCCCCCTGCTGGAAGTCTGCCATCAGCTTGTCGAAACCAAAGCTGTCCTCGGTGAAGAAGGTGGCGTCATCTCCGGTGTCGCGTCCCTGCGTCAGCCACCATTTCATGTAACAGATTTCCGCCCACATCCGATCCGGGGTGTTCGGATCCTTGCGGAAGTCCTGATCGACGACATCTGGAGAATTCGCGATGACTTTCGAGAGCACCTCCTGCGGCACACGCAGCGAAAAGCGGATTTGCGCCATGATCTGCTTCGCGAGCTGAGGCACGCTGATCCAGCTCTGGATCACATCGCGCACCATCAGCAGGACGTTCCATTGAGCCTCCTTCGTCAGGAGGAACAGATACACGATCCCCATTGCGGCGACGACGGTCAGGTACGGAGCAGACTGACTTTTCGCAGCCTCTATGAAGGCTACTGGAAATGCAGGAACCAGCGGCGCCAGGGCAATGACGTCGCGGTTCTCATGGATGAGAAGAAGGAAGAAGCCGCATGAGAATACGACAAAGATGAACCCGCCCAATCGATACTGCTGCCGGGTCGTCATGTATCGCGGGAAAGTCGGGACTTCGGCAATGTTGACCGCGCGGCCAAAAGCCTGCCAGGCCAACCGGCCTGCCACCACCAGGCCCAACAACGTGATGGACCAGCGCACCAGCGAAGGAACCAGGTCGGACGCGGCGTCACGGACCTGATCTGCGGAGGCTTGTGTCGATAGTAAAATGGAAATGACAATTCCCAACACGATGCTAGCCATAGCCTGAACTCCCTCTTGAGCGAGATAGTTCGAACGGGCCGCTCTACGCGGAATTAGGCGTACCGTAAATCCGGAGCGACCACGTGTGTGTGAACCAATTCACATCCTCTGGACGTTTTCGTGCAGCTCTCTCTCTGAAGAGGCACAATGCCTTGCCCGCAAGAAAATCGCCGGACCGCATCCGGAAAGAGCCTCGCACAATCAGCGCTATCAGCTGTTCGCCGGTTGCACCGTCGCGCAAAACAGGCGCATGATGGTATTGTCGGAGAATTGGCGCGACGCTTCGTGACGGCAAGCTAGGCCGGCGTAGCACGCCTTCTCAGCCGCGGGCCGGGCTCGCCGGAAACGTCGCGGTGAACACCGTTTCATCTCGCATCGACGACGCGACGATCAACCCGCCATGGGCGCGCGCGATCTCTTGGGCAATGTACAGTCCGAGCCCAAGCCCTTTCTGGTTCGGCAGAACGTCGCCGCGATCGAACGCAGTGAAAAGGCGCGGGATCGCATCAGCCGGAATTGGCGCGCCTTTGTTGGCAACGCTGAGATCAAAGCCAGCGCCGGTCGTCTGCGCCAGCACCCTGATCGGCTTGTCGGCGGCGCCATAGGAAATCGCGTTGCCGAGAAGATTGGACAGCATCTGACCTATGCGGTCGGCGTCGATTCTCACAGGTCCCGGAACGTTGACGACCGTTTCGATGACGCGATCCGGGTGCACGTTCTCGAACTCCGCGACGATTTGCCTGATGACAGGCTCGAGTGGCTGTTCTTTCAACTTGAGCTGCATCCCGGCGCCGAGCCGCGCGCGGGCGAAGTCCATGACATTGTCGATCAGGCCCGCCATCCGGCCCACGCTTCCCTGCAGGAGGTTGATCCAGTTCTTCCCCTCGTCATCGACCTTCTTGTTCAGAAGCCGCAGGCCGCCCTGGATCGAGGCAAGAGGGTTTCGGAGGTCGTGACCGAGCACGGCGATGAACTGCTCGCGCAGTTCCGCATTGCGTTGTTCCAGCGCGAGCCTGTTCTCGATCAGTTCGACGCGCTCGGCCGCGTCGAGATGAGACGCGATCAGCTCGGCAAAAAGCTTGAACATGCCGATGACTTCGGGAGTCCGAAGCTTGCGCGGCTTCGGATCGATCGCACAAAGAGTTCCGAAGAATGAACCGTCGGGCAGAATGATCGGCACGGAGATGTAGCTTTGGAAGCCATATTGTGCAGGCGTGTGATGCTTGCAGTAGCCGGCGTCTTTGCTGACACTCTCGATGACGACCGCCTCGCGGCTCTGCCGGATCTCATGGCAGATCGTGGTCTCGACCTTGAGCTCGTCACCGGGTTTCAGCCCGAACGCAAGTTCGTCACGCGAGGCACATGTGATCCACCTGTCCTCGGTGACGCGGGCAACGGCCGTAAACCCCATGCCGGTGGTCCGGCTGACCACGTCGAGGATGGTCGAGACCGCAGCGATCCCGCTGATCTTGGCTATGTCGCGCTCGAAATCCATTGCCACTCCGCTTGGGAACATTCGCCCCGGGCCGGCCGCCCAACTGAAAGCGCGTCCTTGCAACGGTGAAAAGCACTGCCAGCCAAGTCATTCCGCGTCAATGTTACTCGACGCCCCACCTCGGAAGCGGCTATCTGTTCCCAATGGAACATTTCAGAACGGCGAGGCTCAGCGCCGAAAGGCTTCGTGAAAATCATCTCGCCGACCTCGTCGCGTTGCATCTCGATGCCGAGGTTTCGCGCTATCTCGGCGGCGTCCGTTCGGCGGAGAAGACGAAGACCTATCTCGACGCCAATATGGCGCATTGGGATCAGCATGGCTTCGGTCTGTGGGTGCTGCGAACGAAAGACGGGGCATTCGCCGGGCGAGCGGGCATCAGGCATATCCTCGTGGACGATGTCGACGAGATCGAGATTGCCTACGCGTTCAAGCGCGAATTCTGGGGCCGTGGCCTTGCAAGCGAGACCGCGACCGCACTCACCGATATTGGACTGTTACACCATGAGCTGCCGTCCCTCATTGGCCTGGTCTATGTCGGCAATGGCGCATCGCGCCGAGTTCTGGAGAAGTCCAACTATCTCCTCGAGCGAACCACGTTCCGTCACGGCGAGAACGGCGTCCTCTACCGGATCCGGCGGTGAGAGACGGCCTGACGATCACCCGGTGCGCAGCCGGACAACCGATTGCGGCAGGGAGGCCAGAAACAACACCGCGCAAACGCACAGCAGGACGATGTCCTTGAACAGAAATTCGCCGGTCAGATTCCACGCCATCGGATCGGATGAAAGGCTCCATTTGACCACACCGGGCGTCGTGAAGAAGAACGACCAGGTGATCGCAAAGGTCACCATGCCCATGAATGAACCGAGGGCGGACGAAACCGGGCTGAAGCTGCCTGCCGCGAGCAGCGCCGCAATCACGAATTCAGCGACACCGAGGACATAGGCCTCTCCCCTCAGGCCGAACACCGACAGCCAGGAGATGAACGGGCTGTTGCTGATGAACTGCGCGATGCCCTGCGCAGATTGCGGCGTGAATTTCTGCATGCCAAACGATACGAAGATGATCACCATGACCCAGCGCAGAATGGCAAGAGGACGATAGGAACCGCCCCCGACCTCAGCGACGTTGAACTCTTTCATCCGACCATGTCTCCCCGGTTTCACATCCATCAGCTCTGCGAGACTACGCTCGCTGAAGGCTGTACGAAGGGGAGCTTCGGTCGTTACCCGCGTCGGCCGGTTCCGGAGATCACAGCTGCGTGCGATGCGCGTGTTCGCGGGATGGCCGCCCGGTCTGGGGCTGTCGGCGCGTTAATGTGCCGTTGAAGGAGCGACGGCGGTGCCCTGCGCTCGCAATGACGGTGTGGAAACAGCCGCTATCGCGCGGATGGAGCGGACGCCCGCGGAGTCTACCTGAAATACCCGAGCACGAGATCGACATCCGCGCTGCCGGCCGCCGTGCCGTTCAGCTCGGCGTCGATGACGCGGCGGCAAGCCTCGATCGCGGCATGGTCGCCGAGGTCGTTGGCGGCTTCCAGCACGAGCCATGCCGCATCGACCGAGGCCTGGTCCGCTGCTCCGCCGCCGATCTCGCCGGCTGCGGCGTTGTTGAGGTTCTTCTTGCGAACTGCGGTGCCGAATTGAGGCAACATTGAAAATACTCCCTGCCAATTCCCGGATGATGCTCGGTGTACCTGTTCGGTGTACCGCTCAGTGCACCTGCAGCTCGGGCTGACGACCCGTGACGGGATCGGTGCCGGTCTTGCGCGATTGGTAGAACTTCAAGACGCTGCGCGAGGTCTCGATCTTGAGCTTGCCGAAATCGCGCTCGTTGTCGTGGAGCTCGCGCGCCGTGATCAGATGATCCTTGGCGCCGAGGAACAGCAGCGACATGGTGGTGTCCCAGGAGAAGTCGAGCGCCTTGCACAGCACCAGGATCATCTCGCGATTGCGGTCCATCATCGCACGCTCGATCACGTCGACCGGCAGCGACGACAACAGCGACAGGCCGATCTGCACCTCGTCGGACCGGTGCTGGCGAGCATAGTTCGAGATCGAGTCCTGGTTGAGGTTGCCCTGCCGGTACTGCGTCGTCACCACGCGCTTGGCAACGAAATAGCTGCGCGAGGACGGGCCGAACTTGGACTGCAGATCGCCGGTGACGTCGCTTACCGAGCTCTGGATCTGCGCCATCATTTCCGGGCGCTCGTGCTCGAGCCGGCGACGGACGTCCTCCGACGCCTTCGAGATCAGTTGCTGGAAGATGTGACGCGGCACGTCCTTGCGCAGGCCAAGCTGCTCGGCGAGAATCGAGTCACCCTCGGCGCGGCGGACCATGTGGAGCAGACCCGAACCTGAAAAGCGCGCGCCCTCGTTTTTGGCGACCGACGTCACGACCTCCTGGTCGCCGCGCTTGACCAGCACGTCGGTGACGGCCTCGCCGATCGACTTGCGCTGGGCGATCGCGAGCAGATGCGACTGGCTCTTGGTCATGGCGCTCTCGACCAGCAGCTTCTCGTCGATACGATTGGAATCGCGCAGCACGGGACCGGCGACCTCGATTTCGTCGGCGATCGCGAGTTGCGCAATGACATTGAGCGGAGCGTGATCGCAGGCTGCCATCACCTCGGAGAGCTGCACCCGTGCGGCGACCTCGATCTCGTCGGCGAGCCGGCCGATGACTTCGCCGAACGTGCTGATCTCGTCGTCGCTGTAGCGACCGGTGATCAGAATGTCGGTCGCATGCCACAACGCCTTGGTCCGGCTTTCGTCGGTGCCGCGTGCGATTGCGTCGTCCAGATCCTGCAGAAGTGTTGTCGCGCCGTTCATCCCGATGACCCCAGTTCTTGGCTGGCCATCCTGCTTGTGCCGGCAGGACGCCGAGTTCCTCTGGGAACAGAAGCTAGGGAACAAACGCGAGAATCCGGTAAAGTCGGCAGATCAGTTTTGCCGCGGAAAATTCGATAAAAAGCGAGAGAATGAGTTTACCGGTACGTCACGAGGA
>NZ_JADPJF010000098.1:174626-180709 GCF_023073295.1 Bradyrhizobium sp. 23 | reverse complement strand
CCATCCACGTCTCACCGCCTGGGACGGAGAACGTGGATGCCCGGGACAAGCCCGGGCATGACGGACTATCGCCTACGGATTTGACGGCGTCAGCACCAGCGGCGGCTTTGGCTTGGGCTTTGCGGGCGGCGGGCCCGGGGCCGGCCTGACGTCGATCGGCGGAGGCAGCGGCGCGATCTGCGTGCTTGCAAGCGGCGGGCTTGGTGCCGCGGGAGCGGCCTGCGGCGCCTTTGGCGTCGGCGCAACCCTGATATCGGACTTGGGCTTCGGCGGCGGCGCACGGCGCGGATCGCGGCCGGGCATCGGCACATCCGTGAGCGACGGCTCCGGCGCCGGTTCGGGCGACACCAGCGTCGGCAACGCGGCGGTGGCCGGCGGCGGCTCGCCGCGCTCGATGGCGTCCAGCCGGCGCGTCTCGCGATCGATCGTGCGTACCGCGAGCCACGACGACAGCGGCCCAAGATCGACGGTGCGATTGAGCCTGTCGGGGGGACCGGCCGCGAACAGCTGGATTTCGGGCGGCGCGCCGGAGAGCCCGGTCATGATCGGCGTCAGGCTGGCACGGATGTCGGCCTGGTCGGCGGGGATGTCGTAACCGCCGGAGACGATGGCACGCGCGTTCTTCGCCTCTAGCGACGTTGCGCCGACGCGCAGGCGCCCGTCCCGGATCGTGAACGGGATCTGCGCCGAGGCCACTGCAATCGGACCCGCCGACAGCGCGGGCTCGACCAGCTGCCGCAGCCGATTGTCGTCGGCAATTTGGCCGCCGTCGCTGGCGCGGATGGCGATTTCGAAGGCGCGTGGATTGAGGCCGGAGATTTCAGCGGATTCGAGCGTCACCGTACCGTTGCCGGCGAGCGCACCGGTGAGCGCCGCGACGCTACGGCCCTGGCTGGTCAGCGCCATCTGCGCCGAGGCTCGTCCCTTCGGCAGCGCGAGGTCGCGGTAGCGCAGCGCCGCCGCGTCGACATTGCCGAGCTCGATGCGCGCGTTGAGCGTCAGACCATTGGCGCCATTGCGCGCATCAAGGCTCGCCGACATCTCGCCGCCGCCGACGCCGCCCTTCATTGCGTCGAGCGCGAGCGACTGACCGTCGCTCCGGACCGTACCGCCGAAGGGGCGCAGCTCGATGCCGCCGGGCAACGTGCCGTGCAACGCCTGGAAGGCGACGCGGCCGCGCCAGCCGCCGAGAAGCCCGGCACTCAGCGGCGCATTGGCATCGTGTCCGGCCGCGCCGATGGCCATCGCGAGCGCGGGCACGAGGTCGAGCGTATCGAGGCCGACTTCGCCGTCGACGGTCTTCTCCTGATCGAGCGTCACCGCCAGATGACCGCGCAAATGCGAGCCGGCCAGGGTGCTCTCGAGATCGTTGAAGGTCAGGCGGTTGCCGGAGAGGCCGACGCGCGAGGACAGATTGACGCTCTGCACCGATTTATCGGCCGGGCTGGTCCCGAACAGCGGCCCCAGATTGGCGTTGCGCACGCGCAAATTTACGCTGCCTTTCGGCTCCGACAATTCGACGTTGCCTTGTGCGTCCGCATCCAGCCCGCCGCCGCTAAGCTTGGCATTCAATTGCAGCTGATGGCGCCACGCGCCGCTCAAGCGGCCTTCGAACTGCGAAGCGCCCTCGCCTGCGGCCACCACGCGATCGAGCCCGAGCAACGCCAGCAGTGCACTGGCTTGCGGTGTCGCGACTTTCGAGTCCAGCGTGAAGTCGCTGTTGCGCAAGCGGTCGACGTCGATGCCGTTGACGGCGGCCACCGGCGTCTGCGCAGCCAGCGTCGCGGTGGCCTTGAGCTGCGGCGCGTCGAGTTCGAGGACAGCGCGCGCGTCGTTGCGATCGGCGTGCTCGGCGTTCTTGTCGAGGCTGAGGTCGAGCTTCAGGCGGGTCGCAGCCGGCAGCGACGGGATGGCGTCGAAGCGCGCGCGCACCGATGGCGCAAACGGCTCGAGCAGTGCAGTGAGATCGCGCAGCGAATTGGCGGAGGATTTCAGCGCGAGCTTGCCCGTGGCCTTGGCGCGGTCGAAGCTGCCACTTGCTTCCGTGGTCACGCCACTGGCCTGGCCGAACCGCAACTGCTCCAGCGAGAGCGATGCGGGGCCGTAGCCGAGTTTCGCGGTGAACGGCCGCAGCTCCTGCCCGGCCGAGATCGCGCGGCCGATATCGAGCGACAGCTTCGCTTCCTCCGGCCATTCGCCCTGCGGTCCCGAAAGCGCGCGCACAAAACTTGCGGCCGCATCGAGGTCAAGGCGGTCGGCCTTGAGCTCCGCGTCGATCCGCGAGCCCTTGCTCGCGCCGGTCTGGACGAAAGCGATGCGGCCTTCGACCGCGCCGCCGTCGATCTCGGCCTTCAGCCTGTCGATGGCGAAATGGTTGGCGGCGATGGTCACGTCACCGGCAAGGCGCAGCGGCCGCGTGCTGCGGCGGTTGACCTCGCTGCGGCCCTGGAGCCAGGCCACTAGCGTATCGGGATCGGAGGAATCGACGCTGAGACGGCCGCTGAAGCTGTCGGCGCCGGGCGTCGCGCCGTTGAGCGAGAGCTGCGTCTGTCCCGGCGCGCGCAGCTCGAGCCGCTGGAAGGTCCAGGATCGTCCGTCGGTCGCAAGCTCGGCCGTGATGTTCTGGAGCGGCCGTGCGCCGAGCATGATCTGGTCGGAGTTGAACTCGATCTGTGCCGGGATCGGCGCCTGCGGGATTGCGGCGAGGCCTGCGCGGAGCGCCGGAAGGATGCGCTGCGGCTCGTCCTTGCCGGTCAGCTTGTCGGCATCGACCTGGCGCGCCGACAGCACCGCACGCAGCAGCGGCGAAGCCCCGAACCTGATATCGCCGACGCCGCCGAGCTTCAGCGCGGAGTCTTCGGACCCGAAGCTGGCGTCGACCTGCTCGAACTTGGCGCCGGCCGGATCAGCCTTGAGTTTCGTCGTGAGCTTCCAGGGCATCGGCCCCGCCTCGCCCGGCTTCTTCGGCGCCGGCACGGCGAACGTCAGCGCGCCCTCGAATTTCGGCAGGCGGTTGTCGAAGGCGAGCACGCCTTCGAGATCGGCGAGGATCGCGCGCTCGCCGGGATCGATGTTGAGGTGGAGGCGGGTGGCATTGCCGTCGGCGCTCGGGCCGGAGGAGACGCGGAACGGATAGCGCACGCCGCTGAGGGCAAAACTGCCGTCGCCCCGGACCGAGCCGGCCAGCGAGCGCACATCGCCGGAGAAAGCGATGTCGTTGAGCTCCAGTGTCGAATGGCTGGCGGCATCATGCAGGGCGATGCGACCGGTGAGATTCAGCCGCTCGATCGCCAGCGATGCCAGATTGAAGCTCCCGCTCGCGGTGGACGGCAGATCGACCCGCCCGCGCGCGTCGAGGCCGAGATCGACCGCCATGCCATTGACCGAAAGCTCGGTGGCGCGCCATTCGCCGCGCATCAGCGAGCTCAGGCTGAATTCGACATCGAGCTTGTCGGCGCGCAGGCGGCCGAGATCGTTGTTGCCGCCGAAGGTGACCGCGCGCAGCCGCAGCGTCGGCGCCGGCAACAGCCGCGCGTCGAGCTCGCCCGCCACCCGCACCGGCACGCCGATGATCCTGCCGGCCTCTGCTTCGAACTGGGGCCTGAACTGGTTCCAGTCGACGAAGTACGGTCCGATCAGAGCGGCCAGCAGCGCTAAGATAAAGGCAATCGCCAATCCGAGCAGCGTCGTCTGCACGGGTCTCCCCTCGGCCAAACCGGATGCGGGCCTTGCCTGAGCCGCAGGGCCTCAGACGTACCGGAACAGCCCCTTATATAGGGGGAAGTGTGGCGAAGTCACAGCGACTGTTGCGCGCGGAGGTTAACGCCGGCAGCCATCACCAGCTCGCAGGCAGCCGCTTCAGGCCGCGCAGCACGAAGGTCGGCCGCCATTCGGGGTTTTCGACGTCGTCGATGCGCAGGTCGGGCAGCCGACGCAACAGCGTGGCGATGGCGATCTCGGCCTCGAGGCGGGCCAATTGGGCCCCCAGGCAGAAATGGATGCCACCGCCGAACGACAGCGGCCTCACATTCTGGCGGGTGACGTCGAGCCGGTCGGGCCGGTCAGGATAGACCGCCGGGTCGCGGTTGGCCGAGCCCAGCAGGCAGAGCACGGTCTCGCCCTTGGGGATCTTGGCGCCGCCGAGATCGTCGATATCCTCCAGCGCGACCCGCCCGGTCATCTGCACCGAGGAATCGTAGCGCAGAAACTCCTCGATCGCGCCCACCATCAGGTCCGGCCGCGCCTTCAAAAGCGCGAGCTGGTCCGGATTGCGATGCAGCGCCAGCAGGCCGTTGCCGATCAGATTGACCGTGGTCTCGTGGCCGGCGCCGAACAACAGGATGATGTTGGCGGTCAGTTCCTCGTTGGTGAGCTTGTTGCCGTCTTCCTCGGCCTGCACCAGCTGGGTAATGAGATCGTCGCCGGGATTTTTGCGACGAAGCTCGAACAGCTGCTGGAAATACATCTGCGCCATCATGTTGCCGGCGTTGCCCTTGGCGATCTCCTCCGGCGACAGCGGCACGGGATCGAGCAGCCGTCCGCCATCGCGCGAGCTGTTATAGAAAGTCTCGCGATGGTCCTCGGGGATGCCGAGCATGTCGCAGATGATGGTGACAGGCAGGCGGAAGGCGAAGTCTTCGATCAGGTCCATGTAGCCGCGGTCGATCACGGCATCGATGGTCTGGTCGACGATCTCCTGGATGCGTGGCCGCATGTCCTCGACGCGGCGGGCGGTGAAGGCCTTCACGACGAGGCCGCGCAGGCGGGTGTGGTCAGGCGGATCGGCCTGCAGCATCCAGTGGCTCATGCTGCGGAAGACCGGCTCCTCCATGATCTTCTCGCTATAGCGGCGCTTGGAGCGCTCGACGAAATCCTTGCCAAAACGCTTGTCGCGCATCACGAGGCTGACATCGGCATGGCGGCTGGCGACGAACTGGCCGAACGGCGTCACGTGAATCGGGTAGATCGCGCGGAGCCGGTCATAATGCGGATAGGGATCGCGGATGAAGTCCGGCGACAGCGGGTTGAACAGCGGACCGCCGGTGCCCTGCACGTGCTCGTTCATGGTGACCTCATATCGGTTGCCGCATGAATCGCATACGCCGCAGCCCCTCTTGCGCAGCGTAACCATCCCGGAATTATCAACTCGATACATTGTTGTATCGAGTTGCATTTTGCCCTAAACTGCCCCGATGTCAAGGGTGAGAACCAGGCCGACCAGGGACGACACGCGCGACAGGCTGTTCGAGGCGGCGGCGCGCGTGTTCGAGCAGGACGGCATCGGCGGCGCCAGCATCGAGGCGATCGCGGCGGCGGCCGGATTTAGCCGCGGCGCGTTCTATTCCAACTTCAAGAGCAAGGACGAGCTGATTATCGCCATGCTCGAGGAGCATGTCGCGCAGTCGATCCGGCGCAACATGGACATCCTCGCGCAGCACGACAATCTCGACGACTTCATCGCGGCGCTGAAGGCGATGGATCGCACAAGGCAGGATCCGCTCGGCCGCTCGCCGCTGCTCCACATGGAGATGATCCTGTTTGTCGCCCGCGCCGAGAAGCGCCGACCGGAGCTTGCAAAGCGCCTGCGCGCGCGGCGCAAGCTGGTCGCCGACATCATCGAGGCAACGCTGAAGAGCAACGCGAAGGGCGACACGCTCAATCCCCCCTGGATGGCCTCCGTCGTGCTGGCATTGGAAGACGGCTTTCGCCTGCACCGCCTGATCGATCCGGAGACGACGCCGGCCGACAGTTTTCTGCGCGCGATCACGGATCTGCGGCGCAGGACGGGATTGTCGTTGAAGTAGCGTTTGTTTTCTTCAGATCGTCGCGCTTCGCTGTTCCCGCTCGGCATCGGCGCGCCGCGCCGCTGGAACCTCGTCGCAATTCTCGCGCGCATTTTCCACATCCTCATACCGATCCAAGGAACGTTTCTGCAGCTTGCCACTTTATCCCGTGCCTGTTTTGGCAATTTGATCATTCGAGGAGACAGCGATGAGGATTCTGAAATTGTCTGCGGCCGCAGCTGCGCTGCTGGCCGGTACCGCGCTCGCCGTGGCGCAGTCGAGTTCGACGGTCGGCACTGG
>NZ_JADPJF010000098.1:142531-174544 GCF_023073295.1 Bradyrhizobium sp. 23 | reverse complement strand
AGCCGGCGGTGGCACCAGCAACTCGACCGTAGGCACGGGCGGTTCATCGGCGGGTTCGGGCAGCGGATCGGGCTCGGCCTCGACGCTTGGCACCGGCGGCTCGTCGGCGGGCGGCGGCACCAGCAGTTCGTCGATCGGCACCGGCGGCTCCGCCGCAGGCTCCGGCAGCGGCTCAGGCTCGGCCTCGACGCTCGGCACCGGTGGTTCGTCGGCGGGTGGCGGCAAGAGTTCGTCCAGCGTCGGCACCGGCGGCTCTGCGGCAGGCTCCGGCTCCAACTCGGCATCGACAGTCGGCACGGGCGGCTCGTCGGCCGGCGGCGGCAAGAGCGGCTCGACCGTGGGAGCGGCCGGCTCCTCCGCGGGACATGCCAGCGACATGGGCATGGAAAAGGGCAAAGGCCACCACAAGGACGAGATGAAGAAGGACAAGGACTGACATCCGGCCGGCGGAGCGGCAGCAATGCCGCTCCTTCGTCCTTCCTGAGGAGGACTGGCATGAACAGACCAATCGTTGCGATCGCAGTTTTGACTTTGATGAGCAGCGCCGCTGCGGGGGAAACCATGCAGAAAACCGGCAAGACCGCGTCCGGCGAGACCTGCCGGGTCACGGTGGAAAAACATCCCGACGGCAGCATTACCGCGCTGGGGTCATCGGGTTCGGGCACCACCGGCTCGACCTCATCGAGCGGCTCGCTGTCGAGCTCTAGCTCGGCCGGCGGATCGTCGGTGCACGTCCAGGCCGGTGGCGGCAACGTGTCGAGTTCGTCCTCGACGGCCGGCGGCCCGGGTTCGACCAGCGCGAGCACCGTCACGGTCAACGGCTGCACCATCTCGACATCGTCGCCCTAGCAAAAGGATTTCACAGATGAGAATGTTGATCGCGACCTCGTCGGTCGCACTTCTGCTCGCCGCCGCCTCGCCGTTGTCGGCGCAAACCAGCATGACCGGCGGCACCGGGGGCTCGGCCGCGGCCGGCGGCACCTCGGCCAGCACGCTCGGCACCGGCGGCACGTCGACGTCGGGCTCCGGACAGACCGGCTCGTCGATTGCAGCGGGCGGCAGCGCCGCGTCTGCCAACGGCAAGGCGCAGTCCGGCACCAGCATGAACAAGGGCAACGGTCCGGTGCTCAATTCCAATGCGCGCGCGCAGGCGCATGAGGGTGGTACGTTCAGCCGCTCCCACACCCGCACGAAAGTCAAGGCGGGCGAGGAGGTCGGGTCGACCACCAAGACCATGTCGCACGTGCCGGGCTCCAAGCCGACCATGTCGACGACATCGACCAACGTGCGCTGAACCATCCTCACGAGACTGCTGCCCGCAACCTGCGGGCAGTTTTTCTTTGTGAGCAGGTTTTTCGTTGGTGAACGGATCAACCGCCGCTCAGCGTGCGGCTGACGCGGGTCACGAGTGCATCCCACTGCCGCTTCTCGGCGGCCGGATAGTTGATCAGCACGCAATGCACGTAGCGGCGGCCAAAGTTGCAGCGGTCGTACCAGATCTTGCCGCCCCGGGTGCTGGAGACCACGAAGAAGCGCGGCGTGATGCGCTTGTAGGTGATGCCGGGCGGCGGATTCTTCCGCGCCAGGAAAGCGGCCGGTGAGCTGCCGTCATTGGGAACGGCCTGCACCGTCAAATCCGCACGGCCGTCGCTGGTCCGGTACTGCATGCCATAGCCGTCGGGCCGGCCGGCTTGCTCGGTGAAGATGGACGAAGGGATATCGACGCTGGTCCCGGTCTCGGGAATGCGATAGCCACTCCAGCTGTCCGCGCGGGCGGCCGCCGGAAAGGCACAGAGCATGACAAGGATGGTGGCGATCTTCTTCATCGTATGGACCGGCTTGTGCTGGTGGGCCGACAACGTGGGGAAACGCCGGACGTTCCTTTCCGCGATGTGAACGCGCGTTGCGCCCAAGCCGGATGATAGTCTCGAGCGCGCCCGCTAGCGAGCGCGTTTGCCCTTGTCCGTGGGCAAGGGGCAATTCGTACAAGCGCTGTCGTCGCACATGCGGCAGATCGTGAAGCGATCCATCTCGGAGGTATCCTGCCGAGCCAACAACTCATGGAGCAGCGTTTCAAGGCGCTTCGTTTCAGCCGGCGACAGTACATCCAGAAGCGACGCGACGGCCGAAATCCGCGAAGTCATCAAATCGTTGCGGGTTGCGGCGCCCTTCGCCGTCAGGTGCAAGGCAACCTCGCGGCCGTCCTGTCCGGGCCGACGTTCGACCAGCCGATCCGACACCAGACGGTCCACCAGCCGGACCGTTCCTGAATGCGACAGGCCAAGGATCCGCCGCAGCTTGTCGTTGGTCATGCCCTGGCCATAGCCGATGACGACCAGTGCCGCAGGGGTCTCGCCACCGCGGCCGATGACCTCGCGCGCGCCCTGCTCGATCCGATCCATGACGGCGAGCGAAAGCGCCCCCAGCAAATTTGCGATTCCAATTTCCATACACCGACAATATGTGCGGAGCGCACAAAAAACAACTTGACGATATGTGCGCTCCGCACATAATTTGGATCGCGGGGCTCGATCACATGGAGAATGACGATGAATACTCGGAGCGCGGCACGACAAGCGAATGCCCAAGCGGATACCAGGGGCACCGAACCCGCCTTGAAATACGTGCAGGCCAACGGCGTGCGCTTCGCCTATCTCGAACAGGGCGATGGCCCCCTGGTCATGTTCCTGCACGGCTTTCCCGACAATGCCTGGTCGTATCGAAAGCAGCTGCAGGTCTTCGCGGATGCCGGGTATCGTGCCGTCGCGCCGTTCCTGCGTGGCTATGCGCCGACCGAGATTCCGGCGGACGGCATTTTCGATCCGATCGCACTGGGCAAGGATCTCGAAGCCCTCATCGCGGCGCTGAGCGACGACGGACAGGCACGCGTCGTCGGCATGGATTGGGGCGGCACCTCGACCTTTCAGGCGCTGGCCACGGCGCCATCGGCAATCAAGGCCGCCGTGGTCATGAACACCGCGCACCCGATTACAATTTCGAGCATCAGACGGGATCCGGAGCTCGTTCGAGCCGTCTTCCACGTCTATTTTTTCCAGCTGCCCGGCGCCGAATCCGCGGTCAATACCGAGGGCCTCCCCTTTGTCGACTATCTCTGGAAGCTGTGGTCACCGACATTCAACAATGCCGAGCACATCCGTTCGATCAAGGAGACACTCAGCTCGCCCGGCACGATGGCCGCGGCGCTGAAATATTACGGAGGCCTGACCGATGCGGGGCTCACGGGCCGGCTGCCGATCAATGACATGCACACGCCGACGCTGACGATCTATGGCAGCAACGATCCGACAGCGAGGTACTCGGTCAAGGAGGAGCCGCTGTTCAAGGGGCCGCACAAGCGGATTGTCCTGCCCGATGTCGGGCACTTCCCGCACCTCGAGCGTGAGGAAGAAGTCACCGGCCTGATCATGGACTGGTTCAAGACGCACGCGCCTGACTGAACGCAGAGGGCGGTGGCCCACAACATCCTTCGATTTTCTAATCTGGAGTGCGCGCAATGGACGCCAAGACACAACATCAATATGCCGAGACCTTTCATGCCCTTCACAGGAAGGGCGATCCGCTCGTCCTGTTCAACGCCTGGGACGCCGCCACCGCCAAAGCCATCGCGAAGACCGCTCCGGCCATCGCGACCAGCAGCGGCGCGGTCGCCTCCGCACTTGGATACGCCGACGGAGAAAATGTCCCGTTCGACATGGTGACCGGCCTCGTATCGCGGATGACTGCGGCCGTGTCAGTTCCAGTCTCAATCGATCTGGAGGCAGGATATGGCGACACCCCGGAGGCCGCCGCCAGATCGGCGACCGAGGTTTTGAAAGCCGGCGCCGTCGGCATCAATATCGAGGACGGGCTATCGGGGGGAAAGCGGCAACTGGTCAATCCCGAACTCCATGCCGCCAAGATCAAGGCCGTGCGCGACGCCGCGAAAGATCTTGGAGTTCAGCTGTTCATCAATGCGAGAACAGATCCGTTCCTGCTGAAATTCGGATCGCCGGACGAGTGCATGAACGAAGCGGCAAGGCGGGCGAAGGTCTATGCCGAGGCCGGCGCCGACGGAATTTTCGTCCCCGGCCTCACCGATCTCGCTCTCATTGAAAAGTTGGTTCAGCTCACGCCTCTGCCGGTCAACATCATGGTGACACAAGGCGTTCCCGCACTTCCGGATCTGGCTCGCGTCGGCGTTCGGCGGGTCAGCCTCGGGCCGTGGCCGATGATGGCCGCGATGCGGATGATCGGACAGGCCGCGGCCGCGGTCGCCGCGACCAAGCAGTACGGCACGTTCCTGCAACCGGATGCCTGAGCCCGGATATCACCAGCTCGACGCAGTGTTCTGCGCCGACCGCTTCACGCTTTTCCAATCCACCGGATGGATGTCGAGAACGGTCAGCGCAGTTCCTATGCGCTCCTGTCCATGGCCGCGATCAAGGATCCGATCTCGATTGTCGCGACATTGCAGTAGCTGTCGGAGACCGCGTAGGGGAAGATGATCTTGTCGTGGTGGCGCATCGCGCCGCAAGTGTAGACGACGTTTGGAACATATCCTTCGCGTTCGGAAGGGTCCGGGCGCAATAGTGGCTCGCGCAGGCGGCCGAGCACCTTCGAAGGGTCGTTCTTGTCCAGCAGCGCGGCCCCGATCGAATATTTTCGCAAAGGTCCGACGCCGTGCGTCAGCAGCAGCCACCCGACGTCGAGCTCGATGGGTGATCCGCAATTGCCGATCTGCACGAATTCCCAGGGGTATCGCGGCTTCAGAATCGGCTGGCCGCCATCCCACGTCTGGAGATCGTCGGAAAAGATCAGATAGAGGTTCTCGTTATCCTGGCGCGCGATCATTGCATATCTGCCCCCGATCTTGCGCGGGAATAACGCCATGCCCTTGTTGCGCGCGGCACTGCCCTTCAGGGTCGATAGCCGGAACGATACAAAGTCGGACGTCTCGATCAGCTCCGACCGGATCGCCCGTCCGCTATAAGCGGTGTAGGTCGCGTAGTAGATCGTCTCGCCGGCGTTGCTGAAATGCACAAAGCGGGCGTCCTCGATCCCGTTCGACTGCGCTTCAGTGACCGGGAAAATCACCCGCTCGCTCAGATCCTGGCCGGCCGCAAATGTAACATCAATCTCGTCGCCGCCGGCGCCCGATGTCAGCTTGACGAGATCGGGGCTGGATGCAAGGCGCGCCGTCGGGTCGATGGTCACGGTCCCGTCTGCCGCAATAAGCCCCGAGCGAAATGTCAGGGACGACACGTGACCCTCGCCGACGGCACGAAGACTTAGGATGAAGCGAAGGCTGCCTTCCGGCGTTCCGGATTGATCGGGATGCGGCACGATACTCGGATTGAACAATGCCGAGGCCTCGAACGAATATTCGTTGAGAAAATAGGCGCCCGCGAGTTGGCGCTGCACCTGCGTGAATACAGCATGGTCGGCCAGCGCCTCTTCCATTTCCGCGGCGCGTGTCTCGAATATCTGCAACAGGTTGCGGTGACGGCCGAGGAAATTCTCCAGAACGTCGGCCAATTGCCGGTCAGCCGTCTCGGCATCGAGCGCGAGGACCCGTTCGACGATATGGTTGGCGCGGGTCTTGTCCGTCGGATTGAGGTCGCGCGGCTCTGTTGCCGGCTTGAAAGGCCGAACGATGACACGGGTCGGATCAGGCCGCAGCTGAAGGGCTTGACGTTTGAGGAAGGGAGATTGCGACAAGACGGCCTCGATGGGTTGAAGGAGGAAATCGTAATCCTGCTCCGTCAAGCGACGAGAGGAGCAGGCTTGGCCCGGCTTTCGCTCAGGCGGGCAATTTGCCGAATCTCGGAAAGCCCAAGCAAATAAGACACCACGGATTCCCCTCCCCGGTTCTCATTGGGACGATCGGGATGCAGGCCATCCCGGCAGCTTCCGGTCTCCAGATCGACCAGCGAGGCCGACAGGTCGTTGCTGCCCAGAAACCACGCGAAGACCCGCGCGGCTTCGGCTTTCCACTCGACATCGTGATCGGCCCGCCACGCGGCGAGGCATGCCGCGATGGTCGCCGCGGCCTCCAGCGGCTGCTGGTCGAAGGCTTGCGACGGCTGGCGTCGATCGCCAAACCCCGCCGTGCCGATCGGGCGGAATTGGCCTTTCGCTGAGGTTTGCCGCTTCACAAGCCAGCGCAACGACTCCAGCCCGATATTGACATAGCGCGATGTCTTGCTGGCAAGACCGGTTATGATCAGCGCCTGGGGCAAGCGCGCGTTATCATAGGCCAACCCGTCCTCGAACCAGACCCAATCGCCGGTTGCCACGGTGTCGAAGATCAAGATCAAGCGATCGGCAAGCACGGCACGCAGGCGGGTCGCCTGGACATCGCCCGGGACAGCCGAGCAGTAAGCATCGAGGCCCAGCAATACGAACGCCCACGCACGGGGCGAACGAAAATCTTCCACTGTCGCCATTGCTTCGGAAAACAAGGCCCCGGCCCATGAGCGCCGCGACGAGCTGGCGTCGGTCAACGCGCACACCCCCAAGGCCCAGAGCGTACGTCCGTGACTGTCCTCCGACCCCTTGTCCTCCAACCAGCAGCGGTTGAAGCCCATGAAATTGCGAAATCGTCGTGTATCCGGATTCCAGGCGTGCTGGACGAAAGCGGCAAATCGTGCCGTCAGCGCATCCGGCAGCCGCTCTTCACCCGGATTGTTGAGCGCACAGGCCACGAGCAGCGCCCGGGCGTTGTCGTCGACGCAATAGCCGTGGGCACGATCCGGCACGCTATGAACGGCATGCTGAAACAGTCCCGTGTCGTCGCACATCGACAGGAAATGGCCGAGCTGCATTTCCGGCGGGGCGCGGCTGTCGCGCAGCAGCGTGCCAGTATCCATACGCGCGATGGTCTTGAGCCGATGCCGGCGGCCGGCGTTCTCGAAGACCGACATATAGCGCTCGGCGGTTCTTTCCCATGTCATCGCGCGGCTGCTCGAATAGGCGCGCTTGCGCATCGCCTGCCGAAGCACGTCGTTGGTGAGCAACTTGGCGATTTCAATGCCGAGCGCTGCCGCGTCGCCAAACGGAACCAGGATGCCGCGGCCCTCGGCCAATAGTTCACGGGCATGCCAATACGGGGTGGACACCACGGCTTTACCGAGGCCAAAACTGTAGGCCAGCGTGCCCGAGGTCATCTGGGCCTCACTGAGGTACGGCGTCACGTAGACGTCAGACATCGAGATGAAATCGAGCAGCGTTTTCTTGTCGACGAACTGATCGAGGAACACGACGTGATCCTCGACGCCAGCCTGGCGCGCGTGCGCCATCAGGGACTCACGATAAGCTTCGCCACGGTCGCGCACGAGGTTGGGATGCGTCGCACCGAGGACGACGTAAACGGCGTCGGGTCGGGTCTTCAGAATCGAAGGCATCGCATCGATCATGACTTCGATACCCTTGTTCGGCGACAGCAATCCGAAGGTCAGGATGACCGACTTGTTGCTGAATCCGAGCGCAGCCTTGGCCGCGTCGGGTTCGACGAACGCAAATTCCGGGATGCCATGCGGGATGATCTCGATCTTCTCGTCAGCCATGTGATAGACGGAGCGCAACAATTCCCGACCTTTTTCAGCCATCACGACGATCTTGGACGAGCACTCGACGATGCGCGTGATGACGTCGCGCTGAGCCTCTGTCGGCTCGGACAAGACCGTATGCAGGGTTGTCACGATCGGTATGGTCAGGCGCGACAGAAGCGCCATGATCTGGCCTCCGGCTTCGCCGCCGAAAATTCCGAATTCGTGTTGCAGCGAAACGGCCTCGAAGCCGCCGCTGTTCAGATAGGCAGCCGCACGGACATAATCATCTTGCCTGTCGTCGTCGATCTCCAGGCCCACGGTGGTAGGATAATCGTAGACCTGGCCGTGATCGGTCATCGCGACGATGACCGTCTCCAGATCACTCCGGGACGCCGCAACGGCGCTCTGCAAGTCAGTAGTGAAGGTCGCGATGCCGCAGCGGCGGGGAAGCGAATTGCCGATGAATGCGATACGATTTACGGCAGCCAATTTGGCGTCTCCGATTGTTTGAGCGTGGCGGTCTCGAAGGGAGACGGGACCAGGGTGCCGGGAAAGGCGTGCGGTGCGAGACTGGCGCTCGCGGCACTGCGCTCTGTTAGCGCAGCAGGGTTTATCTTCGGGCCGGGATAGGCCAGCAGCGCTTTCAAGCCGCTCGCACCGACCTCGATTTCCGCATGGTCGGCTTCCAGGAAGATCGCGTCCCCCGGCGCCAGCCTCGTCGAGCCGAGTTGGGCCTGGCCTTCTATCGCCAGCAGCCAGGTCTCTTTCGGTGCGTCGAGCATCCAAACGGAGCCAGGAGCAAGGTCCGTCTGCTCCAGCGCAAAATAGGAATTGACCGTGAGGACCGTTCGCGCGCCGCTCAGGCGTTCGGACGGCGATTGAATCTGGCGTGGGCCTGCCGTCGCCACCGCGACGGCATGGTCGATGTGCAGTTCGCGCGCTCGTCCATAGTCGAACAGCCGGAACGTGGCGTCGCTGTGCTGCTGGATTTCCACGAGCACGATGCCGGCGCCGATCGCGTGGATCGTTCCAGCAGGAATGAGAATGACGTCGCCTGGATGAACCGGCTGCCAATCCACGATATCGGCGATCGAGCCATCAGTGATCGCGGTTCGCAACTCCGCGGCGGAGCGCAAATGGTTCAATCCCACCGCGACCCGGGCGCCGGGGATCGCGGAGACGATATACCAGGCTTCGGTCTTGCCATTGGCAAGCCCGATCGAACGCGCGAACGCATCATCCGGATGAACTTGAATCGACAGCGGCTCGGTGGTGAAGAGCATTTTGAGCAGCAACGTCGTCTTGGGCGCAGCAAGACCGGGGCGCTCGAACCACAATTCCCCGATCGGCCCGTCGCTCGTCGACGTCTCACTCCAGGGCCGCAGATCGAGACTGCCCCAGGGCTTCGGCTTGGTTCGCACGATGGCATGTTCGACCGTCAAGCGGGCCTCCCCAAGGCTGTGCGATCAGTCGTTGGCTGTTCGTGCCGGGCGCGGACCGGTCCAGGGCGGAAGCGCATCCCATTCGGCCCTTCGCATGCGGCGCTCTTCATCGCCGACCTTGACGAAGACAAACGGAGCGTCGTCCTGCCCGGTCTTCGATCCCGTGAATGTGGCCGGAAGTCCGTTCGAATTTCGGATCGTTGCTGTGTTTGCCACGTAAACCTCCTGACGATCTGCGTGCGAGATCGCTGCCGCAGATCAATTGAAAATGGATTCCGCTGCATGCAGGCCGACGCAGCGACCCGCACCGGCACCCGAGATACCAATCGGTCCAGGAGATTTGTATTTTGGGATATCGGACATGCGACCGCCTGCGTGGTTGAGGCGGGAGCGAAATGCTCTCAGTCACCGATAACTGCCAAGGGCGGGCGGTGATCTCGAGCATATAGGAACGCCGTCACCCAATAGCGAGACGAGCGCATCAATCCGATCGGCTTTATTAGCTGTATCTTTGTGTTGGCATTGCTCTATGGTCACGCGGCCTGGCGTCTGAGTTGACGGGGTTCCTCGCTCGATTTCATTATTGGCCGGCTGATCCCCCTCTCAGAAGGGTTTTCGGCAATCGGATGTCGCATGGTTTCAACGGATCGTTTCCGGCAAGAGATTCGATCCCGGCTCGAATTGGCGAACGCGCAAGGCCGGCCGAACCTGACCATCGAGTGTGGCGAGCTTTACCGCTCCATGAGCCAGCTGCCCACGTTCAATCGATGGATGATCTTCTGCTGCAACGCGATGCGCGCGGAAATGGCCTTGACCGATCATTTGATTTTCGATGACAGGAACGAAAGCCTGCTGACCGTTCACTATGCATTGCCGCGTCAATGCCGAGCAAAATCAAACCAGACACGATCGAAGTAACGCGTTTCGTTGATTTCGATGACTAGCCGGTCGTTGCTGCCGTGGCGGCTCCGAGAGTAGACGCCCTACGCCGACCGCTTCACCGCGGTCGCGCCGGCCGGTGCAATGTCGAGACGAGCGAGCATCGCCCGCGCCTGCTCGGCGCAGTGCTCGATCAGCCAGCGCTCGAACGCTAGGGGCGCGAGCGCGGGCGCGTAGAGGAAGCCTTGCACGACGTCGCAGCCGAGCTCGGCCAGCACCTTGCGCTGCGCCTCGGTCTCAACTCCTTCCCCGACGACAGTCATGCCGAGGCCCTGCCCGACGCGCACCACAGCGGTGGCGATCGCGAGCGCGCCAGCGTCACGCTCGATGTCGCGCATGAAGCTGCGGTCGATCTTGAGCTCGCGGATCGGCAGATGGGCGAGCCGGCTGAGGCTGGAATAGCCGGTGCCGAAATCGTCCACGGAAAGCCCGACGCCGAGCTCCCGGATCGCGTTCATCGTCTCGAGCGCGGCGACGCTGTCCTGCATGAACGCGCCCTCGGTGATCTCGAGCATCAGCGCATCCGCCGCCAGATCGTATTCGGCGAGGATATCCTTGAGCCGCGCGGCCAGCGTGACGTTGCGGAAATTGATCGGCGACAGGTTCACCGACACGGATGGAATGTTCAGCCCAGCGCGGCGCCAGCTCGCCATCTGCCGGCAGGCCTCGCGCACGGACCACAGGCCGATCTGCTCGATCAGGCCGCACTCTTCGGCGAGTGGGATGAATTTTGCCGGCGAGACGTCGCCAAGCTCGGCATCGTGCCAGCGCGCCAGCGCCTCGACGCCATGGATCGCGCCGTCGCAGCTGCGGATCTGCGGCTGATAGCGGAGGGTCAGCGTGCCCTCGGCGATGGCGCGGCGCAGCGCCGCAATCAAGGCCAGCCGCTGCTCGGTGAGCCCGTTCATCTCGGCGCTGAACAGGCGATGGGTCGAGCGGCCGGCCTGCTTGGCCATGTACATGGCCGCGTCCGCCTGCTGCATCAGGGTGTCGATGTCGGTGGCGTGATCGGGATAGAGGCTGACGCCGATGCTCGCCGACATCTGCAGTTGCCTGGAGCCGAGCCGCAGCGGCGCGGCCAGCGCTTCGGTGATTCCGGCCGCGACGCGCTCGGCACCCTCGGCGTTGCGCTGCGGCAGCAGGATCACGAACTCGTCGCCGCCGAGTCGCCCCAGCATGTCCTCGGGCCCGATCTGCTCGCGCAGGCGCTGCGCGAGCTGGATCAGGAGCTCGTCGCCGGCGGCATGACCGAGTGTGTCGTTGACGTCCTTGAAATGATCGACGTCGAGGAAGGCCAGCGCGACGTGGCTGCCGGTCGGGCAGGCATCGATGGCGGTGGTGATCAGGCGCCGCAATTGCGCGCGGTTCGGCAGGCCCGTGAGGATATCGTGATAGGCGAGCCGCGCGATCTCGGCGCGCGCTTCCTTGCGCTCGATCGCGAAAGCGCCGAGATTGACGCAGGCCTCGACGATGCGCCGATGCCAATTGCTCGGCGCGCGCGGCTCCCGGTAGTAGAAGGCGAACGTGGCGATGACCCGTCCGTCCTTGGCCTTGACCGGCGTCGACCAGCATGCGCGCAGGCCAATCGCGAGCGGCATCGCCTTGTACGGCCGCCAGCGCGGATCGGTCTCCAGATCCGTCGCCAGCACCGGCTCGCCGTAGAAGGCCGCGGTTCCGCACGAGCCGACATTGGGGCCGATGGCAACGCCGTCCAGTGCGCGGGAATAGTCCTCGGGCAGACTTGGGCCGCCGAGCGGATGGATCAGGCCCGCGGCATCGATATGAAGCAGCGAACAGACGACGTCGGGCGCGATCTGCTCGACACGGCGGCACAGCCGGTCGGCAATCTCGCCGATCGGAACCTCGTCGGCGAGCGCGCCCATGATGAGCTGCTGCAGCGAGCGCAGCTGCTTGGTCTCGGTGATATCCTCGAGCAGCGCGAAGATGTGCTTGACCTGGCCCTCCTGTCGCGGAAGGCATCGATGCGGGCGCAGACCCAGATCTCCTCGCCGTCCTTGTCATAGGCGAGCATCTCGACCTCGCCGCGGTGGCCACCCTCCATCAGGCGCTTGACGAGCTTCGCAACGGCCTTGCGATCGGTGTGGCGGCCGGCGAGCAGGCCCCTGGCACGGCGGCCCTCGGCTTCCTCGCTGGTGTAGCCGAACAGCGTCGTGAAGGCGGCATTGACGTAGACGATGCTCTGGTCGGTGTCGGTGATGAGCACCGCGCGGTTGGTCTGGTCGGAGACGGCGTGGAGAAGCCCGATCCTGGCGCGGCGTTCGGCATTCGCGGTGACGTCGCGCGCGAACACGATGCGATAGGTGATGCCTTCACTTGCAATGGATGAAAGCGAGATGGCCGCCCGGATGCGGCTGCCGTCGTTTCGCACGAGGCTGATCTCGTCACGGAATTCTGCAACCGGATCGGCCTGAAGGCATTTGAGGGTGAGAATTTCGGCGTCGTGACCGAGCACATCAGCGCGTGCGAGTTTCCAAATCCGCTCCGCACCGGCATTGAAATGCGTGATGCGATGCGCGCTGTCGACGATGACGATGCCCTCGTCGGCGCGTTCGAGCGCGGCCAACAGCACTTCCGGAGTTTCTGTCATGGCACAATCGGAGGCGGACATCGCTAGACCCGGAGGCATCGGGAAAATATGCAACCGACGCTAGCGCCACCATGGTGTCCAAGTCCTTTTTGCAGTCCCCTCGCACCGCGCCAAGACGCGACATGATTAACATTCCGCGAAAGAAACGAAGGTAATTGGGCGCGCACGGAACCTATTCGGCGCCGGTTTCCACCTGAAGCTTGCCGGCAACGGCGCGCACCTTGCGGGGCGCAGCTTGCCAGATCGAGAGCGCCGACAATCCGCTCACGATGATGGCGACGCCAAAGGCCAGCGTGTAGTCGCCGACCCGATCGTAAAGCAAGCCGGTGACCCAGGGACCGGCAGCGCCGCCGGCCAATGCCGCCAGCATGATCGTGCCGAAAATGCTGCCCTGGTGCTTGCCCTGAAAAATCTCGAACACCACTGCGCCCATGATCGAGGTCAGGCCGTAACCGAGCGCGCCTTGCGTGAACACCATGAGGTAGACCAGCCACAATGACGGCTGGAATTTCAGGGCCATCAGCGCCGCGAAAGAGATCGCAAAACCCGCGCAGCTGATCGCCCACACCCATTCCCGCCCGATCCGGTCGGAGACATGGCCGAGCAGGATCTGGCCGGGAATGCCGAGCAGGCTGACGATGCCGAGTGCCCACACCGCGACACCCGGGCTGAAGCCGATGTCGAGCAGGAATTTGGTCTGGTGCACCTGCACCGCGTACCAGATGTAGAGGCCGCAGAAATAGCCGAGCGCGATCCACCAGAACCGTGTCGTGGCGACCGCTTTCCGGAGTGTCCATTCGGTCCCGGCCCAGACGGGATCGACGACGTTGGAGGCGGGTTTTGCGGCGCCTGCGGCCGGGGCCGCATCGCCGTCAGGCCGAAGGCCGATATCCTCGGGACGTCGATGCAGGAACAGATTGATCGGCGCCAGCACGATCAGGATCATCAGGCCCATCGCCGTGCAGGCGGTGCGCCAGCCGGTCCCTTCGATCATGTGTTGCACCCATGGCAGCAGCGTGACCGAGCCGATGCCGACCCCGGCGAAGGCGATGCCGATGGCGAGGCCGCGCGTGCGGATAAACCAGTTCGGCAGGAACAACGACTGCCCGGAATAGCCGAGACACACCGAACCGGCGCCGACCATGACGCCGATGGTGACATAGAGATGCCATGGCTGGCTCGTGAGCGGCGCGAGCAGCAATCCGCCGCCCATCAGAACGACGCCGAGCTCCATCACCGCGCGCGGGCCGGCGCGGTCCATCAGCCGGCCGATCAGCGGGCTGACCATGCCCGACACCACGAAGCCGAAGGAGAAGGCGCCCGCGGTGACGCCGCGCTCCCAGCCGAATTCGGAGATGATGGGAGGGAAGAACAGCGAGAAGGCGGTGCGCGCGTTGACGCCGATGGCCATGGTGACGAAGGTCACCGCGACCACGACCCAGCCGTAGAAGAACGGAAGCCGCATTGTGTGTTTCATCCCTGGACGGTCCTTCCGACCATCCAGGACTGCCCGGGTCAAGCGCTTTTCGCGCATGCCTCATTGAGCGATCCTTGGGCGGCCGCCCTCAGGCCGCGTCGCGTTGCGACGATTTGGCGGGCGCGTCGAACAGGATCCGTTCGATCGGCTGCGGGCGGCCGAACAGATAGCCTTGCGCGAAATTGACGCCGAGCGCCTTCAGCCGCTCGTACTCCTCGCGGGTCTCGACGCCCTCGGCGGTGACCGACATGTCCAGCCCGCGCGCCAACGTCACGATCGAGGAGATGATGGCGGAGCTGCGCGGCTGATGCGTGAGGTTCCGGATGAACGATTTGTCGATCTTGATCTTGTCGAACGGGAAAGCGGTCAGATAGCTGAGCGACGAATAGCCGGTGCCGAAATCGTCGAGTGCGAGCGCGATGCCGATGCTCTTCAGCCGCTCCATGAAGGCGTGGTTCTCGACGCCACGCTCCAGCAGCACGGATTCCGTGATCTCGATCTCCAGCCGCTGCGGCGGCAATCCGGAATCGGCGAGCGCCGCGCTGATCATCTCGAACAGCTCGGCCTCCTTGAACTGGATCGGCGACAGGTTGACGGCGACCGCAAGATCGGACGGCCAGCCGGCCGCGTCCGCGCAGGCGCGCCGCAGCACAAACTCGCCGAGCGGCACGATCAGCCCGGTCTCCTCCGCAAGCGGGATGAACTGGTCCGGCGCAATCAAGCCGCGCGTCGGATGCCGCCAGCGCACCAACGCCTCGAAGCCGCGCCGCGTGCCGCTGAGGGCGTCGACGAACGGCTGGTAGTGCACCTCGAGCTGGCACCGCGCGATGGCGTCGCGCAGATCGCCTTCCAGCGTGCTGCGCGCCTCGAGCTCGGCCGACATCGCCTTGTCGTAGATGGTGAAGCAGTTGCGGTCCGACGATTTCGAGCGGTAGAGCGCCAGGTCCGCCTTCTTCAGCAGCTGCTCCTGATCGCTGCCATGATCGGGCGCGATCGCAATGCCGATGCTGGTACCGATCTCGACGCGGTGTCCGGGAAGAAGGAACGGCTCGGCCACGAGCTTGGCGATCCGCCCCGCCAGTTCGGTCGAGCAGACGCGCTGATCCTCGCAAGCTTCCTGGATGATGGCGAATTCGTCGCCGCCGAGCCGGGCCAGCACGTCGCTGGTGCGCAAAGCGGATTTCAGCCGCTGTGCGACCTGACGCAGCAGCGCATCGCCGGCACCGTGACCGAGCGAGTCGTTGACGTTCTTGAAGCGGTCGAGGTCGAGCATCAGGATCGAGAAGGTCGGACCGGCGTCCTTCAAACGGCCCTTGAGCTCGTCGAGCCGGGCCAGGAAGAAAGCGCGGTTCGGCAATCCGGTCAGGATGTCGGTCTGGGCGAGTTCGAGCACCCGCCGGTTCGCCAGTGACAGCCGCTGCGAATTGCGGGTTGCGAGCATGAGATAGGTCGAAAGCGACAGCGTCAGCAGCATGCCGACGATCAGCACCGCACCCGCGCGATCGTAAGTCGTCTCCAGCGGACCGCCGGCAGCCGGAACCGCCCGCACCTGCCAATCGGTGTCGCCGATCTTGAGATTGCCCGACCAGTGCAGGGCTAGCGCGACGTCCCGCATCGTCTGCGGCGCCGTCGCGGCCGACGAGTAATCCGGCAGCATTTGCTCCAGGCCGACGATCTGACCCGCGAACGGCGGATAGACGTTGACGCTGACCGCGGGGCTTGCCCCGGTGGTCACGCGAATGGACTGGATCAGCAGCGGCAGGTCGAAGACGCCGACGACGAAGCCGGCGAGATTGCGGCGCCGGTCCACGACCGCGTCGCGCGACGTTCCCTTGGCGTAGACGGGAATGGCGACGAGGACGTCGGGCAACCGGCCGCCCTCCTTCGGCTCGTAGAGGCGGGTGCGAATGGCCCCTATCCGGTCGGTGTCGCGCGCGCGCTCGAGGACCGCGCGGCGCTCCGGAACGGTCGCGTAGTCCATTCCGTAGACTGGAGACGTCTTCGGCTGGGTCGAGTAGAACACCGGAAAATATTCGTCGCTCTGCGGCGCGGTCGCGAACGCATCGCCCTGGAGCGACTTGATGCGATAGCCGGACACGCCGTCCGTGATCGCCGCGGCCTCGTATTCGGCGCGCTCCTTGCGGTTCACCCGCGGCACCCAGGAGATGCGCAGCATGCCGGGATGGCGCTCGAACAGGCGGGCGCTGAAGGTCTCGAATTCGCTGCGGGTGATCTCCTGATTGGTCGATTCGAACAGCGTGCGCAGCGCGACGAGCCTGGAGATGTACTCGCTCATGCCGTTCTGCATGACGATCACTTCGGTCTCGGCCGCGTTCTCGAACTCGATCTTGTTGACGCGGCCTTCCCATCGCGCCACGGCGGCTGCAGCCACGACCGAGAACAGAAGACCGACGCCGACTGCGACGAGCGCAGGGCGATAGAGCCCGAGCAGCGGCGCGGCACGCCACCATCCGGTCATACGCCCCCGATCCTGATCGTTCTGATCCCGACCGCCCATTCCAAAAACCGCCGTCCCCTGTCCCGCTCAACCGAACCTCTGGTTGAGCCGCCGGAGCCACTATCGGAACAGGACCGCGGTTAAGAACTGCACAATTTCGGAACCCGGCTTTTCCGCATTACCCGGTTTAGTTAATGAAGTGCAGGATGATGCGGGCTCTGTCGAAGCAAGTTGCCGGTTTTCCCCGGAGTAGTACGGAGCCGTCGATACATCGCCGATTCATCCCGTGGCGATAGCTTTCACGAAGCTACTCACCGCACCCAGCAAGACTTTTCTGATGTATCGATCTCGATCTGCGACATGCATCGTCATGACCGTCGCCGTCCTGGCAGCAATCATGCTGCCGGCGAAAGCCGACGAGATCGGCGTCAGCGAGGATGCGATCCTGTTCGGCCAAGCCGCAGCGCTCGAGGGTCCCTCCTCCACACTCGGACAGCGCATGCGGCAGGGCATTGTCGCAGCCTTCACCGAGATCAACGCCAAAGGCGGCGTCCACGGCCGCAAGCTCCAGCTCATCAGCCGTGACGACGGCTACGACCCCGACCGCTCGCTGGCGCAGACGCTGCGGCTGATCGAGGACGAGAAGGTGTTCGCGCTGATCGGCGCGGTGGGCACGCCGACCGCGGTGGCGACGATACCGATCACCAGCGCCAGGAACGTGCCCTTCATCGGTCCCTTCAGCGGCGCTGAATTCTTGCGCGACTTCGAGCTTGCGAACGTGGTCAACATCCGTGCAAGCTATGGCGCCGAGGCCGAGGCGTGGGTCAAGCATCTCACCGAGGATCGCCATTTCACCCGCATCGCCATTTTCTACCAGGACGACTCGTTCGGGCGCGACGGTCTTTCCGGCGTGAAGCGCGCGCTTGCCAGGCGCGGCCTCGAGCTCGCCGCCGAAGGCACCTTCGAGCGCAACACCCGCGCCGTCGCGTCGGCCTGGCGCACGATCAAGCGCGTCGAACCCGAGGCGATCGTCATGGTCGGGACCTACGGTCCCTGCGCCGAGTTCATCAAGCTCGCGCACCGCAGCGGCGCCAATCCGACCTTCGTCAACATCTCCTTTGTCGGCGCCGTTGCGCTCGCCAAGGAGCTCGGCCCCGAGGGCGAAGGCGTCGTCGTCACGCAGGTCGTGCCGTTTCCCTGGGACCGCTCGCTTAAGCTGGTCGCCGACTACCAGGCGGCGCAGACGGCGTTCGACCCGGCGCTGACACCGAATTTCGTGGCGCTCGAAGGCTATATCGCCGGCCGTCTCGCGGCCGCGGCGCTGGAACAAGCCGGACCGCAACCGACGCGCGCGAGCCTGCTGCGCACCATCAACGATGTCGGCCGCTTCGACATCAGCGGCAGCACCATCACCGTCGGCATGCGCATGCTCGACGCGCCGCCGAAGGTGTTTTTGACGGTGATCCAGAAGGACGGGACGTTCAAAGCTGTGGACCGGCTATAGAGCAGATCACGGCCGCCGCGTCCAGCGGTCGGCGTTGACGGCGCCTTGCGGGATCTCGCCTTTGACGATCGCTTCGACCTGCCGCACGGTTTCCAGCGACTGATATTCGATCGCCTGCGGCGTCAGGCCGCCGACATGGGGCGTGGCGATGACGTTGGGAAGCTTCGCAAGCTCCGGGCTTGGCATCTGGTCGGGCGCGCGGCCCACATCCATCGCGGCACCCGCGATTCGATTTTCAAGCAACGCCTTCGCCAGCGCCGCTTCGTCGACCAGGTTGCCGCGGGAGAGATTGATGAAGACCGCATGCTTCTGCATCCGCGCCAGCGCCGCCTCGCCGATCAGATTTTCGGTCTGCTCGTTGGCGATGGCAAGGCAGACGACATAGTCGGACGCGGCGAGGAGCTCGTCGAGGCTGACCTGCCGGATGGCACCGTCGGTCACGGTCGCAAAGGGATCTGCGACCAGCACTTCCATGCGCATCACCTTGGCGATTTCCCCGAGATAGCGCCCGATGCTGCCATAGCCAATGATGCCGATCTTGCTGCCGGCGAGTTGACGGCCCATCCGCGCTTCCGGCTTGCGGCCGGCGTGATAATCGGCCGTCGCTCGCGATACGCCGCGGGAGAGATCGACCATGAAGCCAACCGCGAGCTCGGCAACGGCTTGCACGAAGCCAGGCCCGGCGCGGGTCACGAGCACGCCGGCGTTCGAGGCCGCCTCGACATCGACGTTGCGGATGTCGACGGCGCAGCGGACGAAGGCGCGCAGGCGCGGCAGTTGCGCAAAGATCTCGCCGCGTCCCTCGGTCATGCGATCGGCCACGATGATGTCGACATCTTGCGCAGCGCGCACGAGGCTGGCTGAGACCAGCGTCTCATCGCTCTCGTGCAGGATCACCTCGGCGGTCGCGCGCAAGCCGTTCAGGCTGCGATCGCCGTAGTAATTGCGGCGCATCTCCGGCGTGTGGGCCAGCAGGACTTTCACGGCGATACTCCCTCAATAGCCGAACGCGCGCGGCAATGCCGTGCTGAGCCATGGCACGAACGCGATCACGAGCAGGCAAAGGAACAACAGGCCGAGATAGCCCATGATCGGCTTCACCGTCTGCTCGATCGGCACATTGCCGATCAGGCAGGCGCCGTAAAGCCCGAGCCCGAGCGGCGGCGCGAACAGGCCGATGCCCATCGCGATCACAAGCACCACCCCGAAATGCAGGGGATCGATGCCGAGCTGCACGGCCACCGGCAGCAGCAGCGGCCCGAAGATGATCAGCGCGGCCGCCCCCTCCAGCACCGAGCCCATCACGATCAGCACGCCGATCGCGAGCAGGATGAACAGCCAGGTGCCGCTGGTCTTGGACAATCCCAGCATGAAATCGCCGACCGCATGCGGCACCTGCTGCAGGGTCAGCGTGAACGCCAGCGATTGCGCTGCGGCAACGATGAACAGCACGAGCCCCGCGCGCGTCGCTCCCTGGACGAAGCTGTGCGCAGCCGATGTGAAGCTGAGTTCGCGGAACACCACGCTGCCGACGACGAGTGCATAAGCCACGGCGAAGGCCGAGATTTCCGTGGCGGTGGCAAAGCCGCTCTTGAAGCCGAAGAAGATCATGAAGATCAGGCCGAACGAGGCGATCGCGCCGCTCCACAGGCCCGACACCGGCATCTGCGGCGCGATGACCTCGGCATCAGCTGGAGACTCAGTTGGAGTCTCAATTGGAGTCTTGCCGAAGATGATGGAGACGGCGATCAAGGCCAGCGCCATCAGCGCCGCGGGCAACAGCCCTGCGACGAACAGACCACCGATCGACAGGTTCGCGACGAAGCCCAGGATGATCAGGTTGATGCAGGGCGGAATAGTCTCCGCCATCACCGCGGAGGCTGCGAGCAGCGCCACGGCGCCGCCCGGATTCTGCTTGGAGCGGCGCGCGGCCGGAATCAGCACGGAGCCGACCGCGGCGACGTCGGCCATCTTCGAGCCGGAAATGCCGGAGAACAGCACCATCGAGGCCACCATCACGACGTTCAAACCGCCGCGCATGCGGCCGACCCCGCGCTGCAACAGCTCGATCAGCCGCACCGACATGCCGTTGGCTTCCATGAGGTAGCCGACGAGAATGAAGAACGGAATCGCGAGCAGCACGAAATTGTCGATGCCGCGCGCCATCTGCTGGGCGAAGATCACGCCGGGCAGCGCGCCCTCGACCCAGATGAAGATCAGCGCGGCCAGCGCCAGTGCAAAGCCGATCGGCAAGCCACCGACCAACGTCGCAAAGAAACCGATCAGCATCAGCGTGCCCGCCGACGGCACCGTGGCGGGCGACAGATAATCCCAGGCGAGATAAAGGCCGGTCACGACCGCAATCGCGACGAGGCCTCTGACGATGTCAGGGAGCGGCCTGGCGCAGAGCTGGTCGATCGCAAACACCGTCATGAACAGCGCGCCGGCGCCCATCGGGTAGAAGGTCAGCTCCAGCGGCAGGCCGGATCCGGTGGTCTGGCCCGCCGTCAGCGAGCCGAGCTTGATGGCGTTGTAGGCGACGTAGCCCGAAATCAGCACCACCAGCAGCGCGCTCGCGGCGTCGACCAGCGCGCGCAGCCGTACCGGAGCCAGATCGCGGAAGAAAGAGACGCCGACATTCTCGCCGCGCGCGAGCGCGCTCGCCGCGCCGAAGAAGGCCGATCCGACCATCAGTCCGCGCGCGACGTCGTCGGACCACTCCACCGGCGCGTTGAAGCAGAAGCGCAGCAGCACGGAACCGCAGACGACGACGAGATCCGTGGCCAGCAGGATGGCCGCGATCGCGTCGCTGAAGCGAAGCAGCAGGGCGATGCTCCCGTGGCGGCCGCCCGAGAGAGGTACGGCAGCTGTCATTGCCACGTCAGGCCTGCGTGGCGCGGATGATGTCGATCACGGCCTTGGATTCCGGCCGCGCCTTCATGAAGTTCTCGATCTGCGGCGCGACGCGCTTTTTGAACGCCTCGCGGTCGCATTCGGCCACCGTCACGCCCTTTTCGGTCAAGGCCGACAGCGCTTCCTTCTCGACGGCGAGCCCGTGGGTCCGCGTGTCGGCCGCAGCCTTCTTCGCGGCATCGAGAAATCCCTCGCGCAGCTTCGGATCCATGCGATTGTAGGTCGTGTCGCTGAAATAGATCGCGAGCGGCGAGAAATTGTGCTGCGTCAATGCATAGAATTTCGCCGTTTCGAAGAACTTGCTGGCCAGGATGGTCGGCGGGTCGTGCTCTAGCCCGTCCAGCACGCCGGCCTGCAATGCCGTGTAGATTTCGCCGAACGCCAGCGGCGTCGCGGCGGCTCCCATCAGGCGCAGGCATTCCGTGATGACGGGATTTGGCAGCGTGCGGATCTTGAGACCGGCGAGATCTTCCGGCGTCTTCACCGGCTTCCTCGCAAGTACGCTGCGTGAACCGAAATTATAGGCCCAGGCGATGATGCGGATGTTGCTGCCCTTGAGCAGCGCGTCCTCGATCGGCTTGGCCGCGCCAGCGTCGAACGCCTTGGTCTGCTGCGGAAAGCTCGAGAACAGAAAGCCGAGGTCGTAGGTGCCGACCAGCGGCACCAGATTCGCCGAGATCGAGGAGCCCGACACCATGAGGTCGATGACGCCGAGCTTCACTGAGTTGATGACGTCGATTTCCTGACCCAATTGGTTGTCGGGAAAGAACGCGACCTCGACCTGCTCACCGAGGCCGTTCGCCTTCAGGTTCTTCACCAGATTGTCGTAGTAGACCCGGCCGTTGGCGAATTTGGGATCGTTCGGCAGCGACGAGGAGCATTTCAGCTTCAGCGTCGCGGCTTCGGCGCGGCCGATGAGTGCGGGGGAAAGCACGAGGCCGGCAGCAAGTCCCGTCGACGACTTGATGAACGCGCGACGGTTCACGGGCACGATGGACATAATGCGGTTTCTCCCCAATTATTGTTTTTCGAGCAACGGTCGTTGCCGCAGCCCGTTGCGCGGACTGTATGGCCAAAGCGACGGCGCAGGCAAGGCTTGCGGCCGGCCGTTGCAAAGCGGCGTGTCGCGAGGATCAACGGCATCAGCGCGCGGCAAAACAGCCATGTTTTTGCGGGATTCTCGATCAGATCGGCATGGGGCCGATGCGCGAGAAGATGCTTTCGCGCAGCGTTGGGCATCGATCCAATTGGCGCATGGATCAATGCGCAATTCACATGGATGGCGCCAGAACGATGCCGCACCAGCTCTGGCAGACCTTCTGCCCCATTTTGCCGCAGCTCAACGTGATCCAGTGCACAGACAGACGCATGGCGGCCACCTAGAAAAGGTGACATCATCGCGCGCATTGCCGATGGAGGTGACACCATGCGCCGTCCAGTCTTTCGCAATTTGTTTCTTGCATCCGCTCTTCTCGCGCTCACGCAATTGACGATGCCGACGGGGGCCGCGGCCGAAGCGCGGCTCGCACTGGTGATCGGCCAATCGGCCTATCGCACCGTGCCGGAACTCCCCAACGCAGCCAACGACGCCAAGGGCATGACGGAGCTGCTCGGCAATGCCGGCTTCACCGTCACCACGGCATCCAATCTGGCGCAAAACGATATGCGTCAGGCGATCTCGGATTTCGCCGGCAAGGTCAGCGCCAGCGGCGCCGACACCGTCGCGCTGGTGTTCTATGCCGGCCACGGCCTCCAGATCGACGGCGAGAACTATCTCGTTCCCGTCGATCTCGACCCCAAGCGCGAAGCCGACATTCCGCTGCAGGGTGTGCGACTGAACGATTTGCTCAACACGCTCGGCGCACTGCCGACGCGGGCGCGCATCTTCATGCTCGATGCCTGCCGCAACAATCCCTTCCCTGCGCTCAGCGGCGCCGGACACGGGCTTGCGATCGTCGACACCAAGGCCGGCGCGCCGGGCTCCTTCATTTCCTATTCGACCTCGCCGGGCTCCGAAGCCGAGGATGGCTCCGGCATCGACAGCCCCTATACCACCGCGGCGCTGACCGTCGCCAAGCAGCCCAATCTGCCGATCGAGGAAGTGTTCAAGCGCATTCGCGTCGCCGTGGCGCAATCGACCGACGGACGCCAGATCCCCTGGGAAAGCTCGTCGCTGACGACTGACTTCAAGTTCTTCGGCGGCGACAGCAGCGGCAGTCAGACTGCGCTTCCTGGCGCATCCTCCATGGCACTTGCGAGCGGCACGCGCAGCCTCGAGGACTGGCGCAAGGATTTGCAGGGCAAGCCGGCCATGGTCGCCTATGAGATAGTGATCACCGACGACACCGTGCCGGCGTATCAGGCCTATATCGAGTTGTACGCTCAGGATACCCGTACGCCGCGGCTGCGCACGATTGTGGAGCGCCGGCGCCAGATGCTGGCGTGGGAGCGCGCCACCGCGATCAACACCCGCGCCTCGTTCGAGGCGTATCTGGCGAACTGGGACAACAGCGATCTGGCCGCGACCGCACGCCGGCTGCTGCTCCGCGTGCAGAACCGCAACTACGTCTTGCCTGCCGCGGTCGCGGCCGCTCCTGCCCCGGTCGCCGTCGCGATGGCCCCGACCTGCCCGTGCTCGACGCCCACACCACCGGCTTCGCCGATCAACCCGACGATCGCGCCTGTGATCAAGAAGCGCGTCGACGACACACCGCCGAAGCGCAAGGTGGTCGACACGCCGCCCAGGCCGCGCCGGCCGCCGCCTGATGAGGTGATCTACGAGCGCGCGCCGCCACCGGATCGCGGCCCGCCGCCAGAAGCCTTAGGTGTCGGAATAGGCATCGGAATTGGCATGGGCATGGGCGGTCGAGGCGGCAACTACGGCGGCCCGGGACACGGCGATGGCTACCGCAGCCGTTACTGAGACCGCTCGCGCGGCAGCCGGACGCGGACACGGGTGCCGCCACCGGGACGATCCTCAATGGCGACCGTGCCGCCGTTGCTTTCGACAACTTGCCTCACGATTGTGAGTCCCAATCCTGCGCCGCCGCTCTCGCGGCTGCGCGAGGTCTCCAGCCGGTAGAATGGATCGAATACGCGGGTGCGTTCGTCAACCGGGATTCCCGGCCCGCGGTCCTCGACCAGGAGTTCGATCACATCGGTCTCGGCGTACAACGAGATGTCCGCGGCGCCACCATAGAGGATCGCGTTGTTGACGAGATTGGCAACGACCCGAGCCATGCCCGCAGCCGAGCCGCGGATGAGGAGAGCCGGATCTTCGCAGGTGAGCGTCAGCGCTGCGCAGGCGCCCTTGCGCGCTTCGTACTCGGTCCGCGCGACGCGGGCAAGATCGACGGTTTCCGCCGACGGGCCTGCGAACGAGGCGCGGACAAAGGCGAGCGCATCATCCATCAGCGATTGCATGTCGTCGAGATCGACGGTTGCCTTGTCCCGCTGCACGCTTTCGGGCAGCAGCTCGAGACGTAGCCGCAGCCGCGTGACATAAGTGCGCAGATCATGGCTGATCGCGCCGAGCACGAGGGTGCGGCTGCGCAGCAGTTCGGCGATGTTCGCCTGCATGGCGTTGACGGCGCGGATCAGCGCCCGGACGTCGGGAGCACCCCGCTCGCTGACCGGCATGGTCTCCATGGCAGCGCCGAAGCGCTCGATGGCGACGGTCAACTCGGACAGCGGCCTGGTCTCGTGGCGGACCGCGAGCAAGGCCGCCAAAGCGACGACGAAGCCGAGAATTCCGGCCAGCAGGCCGACAGGAATGCCGAGCAGGCGAAGGCTGAGCTCACCTGCGGTCTCGATCACCAGATAGCCGCCGCCAGCAAGTTCAATGACAGCTTGCAGGCGCGAGGTGACGAGATCACGCAAGCGGGCCACCTGTTGGCCGTCCCTGACGTTGACGAAGGACAGTGCGACCAGCCGCTCCGCTGGCACACCGCTCAGCGCGCGCAACCGTTGCTCCGCGCTGCCCAGGAAACGGCCATGCAACGGGTTGGGCGGCACGTCCTGACGCACGACCGGCTTAAATCGCGCCGTCGTGGCCGCGCGCAGCACCAGGTCGCGATCGTCGCGCGGGACCCTGTCGATCGCCTCCGCCAAGGCGGCGACCTGCGCGAGCAAAGCGGCAAATCCGGACGGCTCCCGCTGCTCCACCAAATAGATGGCGACCGACAGCAACTGCACGAGAATGATGGCGCCGACGACGATAAGGCCGAGGCGGGCGGCGATGTGAAGCCTGCTCATTCCGCACAGGCTCCGTGCTCAGAGCGGGCGAACGTCAGCACTGAAGAGATAGCCGCCATTGCGCACGGTCCTGATCGAGAACGCAGCCTTGGGATCCGCGGCGACGAGCTTGCGGCGCAGCCGGCTAACCGACACGTCAATGACGCGGTCGAACGGATCCGCGGTCCGGCCGCGTGTCCAGTCGAGCAACTGGTCGCGGGACAGCACCCGCTTGGGCCGTTCGAGGAAACATGCCAGCAGATCAAACTCCGCTGCCGTCAACTCGACGACACGGTTCTGGTCGTTGGTCAGGCTGCGCCCGTCGAGATCGGCCACCAGCCTGCCGAAAGCAATTCGCCGCGGCGGCGGCATCTGCAGCGGGCCGTCCACACGCCGCAAGACGGCCTTGATGCGCGCCAGCAATTCCCGAGGATTGAAAGGCTTCGGCAGATAATCGTCGGCGCCGAGCTCCAGGCCGATGATGCGGTCGACATCGTCGGCCTTGGCCGTCAGCATCAGGATCGGCGTGCGGCTCTTGCTGCGCAGGCGCTGGCAGATCGACAGTCCGTCCTCGCCCGGCAGCATGATGTCAAGCACGATGAGATCCGGGCATGCCTGCATCAGCGCCCGGTCCATCGCCGCGCCGTTCTCGACGCAAACCGGCGCATAGCCCTCCCGCGTCAGCAGGTCCGCCAAGAGCGCGCGGATCTCGCGGTCGTCCTCCACGATCATGATCGTCCGAGTGTCCATCGCGGCCTCTATCGAGCAGCCCGCTGGCAGGAATGTGGCGACCCCGTCACTCGTTACAAAACGTTACACTTCCGGCCTCGCCGGCAATATCACGGCAAAAGATCGAGGCGAGATTGGCCCCATGCGGCGACCGGTCTCGTTCCGGCGCGTCCTCACAAACAGGAGTATCCGATGAAACCCATTCTGGCTTCGCTATCACTCGCAACGGTGCTGGCCCTCACGGGAGCCTCCGGTGCAAACGCCTGGGTTCGCAGCGGCGGCGTCACGACTTGGCGAGGTACCTACTACGGCAGCGCCAGCGGCGGATGCGCCGGCGGAACCTGCTCGCGTTCGGCTTCGGTGACGGGACCTTATGGCGGCACGATCGCACGCAGCGGCAGCATCACGCGCGTCGCTCCGCATGCATTCGACTACACGCGCACCACGACGGGTCCGAACGGCAACAGCGTGACGCGCAGCGGCACGGTCGGGACTCATCCCTATTACGGATACCGGTACTGACCCTCGCGCCGCACGACCGTGAATTCCGGCCGGGGTCAGAACACTGGCCGCGGACTGCCTTCCTCCAACTTGCAAGCATGGATATCTCGAATGCGACGATTGACGATCTTGGCGTCGGCCGCGGCAGCCGCACTGGCCGCAGGTTCGACCGCGCTAGCCTTCACCCCCAGCCCTCACCCCGGCATGTCCGACGGCCTCACCGAAGTCAGCGGCGGCTGCGGACCCGGCTGGCACCTGACGGCCAACGGCCTGTGCCGGCGGACCATCGTGCCCTACGCCCATCCACCCTATGCCTATGCGGCGCCTCCCTATCCTGGGGCCTGTTGGTGGACCAGCACGCCATTCGGCGTGCGGAGGGTCTGCGCATGGTGAGACCTGTACAGCTACGGGAGCTGCGACGCGCGATCGCGGCCATCATCGCCGCGTTGGTCGCGATATCGTCCGCGGGCGCCGCGTCCGCCCAGCAACCGCGACAGGAGATACGCCAAGCGTGCACCGCGGACATGCGCGCGCTGTGCTCCGGCATCATGCCGGGAGGCGGCCGCGTCAAGCAGTGCATGATCGAGCATTTCAACCAGCTGTCGGATGGCTGCAAGAGCGCGCTGAAGCAGGCGCAGGCGTCGAAGCCATAGGGCGTGCCTCGCGGGAGTGCGCGTGGGGCTCGCAGACGCGATAAGTGCCGCGAGCCCTGCGGTGTCGCACGATATACAGGCGAGGCCGGCAACCCCATGTTTGCCGACGACCGGCAGCTGTGGTCTGGTCGACCAACGGAACACTTCGGGGATTCGCTGCTGATGGCGCAGGACGCTCACACCGCAACATCATGGCCGCTGTTTCGCTCACTCGCGTCCTATTCGCTGCCGGGCGATTTGATGGCCGGCCTGACGCTCGCGGCAATCGCGATCCCAGAGCAGATGGCCACGGCGCGGCTCGGCGGCTTCGCGCCGCAGATCGGCTTCTTCGCCTTCATGGCGGGATCGCTCGGCTTTGCGATGCTCGGCGGAAACCGCTTCCTGTCCTGCGGCGCCGATTCCACGATCACGCCGATCTTCGCCGGCGGGCTGGCGGCGCTGGCCGCCGCCGGCTCGCCTGAGTATCAGGGCCTCGCGATCGCGCTGGCACTGATGGTCGGCGCAATGATGCTGGCCGGCGGCGCCTTCCGCCTCGGCGGCATCGCCAATCTCTTGTCCGTGCCCGTCATGGTCGGTTTCCTCGCCGGCATCTCCGTCCACATCATCGTGTCGCAATTACCGGGCGTGCTGGGCCTGGACTCGCCGAACGGGCCGACGCTCGATCGCATCGGTGTGCTCGCAAGCGAGCTCGGCCGCACCAATCCCTTCACGCTATGCATCGGCTTCGGTGTGCTGGCCGTGGTCTTCGTCGCCGAGAAGATCAGCGCAAAAATTCCGGGCGCGCTGATCGGGCTCGTCGCCGCGACCCTGGCCACGATCGCGCTCGGCCTCGAGAGCAAGGGCGTCAATGTCGTAGGCCTCGTGCCGGGGACGCTGCCGCGGCCGACCTTCCCCGAGCTTGCACCGGAGCAATGGGTCCGCCTCGTGCCGCTCGCCTTTGTCATCACGGTCGTGGTGATGGTGCAGACCGCGGCGACGACGCGCTCATTCCCGTCCGATCCCGACAAGCCGGCCGATGTCGATCGCGATTTTCTCGGCGCGGGCGTAGGCTGCGTACTGTCGGGCCTGTTCGGCGCGTTTCCGGTCAACGCCAGCCCGCCGCGGACGGGCATTGTCGCCGAGACCGGCGGACAATCGCAGCTCGCGGGTCTCGCCGCCGCTGCGATCGTGCTGGCGCTGCTCGCGTTTGGAACGGGATTGCTGCAGCACGTTCCAGACGCAGCCCTCGGCGGCATCCTGCTGTTCGTCGCGCTGCGCATCATCCGCGTGAAGCAGATCGTCACGATCTATCGCCAATCCCCCAGCGAATTCCTGCTGATCGCCGCCACCGCCGCGCTGATCATCGTGCTGCCGATCCAGCAAGGCGCGTTCCTCGGCATCGTGCTG
Organism: Bradyrhizobium sp. 23; assembly: GCF_023073295.1. NCBI lineage: Bacteria > Pseudomonadati > Pseudomonadota > Alphaproteobacteria > Hyphomicrobiales > Nitrobacteraceae > Bradyrhizobium > Bradyrhizobium sp. 23. The sequence goes on along the minus strand of NZ_JADPJF010000098.1, from coordinate 146,151 downwards.
TCGCTGCTGCACGGCATCTGGAGCACGACGCGCGCGCGGCTGGTCGAGTTCGAGCGCGTGCCGGGCACCACGATCTGGTGGCCGGCACATCCGCACATCGCCGGCGAGCGCATCGCCGGCGTCGCCGTGCTCGGGCTGCAGGCGCCGCTGTCCTTCCTCAACGCGCCCGGCTTTCGCAGCGACGTGATCAAGGTGCTCGGCACGATGCCGCCACAGCTGCTGGTGCTGGAGGCGAGCGGCATGGTCGAGATCGACTTCACCGCCGCGCAGATCCTGCTGGACGTGTTCAGGGCGTGCAGCGAACAGGGCGTCACCGTCGCGCTGGCCCGGCTGGAATCAGTGCGCGCGCAGGACGCGTTCGAGCGGTTTAGATTGTTCGACGCCCTGCCGAGAGAGCGTGTCTTCCACAGCGTCGACGAGGCCGTGCGGAAGTTGGCGCGATAACTGGGCTCACTGCGCCAATGGCGGGTGATCGCGCTGGATCGTTTCGCGGATCCAGCTGGCATGGATCGCGCGAAACAGGATTTGCGCCGTCTTGAGGTCGTTCGCCTTCATGCAGAGATCGACGATGCGACGGACTGCGTCGTCGCGCATCAGTCCATCCGAGATCTTCATCGCGATTTCCATCGCGACTTTCGCCGCGCGCTCGTAGCGCTCGCTGTCGCGCTTGTCGCTGCGCGCGCTACCTGCCGCGCTCGCCGCAGCGGCGTCACAGATCGCACGGATGCGCTCGGCGGCCTCGATGTCGCCGAGCGGCCGTTCGATCGCTTCGTCCCAGACGTCCTGACGCGTCTTGCGCGCGAACCACTGCATTGCCTGCTCCGTGGTGAGGGAGCGAGCATAAACGGCGGCCACGCCGCGCGCTACGCCTCCGGTACGATCTTCCCGGGATTGAAGATGTTCTGCGGATCGAGCGCCTTTTTCAGCGCCCGCATCGCGTCGATCGCCTCGGGGCCGAGCTCCGCCTTGAGGTATTTCTGCTTGCCCTGACCGATGCCGTGCTCGCCGGTGCAGGTGCCGTCCATCGCCTGCGCGCGCTCGACCAGCCGATGCATGAACTCCTCGCCGCGCGCCATCTCGTCGGCATCGTTGGTGTCGCAGACCAGCGAGCAGTGGAAATTGCCGTCGCCGACATGGCCGACGATCGGCGACAACAGGTTGAGGCGCTTGAGATCTTCCTCGGTCTCGCCGACGCATTCGGCAAGCCGCGAGATCGGCACGCAGACGTCGGTCGCGACCACCCCGATGCTGTCGCCGGGCCGCAGCGCTTTCACCGACCAATAGGCGTCGTGCCGCGCCTGCCACAGCTTTGTGCGATCCTCCGGCTTGGTGGTCCAGGAGAAGTCGCCGCCGCCGCAATCCCTGGCGATCTCGCCGAAGGCCTTGGACTGTTCGGCGACCTCGATCTCGCTGCCGTGGAATTCCATCAGCAGCAGCGGCGTTTCGGGCAGGGTCAACTTCGAATAGGCGTTGCAGGCCCGCACCTGCGCGGCGTTGAGCAGCTCGATGCGCGCCACGGGAATGCCGGTCTGGATCGCCAGGATCACGGCCTGACACGCCCCGTGCACGGTCTCGAACGACACCGCTCCGGCCGCGATCGTATCGGGGATGCCGCGCAGGCGGATGGTCAGCTCCGAGATGATGCCGAGCGTGCCCTCGGCGCCGACGAACAGATGCGTCAGGTCGTAGCCGGCGGATGATTTCTTCGCACGCGTGCCGGTCGTGATGATCTCGCCGTCGCCGCGGACCACTTTCAGCGCCAGCACACTGTCGCGCATGGTGCCGTAGCGCACCGCATTGGTGCCGGAAGCGCGGGTCGAGGCCATGCCACCGAGGGAAGCGTCCGCGCCGGGGTCGATCGGGAAGAACAGGCCCTGGTCGCGCAGATGCTCGTTGAGCGCCTTGCGGGTCACCCCGGGCTGGATCACGCAGTCGAGGTCCTCGGCATGCACCGCGAGCACCTTGTTCATGTCGCGCAGGTCGATGCAAATTCCGCCGGCGGGTGCGTTGACCTGGCCCTCGAGCGAGGTGCCGGTGCCGAAGGCGATGACAGGCACGCCGTTTTTCGCGCAGATCCGCACCACGTCCTGGATGTCGGCAGTCTCCTGCGCCATCACCACGCCGTCCGGCGGCTGGTTCACGATCCATGTGGTGGTATGGCCGTGCTGCTCGCGGACGGCTTGCGAGGTGATGAGGCGGTTGCCGAACCGCGCGGCAAGTTGCTCCAGCGCGCTCGCGAGGGCTTTCGGCGCCGGCCGCGGCGGATTATTGGTGATGGTCGTACCCACGGACGTTCCTCCCGACGAGACGAACCGTGGCAAAGGACATCTCACCGGTCAAGTCAAGCGACCGGACGCATAGCTGGGGAAGGACACATGCCGGAGACTGCTGCCACAACGATCGAGGGCGTGCCGTTCCGCTCGTCAATCATGCAGATCGAGCCGCAATGGATCGACTACAACGGCCACCTCAACATGGCCTATTACAACGTGATGTTCGACCGCGCGATCGACCAGATGTGGCTGACGCTCGGGATCGGACCGGGCTACATGAAGGAGCGCGGCGGCTCGACCTTCACCGCCGAATGCCACGTGCGGTATTTGCGCGAAATCCACCTCGACGATCTCGTGCAGGTCTCGGTCTGGCTGCTGGAAGCCGACGACAAGCGGCTGCACACCTTCCAGGAGCTGCGGCACGCGACCGAAGGATGGCTGTCCGCCACATCGGAAAACATGTCGCTTCACATCGACATGGGCTCACGAAAGGTGGCGGCTTTTCCCCCAGACATCCGTGAGCGCATCGCAGCGGTGGTCAAGGCCCACAGCGCCGTCCCGCGGCCCGAGGGCATCGGCCGGAACGTGGCGATGCCCTCGAAGCGGTAAGCGCGCTAAACCCTGTTACGACCCCGTGCCAGTCCGACAACGGCCGAGACCAGGAACAACACGACTGCGATGAAGAAGATGATCTTGGCGATTTCGATCGACGCGCCGGCGAGGCCGCCAAAGCCCAGGATACCGGCGATCAGGGCGATAACCAGAAACGTAACTACCCAGCTAAACATGATCCGAACCTCTGTTTCGATGTCTGTCTGCGATCGGCGCGGCTGACGCGCCTCACTTGCAGAACCAATCGCCAACTCGGAACAATGGTTCCGGGCCGCTGAAGCCGGAAATTCGCCTGACCGACAGGAACAAATTGGCTTTCGGCGCACGTGGAAAACCCCTGTCCGCGGCCCCATATAGGGACCAATCCCTGTTAAGAAGGCTCCCCTTTCACCACCCCGCGGTGCCAACGTGGGGCAAATGATTCGCATGACCGAGCCGAGCAAGATCACGTCCCAGAGCGTCCCCGACCACCAGCCCGCAGCCGGCGGCATCGCCGCGCGTGCGCGCGCCTCGGTAGGCCCGCAATACCTGTCCGGGCTCAATCCGGAGCAGCGCGAGGCTGTGGAGACGCTGGACGGGCCGGTTCTGGTGCTGGCCGGCGCCGGCACCGGCAAGACCCGCGTGCTGACCACGCGCATCGCCCACATCCTGAGCCAGGGCCGCGCCCGCCCATCCGAAATCCTGTCGGTGACCTTCACCAACAAGGCCGCGCGCGAAATGAAACATCGGCTCGGT
>NZ_JADPJF010000098.1:133597-142453 GCF_023073295.1 Bradyrhizobium sp. 23 | reverse complement strand
TGCTCGGCCATGCCGTCGAAGGCATGCCGTGGCTCGGCACCTTCCACTCCATCGGCGGGCGCATCCTGCGCACCCACGCCGAGCTGGCGCAGCTCAAGTCGAACTTCACCGTGCTCGACGTCGACGATCAGGTCCGACTGCTCAAGCAGCTTCTGCAAGCCGACAATATCGACGACAAGCGCTGGCCGGCGCGCATGCTGGCCGGGCTGATCGACGGCTGGAAGAACCGCGGCCTGACGCCGTCGCAGGTGCCGTCGGGCGAAGCCGCCGTGTTCGCCAACGGCAAGGGCGGCAAGCTCTATGCGAGCTACCAGGAGCGGCTGAAGATCCTGAACGCCGCCGATTTCGGCGATCTGCTGCTCGAGGACATCCGCATCTTCCGCGAGCACCCGGATATCCTGCGGCAGTACCAGCAGCGCTTCAAATTCATCCTGGTCGATGAGTATCAAGACACCAACGTCGCTCAATATCTGTGGCTGCGGCTGCTGTCCCAAGCGCCGACTTCTTTTGCCTCTCCCCGCGTGCGGGGAGAGGTCGGATCGCCCGGCAGCGCAATTGCGCGCCCGAGCGATCCGGGTGAGGGGGACTCTCAGCAAGCTGAGCTCGTGGAGGCAGCCCCTCATCCTGACCTTCTCAGCGCGAGCGAAGCTCGTCGCGACCCCGCAAGCGGGGAGAAGGAGCAGACGCGCCACGTCAAAAACATCTGCTGCGTCGGCGACGACGACCAGTCGATCTATGGCTGGCGCGGCGCGGAGGTCGACAACATCCTGCGCTTCGACCATGATTTCCCCGGCGCCAAGGTCATCCGCCTCGAGCGCAACTACCGCTCGACGGGCCACATCCTCGCCGCCGCCTCGCACCTGATCGCCCACAACGAGGGCCGGCTCGGCAAGACGCTGCGCACCGAGGACCAGGACGGCGAGAAGGTCACGGTAACAGGCTCTTGGGATTCGGAAGAGGAAGCCCGCGGCATCGGCGAGGAGATCGAGCAGATCCAGCGCCAGGGCGACAAGCTCAACGAGATCGCGATTCTGGTGCGCGCCTCCTACCAGATGCGCGAGTTCGAGGACCGCTTCGTCACGCTTGGCCTGCCCTATCGCGTCATCGGCGGCCCGCGCTTCTACGAGCGCGCCGAGATCCGCGATGCGCTGGCTTATCTCCGCGTCATCAATTCACCGGCCGACGATCTCGCCTTCGAGCGCATCGTCAACACGCCCAAGCGCGGCCTGGGCGATGCCACCGTGCAGATGCTGCACGATCACGCCCGCAAGCGCCGCATCCCGCTGTTCGAGGCGGCGCGCGCGGTGGTCGAGACCGATGAGCTGAAGCCGAAGGCGCGCGGCTCCTTGCGCGACGTCGTCGCCCAGTTCGACCGCTGGCGCGCCCAGCGCGAGGTCACCTCGCACACCGAGCTCGCCGAGATCGTGCTCGACGAGAGCGGCTACACCGAGATGTGGCAGAAGGACCGTTCGGCGGACGCCGCGGGTCGGCTCGAAAACCTCAAGGAGCTGGTGCGCTCGATGGAGGAGTTCGAGAACCTGCAAGGGTTTTTGGAGCACATCTCACTGGTGATGGACCGCGACAGCGGCGCCGACGAGGACGCGGTGTCGCTGATGACGCTGCATTCGGCCAAGGGGCTGGAATTCGACAACGTGTTCCTGCCCGGCTGGGAGGAAGGCCTGTTTCCGAGCCAGCGCACGTTGGACGAACAGGGCCGCGCCGGCCTCGAGGAAGAGCGCCGGCTCGGTCATGTCGGCCTGACCCGGGCCCGCCGCCGCGCCAAAATCTATTTTGCCACCAACCGCCGGATCCACGGCACCTGGTCGACCACGATCCCCTCGCGCTTTCTCGACGAACTGCCCGCGGCCAATGTCGAGATCACGGAATCCAAGGGCGGCTCGGCCTGGGGCGGCACCGGCGGCTACGGCGCCTCCCGCTTCGACGACATGGAAGCGTTCGGCTCCACCTATTCGACCCCGGGCTGGCAGCGCGCCCAGGCCAATCGCAATCGCGGCGGCGGTGGCGGCGGCAATGGCGGCCGCGGCAGTTTCGAGGAACAGGCCTCGTCGTTTTCGTCCCAGTCGTCCTCGCCCGATTTCGGCAGCTTCTCCTCGCGCCGCCGCGGGCCGCTGACGATCGAGGGCGAGCTGGTGGCCAAATCCACCGGCACGACCTCGGAATTCTCCCTCTCCGACCGCGTCTTCCACCAGAAATTCGGCTATGGCCGCGTCACCAAGATCGACGGCAACAAGCTCACCATCGCCTTCGACAAGGCGGGGGAGAAGAAGGTCGTGGACAGTTTTGTGCAGCGGGCGTGAGGCCTGCATGCCGCACTACATCGCCATCATCGAGGACGCCGGCCCGGACGAAGCCGTCGGCGTGTGGTTTCCCGACCTGCCCGGCTGCATTTCCGGCGGCGACGACGTCGATGAGGCCCTGGAGAATGCGCCCGAGGCACTCGCGTTCTATGCACAGGAACTGACCGCGGACGGCCGCCAGCTTCCCCCGCCGCGGACATTGGACGAGCTCAAGGCCGACCCTGATGTCGCCGACGAGCTCGGGACGCACACGGTCGCCCTGATCGAATGGCCACCCCTCACTGAGGCCACGGAGTGAGGACTGTTCGCCGCACTGGTCGGACTCTCGACAGTTCAGGTCCGAACAGCCCTTGACCACCGTGAACTTCCCCGTATCAGATGCGACCATGGTCCGGGGCTCCATCACACTGATCTTGCTGGCATTGGGTATGCCGTCGCTTGCGGCGGCGGAGACCATGAGCTTTGGCGATGCGATCGGCCTGCTGGCGAAAAGTTGCGGCGCGGAAATCGTCGCCAATTGCCGCGGCGTCAACCCGGATTCGACCCGCCTGAAGGAGTGCCTCTCGCGCAACCGCGACGTGCTCTCGCAGCAGTGCCAGAGCGATTATCTCGGTGCCTTCGACGCCATCCAGAAGCGCGTCGCAGCCCGTGTCACCGTGGCGAACGTCTGCCAGCGCGAGATCGTCAAGGTCTGCGGCGGCTCGACCAAGGAGACCAGCAAGGCGGTCCCCTGCCTGGTCTCGACGCCCAAGGGCATCAGCAACAATTGCCTGAAGGCCGTTGACGACGCGGGGTATCGGTGATGCCAGCGACGAGGCTTTCCACCGCCGGAATATGCATCGCGCTCGGCCTCGCTTTGCTCGCGGGCACAGCGGAAGCGCAGACGGCGCCGCCAACCCGCGACGACATCGTCGGCAAGCTCAACCATTTCGAACAAGCCGCCGAGATCGATCTCCCCGCGCTGAAGCTGCAGGTGATGGAGCGGGCCAAGGCCAGGATCAAGAACGATCCCGGTCCGGTGAACCGGCCGCTGATCGCGCCTGATCTGGTCAATCTGCCGACCTTCACTGCGCAGATCCAGTTCGACGCCGACACGCCGATCATCCAGCCGGCGTCCTACCAGACCGTCGGCCGCCTCGCCGATGCGCTGGTCCATGCCTCGCTGCTGCCCTACACGTTCCTGATCGTCGGCCATGTCGAATCCAACGCGAAGACGCGCGAGGCCAACGCGATCCTGAGCCAGCGCCGGGCGGACGCGATACGCGACGTGCTGGTGAACACGTTCAAGATCTCGACCAAGCGGCTGCATCCGATCGGCCTCGGCGAGGAGCAGTTTCTCGACCGGGCCAGGCCGACCTCAGCCGCCAACGCCCAGTTGCAAATCCTGACCTACGCCAAGGTACCGGAGGAAGCGCCTGCGCATCCCGCTGCGACACCTGCGCCTGCGGCGAAAAAGCCCGCCAAGAAGCGCTGAGCGGACGCGCCACGGCGTCTGACGCAACCCTTTGAAGTCACGTTTCTTTTGTGACCTGTCTCACAGCGCAACAGCGCGGTTTCGCGCGACAATTACGCCGGTTTGTGCACCGCCCTATCAGGTGCTATAGGCTTTTTTCGCCCTGCCCGACCCCATGCTGCACGAGACCGAGATGGCCAGTTATTTTCAACGTCAGCTGGCCGACTACGTCGAATATCATCGCGATCCCTGGAACTGCGCGATGCACGTGGTCGGCATCCTCCTGCTCTTCACCGGCGCCGTGCTGCCGCTGACGCTGGTCCATTTCCCGGTGTTCGGGATCGAGGTCAGCCTGGCCATGGTTCTTGCCCTGCCGGTGCTGGCCTACTGGCTGATGCTGGACGCCGGGATCGGGCTCGGCATCCTCGCCTCGATGATCGTGCTGCTTTCGGTCGCAACCGCGATTGGCAATCAGGTCTCGATCGTCATGATGTGGTCGATTTTTGTGGTGCTGATCGGGCTCGGCGTCGCGTCGCAAATCGTCGGTCACAAGGTTTTCGAGGAGCGGCAGCCGTCGATGGTCGACCACCCCACGCATTTTCTGCTTGGACCGATGTTTGTCATGGCAAAATTATTCATTGCATTGGGCTTCCGTCGCGACCTTGCCGCGATTCTGGCGCCTGCTCCGACCAATTCCCTTTCAACCCGATAGTTCTAGACGCGAAACAGCAAACCTACTGCATGGCTCTCGTACTGGTTACCGGTGGCAGCGGCTTCATCGGACATCATCTTGTAGAAGCGCTCCGCGCCCGTGGGCAGCGGGTGCGTGTTCTCGACGTCCGTGCGCCTGCCGCGCCGTATGCCGACGTTGAATATGCCCAAGGCTCGGTGCTCGACGGTGCCGCGGTCGATGCCGCGATTGCTGGGGTCGATCAGGTCTATCACCTCGCGGGCCTGCCCGGCATGTGGGTCGCCGACAAGCAGGCCTTTCACGACGTCAATTGCCGCGGCACCGAGATCGTGCTCGCGGCCGCGATGAAGCGCGGGGTCTCGCGCTTTCTGCACTGCTCGACGGAATCGATCCTATTCCCCTATTCCGACCTCAACGGTGTTCCCGCCGAAGAGGCGCTGCAGCCGGCCGATGCGATGCCGGGCGCCTACACGCGGTCGAAATCGCTGGCCGAGCATTGCGCCGCGAAGGCCGCAGCTGAAGGTTTTCCGCTGGTGATCGGCACCCCGACCATGCCGATCGGTGCTGCCGACCACAATCTGACGCCGCCGACTGCGATGCTGTGGTACTTCCTGCAGAAGAAAGTGCAGCCGCATCTCGACTTCCCGGTCAATCTCGTCGACGTTCGCGACGTTGCCATGGGCCTCGTGCTGACCATGGAACGCGGGCGTAACGGCCAGCGCTACATCCTCGGCGGCGACTGCGTCAGGCTCGGCCAGATTCTGCGGATGATGTCCGCGATGAGCGGCCGCCGGCAATTCCCGGTCGTCGTTCCCGGCAAGATGGCCGAGCTGTCCGGCATCATGCTCGAATATCTCTCTGACCGCATCACGCGCAGGCCGCCCAACGGCACCGCCGAGGGCGTGCGCATTGCGCTCGCCGCGAGCGACCTCTCGATCAGCAAGGCGCGCACCGAACTCGGCTACGCGCCGCGCCCGATCGAGCCGGTCCTGCGCGAAACCATCACCCATCTTCTCGCCCGCGGCGGCGCGCTTGCCTCCGGCGCCATCGAGCATCACGCGCTCTCCTCGCGCGCCAGCTGAGCTGCCGCCCAACCCAAAGAACCTTTCCGCATGTCCTTCGATTTCAGCAAGCTTCTCTCTGTCGCCTGGGGTGGTTGGACCACGACTTGGCCGACGCAACTGCTCGCCCTGATCTGGCTCGCCTGGCTCGCAAGCTGGGTCGGCGCCTCGTTCTGGCAGGGCCGCACCCAGAAGCAGGTAATGACGCTGGAGTCCGGCCGCTATCGCATCCCGATCCTGGTCGGCGGCATCCTGTTCACGCCATGGACCGCGGAAGTGCTCGGCGAGAAGCCGCTCTGGGTGTTCAGCAATACAGCTGTCTACGTGGTGGCGCTGATCGTGCTGGCCGGCATCTCCTTCACCTGGTGGGGACGGCTGCATCTCGGACAATTCTGGTCCAACACCATCACCCACAAGCAAGACCACCGCGTCATCGACACCGGCCCGTACGGCATCGTACGCCATCCGATCTACACCGGCCTGATCCTCGGCATGCTGGTGACCGGCATCGCGGTCGGCACGGTGACCGCGATGCTCGGCGCGATCCTGATCTCGCTCGGCATGTGGCAGAAGGGCCGGATGGAAGAAGTGTTCCTGTCCAAGGAGCTCGGCGAAGACGCCTACGGCGCCTATTGCCGCCGCGTGCCGATGATCATCCCGTTCCTGTCGCCGCGCTGAGAGCGGCGGACGCGCCCCACATTCGCTGTCGTCCCGGCCTTCGCCGGACGACAGCGAGAGGAACTGCCTTCCCTCCAGCCCGTTAGCCTCTCGATACCTGCCACTGACCGCAGAGCATCGAGCCATGTCCGACGCCTACGATTATTTTCGCGAGCACGCGATCGCCGCCGTCCGCAAGGCGCGGGCGCTGCCGCCGGGGCGGCCGAAGCAGAAGCAGCGCACCGTGGCGCGTGTCTATCATCTCCTGTCCAGGGAGGCCGCGCTCGCGCCGAACATCCATCATCTGGATGATTTTCGCGCGGCGCGCCGGGCAGAGCGGCAGATCGGCCACTGATCTCCGGGCCCCGCTTGCCGGCATTCGTCCCATGCAAATTCGAACGGCTGCCATTCCACGGGAATAGAGCCCCGCGGCCCATCGCACAGGTTGACGTCTGCCCCGCCAGCCCGTTGGATGCGCCCGCAAACAGGGGCTTCTCATGACGTTTTCCAGCATCTTTGCGCAGTTCGTTGCGCTTCTCGGCGGCATCGCGCTGCAATGGCGGAAGCTGTCAGGCACCGTGCCTGCGCCGGCCTGGGGCCAGTCGCCCGCGATTCCCGAAGCAAAACCGCAAGGCGCCATTCCGACACTGAAGATGCCGACGGCGCGGGGCTGGAGCGAAGGACAGAAGCCGACGGTCGCACCCGGGCTCAAGGTCAATGCGTTCGCGACCGGCCTCGACCATCCGCGCTGGATCGAGGTGCTGCCCAATGGCGACGTGCTGATCGCGGAGGCGACGCAGATCGCGGGGGCGCCGCGGTCCGTGTTTCACTACGCAATGCAAGCGACGATGCGGCGCGCCGCCGCGCTCGGCGTCAGCGCCAACCGCATCACGCTGCTGCGCGACAAGGATGGCGACGGCGTCGCGGAGTATCGCGGCGCGTTCATGGAAAACCTCAGCCAGCCGTTCGGCATGGCGCTGGTCGGCGACACCTTCTATGTCGGCAACACCGATGGCGTGATGGCCTTCCCGTACGTGGCGAATGCCGATCGCATCACCGCGCCGGGCAAGCGCCTCACCACTTTCAAGCCGAGCGGCCACTGGACCCGCAGCCTGCTCGCAAGCCCCGACGGCAAGAAACTCTATGCCGGCGTCGGCTCGCTCAGCAACATCGGCGAGATGGGCATGGAGGTCGAGGAAGGCCGCGCCGCGGTCTACGAGCTCGACCTCGTCGCCGGTACGCACCGCATCTTCGCCGCCGGCCTGCGCAACCCGGTTGGTCTCGCCTGGGAGCCGACGACCGGTGTGCTCTGGACCGTCGTCAACGAGCGCGACGGCCTCGGCGACGAAACGCCGCCGGACTATCTGACCTCGGTGCGCGATGGCGGTTTCTACGGCTGGCCCTATTGCTACTGGGGCAAGACGGTGGATGACCGCGTGCCGCAGGATCCGGCGATGGTCGCCAAGGCACTCACGCCTGACTACGCGCTCGGCGGCCACACCGCCTCGCTCGGCCTGTGCTGGATGCCCGCGGGCACGCTGCCGGGCTTCCCCGACGGCATGGCGATCGGCCAGCACGGCTCGTGGAATCGCAGCACGCTGTCCGGCTACAAGCTGGTGTTCATCCCGTTCGAGAACGGAAAGCCTTCGGGTCCAGCACGCGACATCCTGTCCGGCTTCCTCGCGCCGGACGAGAAAGAATCCTACGGCCGTCCGGTCGGCGTCGTGATCGGTCCCGACAAGAAATCGCTGCTGATGGCCGACGACGTCGGCAACGTGATCTGGCGCGTGACGGGCGCTTGAAGGTTATGTTCCAACGCTAAGCGTGGTGCGCTGCTTGCGGAGCAGCGCGATCACCGACAGTGCCGTGATCAACCCGGTCTTGGGATTCTCGGAGGGGACGTTCTCGATTGACATCGAGAAGCGCGCGGAATCCGACTCGACCTCGATGCGATGAACATTGCGCGTCACGGTCGGGTCGGCCCAGATTTGCACCTGGGTGCGATCCGGCCCGACGCCCGCGAGCGACAGCGCGACCGCGACGTTGAGATTGGCCGGAAAGCCTTTCGCTGCCTCTCGCGCGGTCCCCTCGAACAGCTTGAGCGGCTCGCGCAGATTGTCGATATCGATGTTGTTCTGGACGATGAGCGGCGCGCCCTTCAAGCCGTCGATCGGCTTGCGCGTCACCATCTTCACCGAGTGAATTGTGCCGATCGCGGCGGCGTTGACGGCGTCGAGCCCGATCAGCGCGCCGGTCGGCACGAGGATGCGGCCGCCATTGGCCCGGGCGAGATCGACGAGATCAAAATTGTCGAGCAGCCCACCGACGCTGACAACGACCGCGGCCCTGCCGCGTTTCACCGCGGGCTCGACGATCGCGCGGAGTTGGCTGCTCGGGGCGCATTCGACGACGATGTCGGCGGCGTCGCCAAGCTGGTCGAGCGGTAATACGGATGGCGGACGACGCAGGCTGCCGAGCAATTTCTGATGCTTTGCGGGATCGCGCACCGCCACGGCGGAGAGCGTCAATCCCTCGATGCCCTGATCGAGCGCGGCGGCGATCTTGGTGCCGATCGAGCCGAGCCCCGCGACGGCAACCCGCAATTCGTTCGAAGCTGTCCGTTCAGCCATCGCATCACCCCTCTCGCCAAGTCGATGTCATAGCGCCTCAGGCGTC
>NZ_JADPJF010000098.1:131676-133475 GCF_023073295.1 Bradyrhizobium sp. 23 | reverse complement strand
GGGGTCGCGCGAGCCGCGCAGCCATGCGGCAGCGAGCGGCAGCCGGCCGACGGGCCCGATCTGCTTTGGCCGCAGCGGCACGAAGCGCACGCCTGACACCGCCATCCGCATGGTCCAGCGCGGCACGATCGCGACCCCGAGCCTGGTTGCGACGAGATTGATGATGGTCTGCTTCTCGTCGGCGACCTGCACGACGCGCGGCGTGAGGCCTGCCTGCTCGAATAGTCTTATCGTGAGGTCGTGGCTGTGCGGCCGCGAGCGACGATCCGGCACCAGCATCGCCTCCTCGGCGATCTCCGCCAGCGTGATCGACTTGCGTTTGGCCAGCGCGTGGCGCTGCGGGAAGGCCACGATGGCTGTTTCCTGCAGCAGATCGCGGAATTCGAGCCGCTTGTCCCGCTGAGCCGGTGGACGCACGAAGGCAAGATCGAGCGCGCCGGTCAGGATCTTTGGCAGCAGCCGGACGGTCTTCTCTTCCAGGAGCTGCACTGCGATATCGGGATGCTTTGCGCGAAAATCGCGCAGCAGCGCCGGTAACAGCCCCGCCGCGGCGCTGTCGATGGCGCCGACCCGGAGTTTTCGAGCAGCCCCCGCGCGCGCGCGATTGCGCAGGTTGGTCTCGACCGCCTCGACGCGGGCGAGGATGGCGCGGCCATCGCGCAGCAGCGTCGCGCCATCTTCCGTCAGCGACACCGCACGCGTCGTCCGCGCAAACAGCCGCGTGCCCAGATCCTCCTCCAGCAGCCTGATCTGGCGGCCGAGAGCGGAGGGCAGCATCTGGAGATGCTGCGCCGCGCGGCCGAAATGCAACTGCTCGGCCGCCGCCACGAAGCATCGCAACTGATGCAATTCCATCCACCGGTCCTCTGATCCTGTGACGGGATTATATCATTTTTTTGTATAAACCAGCGCCGATTGAGTCCCGGCCCCTTCCCCGCCTAGGTTCGCTAGCGTTACGCAACCCCACCGACATCTGGACGGAGCCCTTCATGCGTACCCATTCGATTGCAGCGATACCGGCGGACGGCATCGGCCCCGAGGTCATCTCCGCGGGCGTTCGCGTGCTGGAGGCGCTGGCCAACCGCAGCGGTGACCTCGCCTTCAACATCAAGACCTTCGACTGGGGTTCGGACTATTACAAGAAGCACGGCGTGATGATGCCGGCCGACGGTCTCGCGGAGCTCAAGAAATTCGACGCGATCTATTTCGGCGCGGTCGGTGCGCCCGACGTGCCCGATCACATCACGCTGTGGGGCCTGCGGCTGCCGATCTGCCAGGGCTTTGACCAATACGCCAATGTGCGGCCGACCAAGATCTTGCCGGGCGTCGCCTCGCCGCTGCGCAATGTCGGCGTCGGCGACCTCGACTGGGTGATCGTGCGCGAGAATTCCGAGGGCGAATATGCCGGCATGGGCGGCCGCGCCCACAGGGGTCTCCCCGAAGAGGTCGGCACCGAGGTCGCGGTGTTCACCCGCGTCGGCGTGACGCGGATCATGCGCTATGCGTTCGAGCTGGCGCGGTCGCGCCCGCGCAAGTTCCTGACCGTGGTGACCAAGTCGAACGCGCAGCGCCATGGCATGGTGATGTGGGACGAGATCGCCGCCGAAGTCGCGGCCGAATTCCCCGATGTGACCTGGGACAAGATGCTGGTCGACGCCATGACGGTGCGCATGACGCTGAATCCGAAGAGCCTCGACACCATTGTCGCGACCAATTTGCACGCCGACATCCTCTCCGACCTCGCCGGGGCGCTGGCGGGCAGCCTCGGCGTCGCGCCAACCGCCAATATCGACCCGCAG
>NZ_JADPJF010000098.1:110436-131599 GCF_023073295.1 Bradyrhizobium sp. 23 | reverse complement strand
GCTTCCCCTCGATGTTCGAGCCGATCCACGGCTCGGCCTTCGACATCACCGGCAAGGGCATCGCCAACCCGGTCGCGACGTTCTGGACCGGCGCACAGATGCTGGAGCATCTGGGCGAGAAGGACGCGGCGGTGCGGTTGATGGCGGCGGTGGAGCGCGTCTGCGCGGCCGGCGTGCTGACGCCCGATGTCGGCGGCAAGGCGACGACGAAGGACGTGACCGATGCCGTGATCGAAGCGATCCACGGATCGAACGTGTGATCCGAGCTAAGTCAGCGGGAGGCGCCAGGGTTTCCGAAAAATTTTGAGCCCCCTCTTGAAACCAAAACGGGCTTTTTTTATTTTTCCGCTGCCGCCGAGAGGTGGCGTTCCCGACGCCTGTAGGGTCGGGAAGCTGAGACGGGCACCGGTCGTGTCCGGTGTCGTTCGTATCCATTTTGCTCCTTGGAGGATCTGGCTATGCGCACTTACGACTTCTCTCCCTTGTGGCGTTCGACCGTTGGCTTCGACCGCCTTTTCGACCTCGTTGAAACGGCACAGCGTGCCGGCGAGGACAACTATCCTCCCTACAACATCGAACGTCTCGGCGAGGATCGCTACCAGATTTCGCTTGCGATTGCGGGTTTCTCACCCAACGAGGTCGCGGTGACGGCCGAGCAGAATGCGGTGACCGTCGAGGGAAACAAGCCGGACAGAACCGAACGCGAGTATCTCTACCGGGGCATTTCCGCGCGGCCGTTCAAGCGGCAGTTTAACCTGGCCGAGTATGTTCAGGTGCACAGCGCCTCGTTCGAGAACGGCCTGCTCAAGATCGAACTGGTCCGGGAAATCCCTGAAGCCATGAAGCCGCGGCGGATTGCGATCAATGCCGCGCCGTCCGGCAACGTGCATCAACTCGAGGGCAAAGCCGCCTGAATTCGGTCTGTCGGAGACCCGGTGATCCCGCCCGATCGTCGGGCGGGATCGGCCATGGCCTTCGATCGCGTACCCGAATGCAAGTCAGAGGTTTTAGAGAAAGGAGGAGGACCTCTCATGCTCGATCATGCCGACAACATCATCGATCTGAACGCGATATTGCACCCTGGCTCCGTCTATGATCATCCCCGCGACGTCATAGCCGATCCAACTTTGTCGATCGGCGAGAAGCGCGCGATCCTCGCGTCCTGGGCTTCGGACGCAGCCAGTGTCGCCTCGAGCCCGACATTGCGGGAGCTGCCCGGCTCGGACAAAGCCGTCACCATCGACGAAATTCTGGAAGCGCTCGCGAGCCTCGACCACCATCCGAAGGGCCCTCCGGGCGGCAAGCCGGTCCGCACGCGATCCGTCGAACGAACCGGCCTCGCAGCCTAGGCAACGACAGCTCAACGGGGATTGCGATGATGCTTGATGAAGAGCTGGCCTTGTTGCGCGGCCACCGCAGCAACATCAGCCGCTATCAGCGGTTGCTCAAGACCGAGCTGACCGAGTTCGAACGGCGGTTCATCGAGAGACGTGTGTCCGAGGAGCGCTCGGCGATCGAGAAGCTCGCCGTCTCCGCCTTTCCGCTCACCTTTCAGGCTCCGAGCCGGGCGATGGGGAACGCCACCACGCGCCTGACGGCAAGCCGGCACGGGTGATCGACATGCCCGAACACCTCCCGACATTCGAAGTGTTCCTGAAGAAATGCGGTCGAAGGACATGGCGATGGCGTGTCTGCACGACGGAAGGACGCCTGGTCATGCACGGCTTCGAAAATGGCCGACCCGCTGCCAAATATGCGGCTGACAGGGCCTTGTTTATGATGCTTCTCGCCGCGCCCTATGGCCCGGCGGGCCGGGCTTCCGCCACGGCTCGCTCCTCCTTGGCGACTCCCGCATCAAGATGGCTGCCGCGGCACAAGATGCGTGAATGACAGGTGCCGCGAGGGATGGTGCCTGGCATCAGCCAAGCCCATCCCGGCCATCTCCGTTGCTGACCGCTTACCGCCGTCCCGGCGGGGGGGTCGCCATGGCGGCTGTCGGCTCCGGCGGCGTCAGGTGGCGTGGAACGATGATGGACTGGCCGGGGGTGAGCGTCGCGTTCTCCGGCAGCGAGTTGCTCTGCGCCAGCGACCACAGCGGCACGCGATTGGCTGCCGCGATGCTCTCCATGGTGTCGCCGCGGCGCACCGGTAGCCGCACGCCACTGTCCCACAATTCGACCAGCGTATTCGCCGGCACGAGATAACGCAGCGGCACGGCATCGACCTGCGTCTGGGGCGGAATGCGCGGCAACTGCGTGACCATATCGACGATCTGACGGTGGATGTCGTCGGACTTCTCGATGTTGATGTGGCTGACCCGCGCGTTCTCCTTCAGGTCATAGCTCGCATAGTGACCGCGATAGCCCGGCACCGCGACCACGTTGCCGCCGCCAAGCACGCTGTCGGAGAGATAGATGTTGATGAAGCGCTCGACATTGAGCGGCACGTCGCCGGTCGCATGCGCGGGATCGATGGTGATGACGAGGCTGATCGGGATGTTCTCCTTGGCCGCCATCTCGGAGATGACGATCGAGCAAAGCCCGCCCATCGAATGCCCCATCAGCACGATCGGCGCCGGCGCTTCCTTGTAGCTGGAGATCGCACGATCGCCGATCCATCGGCAGATGGTGAATTCATAGACGTTGGCCGAAAAGCCGGCCTGCGTCAGCTTCTCTTCGAGCCGGTCCATGCCGGTGGAGAAGAACGGCCCCATGGCGCCACGGAACAGGTAGATCTTCGGCGGCGGCAATGGCTCGAACGGTGGGGGCGGCGGCGCGACGGGTGCGGCCGCGGCGGGCTTCGTCTTGGCAGGTGAGGCAGCGGTCGTCCCGGTGCTCAAGGCGAGCAGCGCAACGGCTGCCAGCGCGAGAAGTCGCCTCAAATCGATCATCAGTCCAGCAGTCCCACTCCGGGAGGCTGCAGCCTCCCCCAAAGGCGCTTAGTGACGGTCGATTGGGTGGAATTTGGGGCACGGAACCGGGGCTCGATCCGCGCTCATTCCAGCATCTCGCCCCCCAATCACTGCATGCTCTTGAGCCTGCTGCGGTGTGCGGCCTGTTTCGCGCGGTTGCCGCAGACCGCCATGATGCACCATCGCCGCGCGCGTCTGCGCGTGTGGTCGGCGAACAGCATGGTGCAGTTGTGCCCCTCGCACGCCTTGACGTTCGAAAAATCCTCGTCGCAAACGAACTTCGCCATGGCTTCGCCAACCGGCAGCAATAGCGCCTCCGGCGATCGCCAGCGCCGCCTCATTCGCAATGCCAGAGCGCCGCCATCGGCATGGCCCGGCTCGATCCGGCTGAACGCTTCGTCGCGCTCCAGCAGGCTGTTCAACGGATCGAGCTCGCGCAATGCATCCGTCGTGAGCGGTCGGCCTGCATGCTTGCGCACGAAGCCCCTGAACCATTCGCGCAAGGCGCGCGCCTGATCCGCAACCTTGTCCAGCTCCTCCGGCGTGGCGCGCGCCGTCAGCGCGTGCAGATCATCCGCGGGCACCAGCTTCGCCTGCGCCAGCCAGTCGATCAGGCCATGACCATCATCGATCCAGTCGACCGGCGTATCGAGCGGCGTCGCCACCGAGTTGAGGAAGTCGAGGCCGAGAGAGTCGGCGATGAACATGGCGGGCGGGCGGTCCATGAGCGGTCCTTGGCCGGTCGGGAGCATGGACTCGGATAACCTGATAGAACGGCGTTGACAAGTTACGGTAAGGGGACGTAACCTCTTAGTAGGCAATTTAGTGGTTACTAAGATGGAGAATGTCATGGCCGCAATCGCGTACCGGACCGCGGATGTCGAGGGCTTCAAGGTGTTCTATCGCGAGGCCGGTCGTGTCGGAGCGCCAAAACTCCTGCTGCTGCACGGCTTCCCCAGCGCAGGCCACATGTTTCGTGACCTCATCCCGCTGCTGGCGGACAGGTTTCATATCGTGGCGCCCGACCTTCCCGGCTTCGGCCAATCCGACATGCCTTCGCGCGAAAGCTTCCGTTACACGTTCGACAATTTCGCGCGCGTGATCGAACGCTTCACCGAAATGATCGGCTTCGACCGTTTCGCGGTCTACGTTTTCGATTACGGCGCGCCGACTGGTTTCCGGCTTGCGCTCAGTCACCCCGAGCGGATCACGGCAATCATCTCACAGAACGGCAACGCCTACGAGGAAGGGCTCAGCGACGACTGGACTCCGCTCAAGACCTATTGGCAGGATCCGTCGCCGGCCAATCGCGACGCGCTACGCGCGCTCCTCACGCCGGAAGCGACGCGCTGGCAGTACACGCATGGCGTCCCCGATCCGATGACCGTGTCACCGGACGGCCAGAACCTCGACAATTTCTACCTTGCGCGCCCGGGCTCGGACGACGTGCAGCTCGACCTGTTCGGCGACTACAAGAGCAACGTCGCGCTCTATCCGGCCTTCCAGGACTATTTCTGCAAGCACACGCCGCCGTTCCTCGCGGTCTGGGGCAAGAACGACCCATTCTTTATTCCGCCCGGCGCCGAAGCGTTCAAGCGCGATAATCCGAACGCCGTGGTGCAGTTCTTTGACACCGGTCATTTCGCGCTGGAGACGCACGCGAAGGAAATCGCGGACAGCATTCGTACCTTCCTGACGTAACGGGGGCTGTCCTCCGCGAAAGTTACGCCGCCAGGCTCTGCTGAGCGCGGAATGCGCTGATCGCCATATGGACGAGATGCAGCTTGCCTTTGACCGCCGGCGATATGTCGAAGGGATATGCATCGCTCATCCCGAGCGAGCGGTTGAGTTCGTTGATGCTGCGAGCAAGCGGCATCCACAGTGCCAGGAGTGCCTCGAAGTCGCTCTCGAGATAGGGATCCGTCAGGGTCTGCCGGGCGCGCTCGTCCAGCGCCAACGGCAAACCTGCGAGCGAGTCGAGCGTCGACACGATATGCAGGAAATGCGCGAACGTTTCCGCCCAATCCTCCCAGGGGTGGGACGTGGCGTACTCGCTGATGAAGCCGCTTCGGTCGTATGAACGATCGGCGCGGCTGTAATAGGAGTTGATCGCGGCCTGATAGTCCTGCGCCTGGTCACCGAAGATCAGCTTGAACGGGGCCTGGAATGTCGTGCCGTCGACGAGCAGGTCCCAATAGAAGTGACCGATCTCGTGCCGGAAATGCCCGAGCAGCGTGCGGTACGGCTCCCGGAACGCCACGCGGCGAGATTCTCGTTCGACATCGTCGGCCTCCGCAAGGTTGAGCGTGATCAGGCCCGAGAGATGCCCCGTCACGATCGGACCGACCTCGTCCGAAAGAATGTCGAAAGCCAATTCTGCGCCGTTGCGCGATGCGAGCGGAAGCTTGAGGCGACTGAGATCATAGAGAAGACGGCGCTTGGCTTCCTCCATAAGGCGCCAGAGCATGATGTTTCTGGTGCTGCCGAGGTTTGGAATTGTGCGCGTGAGGCGGCACGAGCCGCAATACCAGTCCGCGCCCTCGACACACCAGTTGCAGCCGATGATCTCGCGGTTACGGCAAGATTGATGGGATGCAAGCCTAGTCATCTCGATGCGCGAGGAGTCGAACGCCAGCTCAGTGCTGCAATTCGCGCACGCGATGTGCTCGAACGAGACAGGATGGCGGCATGACGGGCACTGAAAGATCTTCACGTGGACTGGCCCCAGACAGACGGCACACCGGAAGGCCGGCCTGTCAATTCGAGGAACTCTTGCACTTCGAGGAACTCTTGCGACCGTCGCTGTTGCCGGCGAGCAACGCACGCTGCGTCCGCAGCGCGTGCTGTCTTAACAAGCCGGCTCGCGTCGCGCTCAACTGGCTCGATTGAGGCTGCGGCTTTTTCTCAAGGACATTTTCGGAAACAGGCCGACCGGCCCACGTCCGCTCGGGCTGAACCGCCATGGGGCCGACGTTTCGTCCGCTTGTCATGCTGTAACAACACCAGATCGTACGCCGAGTTCCCTTCCTCGACCGGCGGGTGATCGAGCTTGGCTTGTGCAGATACGACAATGCCGCCGTCGGCGTGACGGCGGCATTGTCAATTCACCTGCTTGCGGCGAACGGCTTAATTCCGGGGAGCCGTTGCCGCCGCCGAGCGCGCCGACCTGGGCGCGCCGGGTTCGGCAACCGGAGCCGGTGCGCGCGATCGCATGATTGCGGCGTCGATCTCGGCAATCACGCGGCGCTGGATCGCTTCGTTCTTGTCGATCGAGATGTGGCCGACGCCGGAGCCGCGGACGTCGACATTGTCGAGCTTGCCGCGAAAACCGTCCGCGCGCTTCACCGGCTCGCCGGGGCCGTCGCCGATATAGATGTTGATGTAGCGCTCCGCGCCGGTCGACAGCTTGGTCTTGAACACGGAGTCGAGCCCGATCGCGAGTTTCACGGGCACGCCGAGACGGTTGAGCTTGGCGATCATGTCTGGCAGCGCAGTCGCGCCGGAGGAGTGCCCGACCAGTACGATGGTCTTGAGCCGGCCGGCCTTGTAGGCGGTCGCGGCCTCATCCGCGAGCGAGGACCAGGACACGAAATTCGCCACGGTCACCGGGATGCCCTGCGCCTGGAGCCGGGCGCCGATCGTGTCGAGCCCGAGCGAGAAGATGTTGAGCACGCCGCGGAGCAGGTAGACATGCGTGGTCGCGACGGCAGCCTGGCTTGGCGCCGCCTTGGCGGTGGTCGGGCTGATGGCAACAGCTGACAGCAGGAGCAGGCCCATCGCCCAGGCACGGAGGGCGGACAACTGGCTGACGCCAGCGGTGTGACGGCCGTTCGGTCTCATCGATCTTTTCCCTGGGAATATGCTTCGGCCGGAATCGTAGCCATGGCCTGCTCGCAGACGCAACAAAGAGCCGCGTGAACGACGATCTTAGCATCAAGCCGTGACCATCGCGCAACACTTGCCCGCAACCTGCCACGGAAGGAGCTGTTTCGAGGCCATTTTTCTCCCGCTAATTGCAGCCGCGCAAGGGCCTTCCTATGTCAGGGCTCCGCTGACCCGCCCCTCCCGGTAGGTTCCAGCCTCCCCTCCCCAGCCTTAGCCCCTCAGACTTGCGGCCATCATGTCCTCCATCATTTCCGTCGCCAATTTGTCGAAGACCTATGGGTCTGGCTTCAAGGCGCTCAAGAACGTCAATCTTGACATCACGCGCGGCGAAATCTTCGCCTTGCTCGGCCCCAACGGCGCCGGCAAGACCACGCTGATCTCGATCATCTGCGGCATTGCCAATCCGAGCGAAGGCAAGGTCCTCGTCGGCGGCGAGAACATCCAGACCTCCTATCGCAAGGCGCGCTCGCTGATCGGGCTGGTGCCGCAGGAATTGCACACCGATGCCTTCGAGAGCGTGTGGGCGACCGTGAGCTTCTCCCGCGGGCTGTTCGGCAAGCCGAAGAACCCCGATCATATCGAGAAGGTGCTGAAAGACCTCTCGCTGTGGGACAAGAAGGACAGCAAGATCATCACGCTCTCCGGCGGCATGAAGCGTCGCGTGATGATCGCCAAAGCGCTGTCGCACGAGCCGCAGATCCTGTTCCTGGACGAGCCGACCGCCGGGGTCGACGTCGAACTGCGCAAGGGCATGTGGGAGGTGGTGCGCACGCTTCAGCAATCCGGCGTCACCATCATCCTGACCACGCATTACATCGAGGAAGCCGAGGAGATGGCCGACCGCATCGGCGTCATCAACAAGGGCGAGATCGTGCTGATCGAGGACAAGGCCACCTTGATGCAGAAGCTCGGCAAGAAGCGGCTGACGCTGCATCTGCAAGGCAAGCTCGATGCGCTGCCGGAGAGCCTCAGGCATTACGAGCTCGACCTCTGCGACGGCGGCGCGACGCTGGTCTACGACTACGACACCAAGGGCGAGCGCACCGGCATCACCAGCCTGCTCGGCGATCTCCGTACCGCCGGCATCCGCTTCAACGATCTCGACACGACGCAATCGTCGCTCGAGGACATCTTCGTCGATCTCGTGAGGGCGTCATGAACTACCGCGCTGTCCGCGCCATCTACCTGTTCGAAATGGCGCGCACCTGGCGCACGCTGCTGCAAAGCATCGTCTCGCCGGTGGTCTCGACCTCGCTGTATTTCGTGGTGTTCGGCGCCGCGATCGGCTCGCGCATCAGCCAGGTCGAGGGCGTCAGCTACGGCACCTTCATCGTGCCAGGCCTGATCATGCTCTCGGTGCTGACGCAGAGCATCGCCAACGCCTCGTTCGGCATCTACTTCCCGAAATTCACCGGCACGATCTACGAGATCCTGTCGGCGCCGATCTCCTATTTCGAGATCGTGCTCGGCTATGTCGGCGCGGCCGCGACCAAATCGATCATCCTCGGCCTGATCATCCTCGCCACGGCTGGCCTGTTCGTGCCGCTGCACATCCATCATCCGGTCTGGATGCTGGCCTTCCTTGTGCTGACGGCGGTGACGTTCAGCCTGTTCGGCTTCATCATCGGCATCTGGGCCGACGGATTCGAAAAGCTGCAGATGATCCCGATGCTGGTGGTGACGCCGTTGACCTTCCTCGGCGGCAGCTTCTATTCCATCGACATGCTGCCGCCCGCCTGGCGCACGGTGGCGCTGCTCAATCCGGTCGTCTATCTGATCTCCGGCTTCCGCTGGAGCTTCTACGAGATCGCGGACGTCAGCATGGCCGTCAGCATCGGCATGACAACGGCGTTCCTGGTGATCTGCCTGGTCGTGATCTGGTGGATTTTCCGCACGGGATATCGGTTGAAGAACTGATCCGGCCGTCATTCCGGGGGGCACGCGCGCGCCCCGGAATCGCAAGCTCTACCGATAGCAGTGGAAGCGGTTGTATCCGTCGTAATAGCCGCGACACCGACGGTGGCCGCGATGGGGAATGCCGAACACCCCCTCGACCGCGCCGACGGCACCGCCGACACCGGCGCCGACCGCGCCCCCAACCACGCCGCCGACGGGGCCGGCGATCCGGTTGCCTTCATAAGAACCTTCCTGGGCGCCCCGAACGATGCCTTGGGCATGGCCAGGCTGGGGGACGCAGGACAGCGCGGCCAGAACGGCGGCGCCAGCGAAGAGCACACGGAAAGGCAGACCAGCCGGCCGAGAAGCGGCGGCGACGCAGACTTTGTTCATCTTCATTCCCAAAGGTAAAACCGGCCGCGGAAGCGGCCGGTCGAGGCAGCGATCGTCAACGCCGATGCGGCCAAATGGTTGCGCCCCGGATGGTTGCACCATTGTGATGAATTGTCGGCGTTGTGAACGCATCTCCCGCTCGCGAAAATGTCAGCGCTGCCGCTCGCTTTGCGGCACAAAGCGGCCTTGCTTACGCCGGGCGTCCCGTTAACGATGGCAATAAGGTTTGCTTTGCAGGCCGCTGGAACGAAAGCGCGATTGCAGGCATAATGCACGCCGGGGGACGGAGAGCCGCGGCGCCTAGTATGAACAGGCCGGAGGCCACGAGTCAGATGCGTTCGTTTTTTATTGCTTTCACCTCCCTGATGCTTTTGAGCGCGGGCGCCGCGCAGGCCAAGGTCGACATCACCGTCGACAAGGACAATCAGCAGATGACCGTCGCCGTCGACGGCGTCGCGCGCTACCACTGGCCGGTGTCGACAGGCATCCCCTCGCGGGAGACGCCGAACGGCGCGTTCCGCGCCTTCCGCATGGAAGAGGATCACTATTCCAAGGAATTCGACGACGCGCCGATGCCGCACGCGATCTTCTTCACCAAGGTCGGGCACGCCATCCACGGCACCGACTCGGTCGGCCGGCTCGGCACGCCCGCCTCGCATGGCTGCGTGCGGCTGTCGCGCCAGAATGCCACCACGCTCTACGCGCTGGTGCAGCAGCAGGGCGTGCTCAACACCACGGTAACGCTGACCGGCTCGGCGCAGGTGGCGCTCGCCCGCAATCCGCGTGGCCGCAATCCCACGGCAGTGGCCCGCGCGCCGCAGCCCGCCGAAGAGCAGTACGCCACATCAGGCGATCCCGTGAACCTGACGCCTCAGGCCGCACCTGCCCGCCGCTACATGCCGCAAGACGACAACTACATCTATCCGGCCGACGGCAGCGACACCGGCGCGCGCTACCCCGCGCCGCGCGGTAGCCGCCCGCTCTATGACGCGCAGGTCTATCAGCCGCAGCCGCAGCAATACTACAATCAGGGCTACGGCCAGCAGGGCACCTACTATCAGCCGCAGCCCCGGCAGGTTTACCAACCGCGTGGCTATTACTACCAGAACTGACCTACTTGAACGCGGCGTTGCCGCGCCAGCGAATCAGGAAGCCGCTGCCGCGACGGGCGCTTGCCGCAATCGACCGCAGGAAATGGCGCCAGCCCGTGCACGGATTGGGCACCGGCCGACGCAAGGAAGCAACAGTCCACAACCTTCAACGCGGCGGCGTTCCGACCAAATTGACAACCAGGGGGTCGCCCCTATTGTCGTTCCCATTGTTTCTGGGACATGACATGACACGCGAGCAGATTTCGGATTTCTGCGTTACCGCCCTGGCAAATATCCTGCGAATTTCGAGCGACCGCGTCGATATCGGCACGAAATTCAGCCGCCTCGGCCTCGATTCGGCGATGCTGGTCTACCTGATGATGGAACTCGAGGAGAAGCTCGACCTCGAGCTGTCGACGGACGACTTCTACGACCATCCGACCGTTGAGGCGTTGTCGCGGTTTCTCGCCGACAAGCGCGCAATCCGCCCCGCCGCCTGAGGGCGGCTGAAGTCGGCGCAACCCATGGAAACCTTCCGCTCGCTCGTGGCATTGCTGGCCCGGCGTGCGGCGGAGCAGGCCGACGACCGCGCCTATGTCTTCGTCTCCGATCGCGGGACGGAGGACGCTGTCCTCAGCTTTCGACAGCTGCACGATGCCGCGGGCGCGCTCGCGTCGCGACTGACCGTGGCCGCGCGTCCCGGCGATCGCGCCATCCTGGTGTTTCCGCCCGGCATCGAATTCATGGTGGCGTTCTTCGGCTGTCTGATGGCCGGCATCATCGCCGTGCCGATGATGATGCCGCGGCGAAACGGCGCGCGCGATGCCAGCGCCGCGATCCTCGCCAATTGCACGCCGGCGGTGGCGCTGACCAATTCGGCCGTCGCGCTCCGCGGTGATTTGCGGGCACGCTTCGCGCATGAGCACATTCGCTGGATCGAGGTCGATCTCGCCGCGGCCGAAGGTGAGACAATCGAACTACCCGAGCCGGCGCCGGACGACATCGCCTTCCTGCAATACACCTCCGGCTCGACGTCCGCGCCCAAAGGCGTGATGGTGAGCCACGCCAATCTGCTCGCTAATCTCGAGATGATCCGGCTCGCGCTCGGCAACACCCGGCAATCGACTTACGTCAATTGGGTGCCGCTCTATCACGACATGGGGCTGATCCTGAACGCGCTGCAAGCGCTCTATGTCGGCGCGACCTGCGTACTGATGGCGCCGAACGCGTTCATGCAGCGGCCGCTCGGCTGGCTGCGCGCGATCGCGCATTATCGCGCGGAAGTGGCATGCAGCCCGAACTTCGGCTTCGATTTCTGCGTCAGCCGCTATCGCGCCGACCAGATGGAAGGCATCGAGCTGTCCTCGCTCAGGATCGCACTGAACGGCGCAGAACCGGTGCATGCGGAAACCATCGAGCGGTTCATCCAGACATTCGCGCCGCACGGCTTCGATCCGCGCGCAATGTATCCCGCCTACGGAATGGCGGAAGCGACGCTCCTGATTTCCGGCGGACGCCGTGGCGGCGGTCATGTCACACGCAGCGTGAGCCGCACGGCGCTGCAGGCGCATGCGGCGCAGGCGCCTTCCGACGCCGAAGATACACAGGTCGCCGTCGGCTGCGGGCGCCCGCTCACCGGCGAACGGATCGCCATCGTGGACGCGGACAACCGCACGCGGCTGCCCGCGGACCGCGTCGGTGAGATATGGGTGAGTGGGGCCAATATTGCCCGCGCCTATTGGCGCAACGACGAGGCGACGCGCGAGGGGCTCAATGCGCAGATTGCCGGCGAAGACGGAGCGTGGCTGCGCACCGGCGACCTCGGCTTCATCGACGTCACAGGCGAATTGTTCGTCACGGGACGGATCAAGGACCTCATCATCATCCGTGGCATCAACCATTATCCGCAGGACGTGGAGCGCACGGTGCAATCGCTCAATGGAGCTTTGCGCGAAAACTGCGGCGCGGCGTTCTCGGTGCCGGACGAGACCGGCGAAGAAATGCTCGTCATCGTCCAGGAAATCGAGCGCACCGCGCGCCACTCGATCGACACCGAAGCGATCAAGGGCCGAATTCGCGAGGCCGTCGCCGACAACCACGAACTCTCCGCGCGTCACATCGCGCTGATCCGGCCCGGCACGCTGCCGAAGACCACCAGCGGCAAGATCCAGCGCAAGCTGGCACGCAAGCTCTGGCTCGATGGCGGGTTCGAACAGCTCGGCTGAGACGATTCAGAAATCGATCTTCGCGCTCTCCCCATCGCGCAGGCTCGCATCGATCCCCTGCTCGATCTTGCGCGCGAGAATTGGGCGATAATGGATGAAGTCGGCAAAATTGGCGCGGTCGCGCGTGAGATCGTTGTCGACGCGATAGCTGATGAAATTGCTGCGCGGTCGGCCCGCGACCACTTTCTTCAGCGCGGCATCGCAGGCGCTGCGCTCCAAGGCGGCTTCCGTACCGGGCTTCGGCACGGTGGTCGCCAAGGTCGGCGGCACGATGATGACGACGGGCACATCGGCCGGCAATGCCCTGACGATATCTGCCAGCGCAGCGATCTCGGGAAATGTCGCCCGCATCTCGGCAGACGAGGCCGGCGCCGGATCCCTGGGCCAGCCGACTTCTTTGAATTGGCCCGGCGGCCAGATGTCCTCGTAGCTGACAAAGCCGTCGGGGTTCATCCTTGGTCGCCGGCCAAGGCCGATGCTGATGCGTTGAAAGGCGTGCTCGATGGCCTGCCAGGAGATCAGGCGTGCAGCGTAAGTGACGACGGTTCTGTCATAGAGCCAGTCGGGGAATGGGACGCCGCCCTCCTCCTTCGCCCGTGCATGCGTGCACCAGCCAGGGTCAGTCACGATCACCAGTGCGCCGACCTCCCGGTGATTCCGCAGGAAGAAGTCCAGCACTGCGAGTTCCTGGCGGGGGAACGCACCGGTCATGTAGAGCTGCACGAATCGCAGGCCGGTTGCGCGCGACAATTCCGCCGGCTCGATCATCTGCGCCGTCGAATTACCCAGGATCGCGGCATTGAAATCCGGATCCCGCGCGCGGCTCGCGGCCGTGATTTTGGTCAGACGATTATCGACGCCGTCGATGCCAAGCAGGCCGAGCTTGCCGCTGTCATAGGGATCGACCGCCACCATCAGTGCGAGCACCAGCAGCGCAGCCCCGATCAGCGTGCCCAGACACGCCAGCAAGCTCCGGCCCCAGCCGGGATCGGTCTCAGAACTTGAAGTAGACGAACTCATGGAGATCCCGACCACCCATGTGAAGCAGCAATGCGAATAGCCCAAGACCGAGCAGACCCGCGAGCCACGGATTGGGACGGCGCGTGAGCACCGCCACGATGTCCTGGCTCGCCGGCAGCAGGAAGGCGAACAGCGGCGCTGCGATTAGCGGCCACAAATGCTTTCCGCGCTCGAGCGGGAGCCGCGAAGCCAGTCCGGCGAAGACATGCCAGGCCGCCTCCACCGATCCTGCACGAAAGATCACGCCGGTCGCGAGCACGAACAGCACGGTAAGCGCCCAGCCGAGCCATGACGGGAACTCCGGGCCATAGCGACGCCACAGCGTGCAGGCGACCAGCGCAAGCCCGTGCAGCACGCCCCACAGCACGAAGGTCCAGCTCGCGCCGTGCCAGAGGCCACACAGCGCCATCGTGATCATCATCGCGCCGAAAAACTGCACCGGCAGCCAGCGCCGCGGCAGCAGGCGCAGATTGACCAGCGGATAAAACACGTAATCGCGCAGGAACAGCATCAGGGTGATGTGCCAGCGCTGCCAGAAATCCTGGATGTTGGTCGAGCGCAGCGGCGCATCGAAATTGTACGGCAGCTGCACGCCGAACAGCAGGCCGAGGCCGATCGCGACGTCGGAATAGCCGGAGAAATCGAACAGGATCTGGAAGGAGAAGCAGAAGGCGAGCCAGGCGTCACCGCCCGCGAGCGGCCCGTTCGCGGCCTGCGCGTAGATGGGATCGAGCAGATGCGCGAGGCCGTCGGCGATCACGATTTTCTCGAACAGGCCGATCGCGATGAAGCAGGTGGCGATGCAGAACTGACGCTGCCAGCCCGGAACGTAGACCTGCCTGCCGAACTGATGCATCACCTCCGACCAGCGCGCCAGGGGGCCGGCGATCGCCTGCGGGAAGAAGGCGATGTAGAGCGCATAGCGGTCGAACGCATAGAGCGGCGCCCTGCCGCGCTTCAGGTCGACCAGATACATGATGTGATGGAAGGTGAAGAAGGAGATGCCGAGCGGCAGCCCGACGTCGAGCACCGGCAGCGTCGTACCGAGCACGAGACCCAGATTAGCGAGAACGAAGTTGGCGTATTTGAACAGGGCCAGCACCGCGAGATCGAGCCCGATCACCAGCGTCAGCAGCGCCGGCCATTTCACGCGCCCATAGGCAACCGAGGCGAGCCAGTTGATCGCGATCGAGCCGATCAGGAGCAGGATGAAGGACGGGCTGCCCCAGGCATAGAAGGCGAGCGACAGCGCGACCTGCACGCCGATACGCAAGCCCGGATAGGGATCGGCCAAGCGATAGATCAGCAGCGCCGCGGGCAGGAAGACCAGGAGAAAGGGATAGTCGTTGAACAGCATCGGTTCACAGCCGCGCCATCGCCGGCGTGAGCCGGCGGATGATGCTCAGCCCGTTTCGAGGTCGGGCGCAGCGTCACCCGGCTGCCGCAGCATGCGTCGCGCAATCTTCTCCTCGCTCGGCACCTTGACGTCCCAGGCCAGTCCCAGCGCTTCCAGCGCCCGGATGAAGACAAAGCCCGGATCGAACTCGAACCAGCGCAAGCCGAAGGCCGCGGAATAGGGAAAGGCGTGGTGGTTGTTGTGCCAGCCCTCGCCCCAGGCAAGCCAGGCCACCACGCCGAGATTGCGGCTGTTGTCGTCGCGGGTGACGAACGGCTGCGCGCCAAAGCTGTGCATGACGGAGTTGATGGCCGACATGGTCTGCTCGACCACGAACATGCGCACCACGCCGCCCCAGAGCAAGCCGGTCAGTGCGCCCCACGGGCTCATGGTGGCGAGGCCGCCGATCGCGGCCGGCAGCACCAGGCCGAGACCGACCCAACTGTAATAGTAGCTGTTGACGGCAACCAGCCTGCGATCCGCCATCAGGTCCGGGACATAGTGCGCAACATTGGGATAATCGTGCGCGATCATCCAGGTCAAATGCGCGTGCAGGAAGCCGCGCAGGCGGCCGAATGCGCCCTCGCCGTGCAGCCGCGGCGAATGCAGATCGCCGTCGTGATCGGACAATTCGTGGTGCCGGCGGTGCATTGCCGCCCAGGACAGCATGGGGCCGCGGCCGGCCATCGATCCCATCACGACCAGGATCGCACTCATCGCCGTGGAGGTCGCGAAGGCGCGGTGGGTGAAGAGCCGGTGATAGCCGACGGTAAGGCCGAGGCCGGTGACCAGCCAGAAGCCGACGGACAGGCCAAGCTCCATCGCGCCGATCGGGCGGTAGAACAGAAGGACCAGCGCCAGCAGCGTGCCGACGAAGGGCAAAACGTCGAAGATCATGAAATGCCGGCGCTGCATCCGGCGAAAATGCCGGCTGCGGATAATTCGATGATCGCGTTGCTGCTGCACGGGCGGGATTCCAGGGCACCGACTATGAGTACATACCCCCGCGGCGGGCGCAACCCAAGCCACCGCCCAAGGTTTCAACAGCCAGGAAAGCCTATACAATAGGACGGACGCGCCAAACGCGTTGAAATATCGCCCCTTTCCCCTTGCCGCATGAGCCACCATGCCGTCACGTGCTGCGACGATCTTGACCGTACTGTCACTTCTCATTGCGGGACCGGCCATGGGATTCGATTCGGCATTTGATTCGGCTTTCGACCTCGAGGCCCATCGCGGCGGGCGGGCACTGCTGCCGGAAAACACGCTTCCGGCCTTCGCCAACGCGCTGTCGATCGGCGTGGACACGCTGGAGCTCGATGTCGGCATCACCGCCGACGGCGAAGTCGTCGTCTCGCATGAGCGCGGGCTCAATCCTGATATCACGCGGGATGCGAGCGGCGCCTACGTCACGCCTCCCGGCACGCCCTTCGTGAAACTGCGGCTCGCCGACGTCAGGACCTATGACGTCGGCCAGATCCGGCCAGACAGCCCTTACGCGAAGCAATTCCCCGACCAGCGCGCCATGCCCGGGACCCGTATTCCGACCTTGAGCGAGCTGTTCGCGCTGGTGCGCAAATCCGGCAATACGCGCGTGCGCTTCAACATCGAGACCAAGATCGATCCGAACCATCCGGACGAGACGCTCGATCCGCAATCTTTCGTCACCAAACTGCTCGGCGTGATCGAAGCCGAGAAATTCTCCGACCGCGTCATGATCCAGTCGTTCGACTGGCGGACCCTGCTGCTCGTCCAGCAGCGGGCACCAAAGATGCCGACGGTGTACCTGACGCTCCAGCGCGGCTCGGGCCAGACGGTGGCGCTGGACAAGGCGACCAATTGGACGGCGGGCTTCAGCCCGGCCGATCACGGCGGGTCGCTGCCGCGGACCATCAAGGCGGCGGGCGGCGCGGTCTGGTCACCCTATTTCGGCGATGTGACCGCGGCACTGATCGCCGAGGCCCATGCGCTCGGGCTGCATGTCGTGGTCTGGACGGTCAACAAACCCGAAGACATGGCGCGCATGATCGAGATCGGCGTCGACGGGATCATCTCCGACAGGCCCGATTTGTTGCGGCAGGTCGCTGGCGAGAAGGCAATCGCGTTGCCCGCGGGGACGCCGGTGGAGCCGTAGAAGCGGGCCCTACTCCCCGTCCCGCAAGCGCCGGTACAGCGCGCCCAAAATGTTGGAGTAATCGTCGGTCCAGACCCGCACCCGGTCGTCGGCTTCGGTCTGCTCCCATGTTTTCGACGATGCGAGCCTGCCGACGTCGGCATCCTCGCGGGCGGAGATGACGACGTCGGTCGAGAAGATGTAGTCACCATCGCGCCCGGAATCCTCGTTGTAGACCCAGCTCTTGAGATCGTTGGCATCGGCGATACCGACCACGACCGTCTCGAGATCGAGGTGGCGGTTGGAGACGTGCATCACCACGGCGCCGTGCGGAGCGAGCTTGTCCTTGTAGATCTTCATCGCCTCTTCGGTCGCAAGATGGATCGGGATCGCATCCGACGAATAGGCATCGACGATGATGAGATCATAGGCACCGTCCGGCTCCTTCGCGAAGGTGAGGCGGGCATCGCCGATCACCGGCTTCAGGCCCGGCATGCAGCTCGAGATGTAGCGGAAATTCTTCGGATCGCTTGCCGCGTCGACCATGGACTGATCGATCTCGAAGAATGTCCAGCTCTCGCCGGGCTCGGCGGCGCAGGCGAGCGTGCCCGATCCGACGCCGATCGCCGCGACCTTCAGCGGCGCGCCCTTGCGCTCGCGCATCGCGGTCACGGCCTGACCGATGCCGCCGTCCTTGTGATAGTAGGTGATCGGCTCCGGCCGGCCGGTGACCGGCGTGCCGTCATTGTTGAGGAAGCGCTCGGCGCCGTGAATCGTGGTGCCGTGCATCAGCACGTGGAAATAGCCGCCGGGCGTCACCACGATCTTGTGCACGCCGAAGAAGCTGCGCACCGTGGTGACGCGGCCTTCGTCCGCCGGATAAACCCGGATCAACGCCAGCGCGAGCGCGACGGTGGCGAATATCTTCCAGCGGCCGGCGTTGACCGCCAGCGCCAGCAGCGCGGCGAGCACGCCGACGCCGCCGGCCATCCAGACCCGGTGATCCTCGAACCAGGTCGATAGCCCGCCCGTCGTGGTGGACGGCACAACGAGCACGACGGCGAGCGCGGCAAGCGCCAGCCAGTACCATTTGACGATGCCCGCCAGCCGCTCGTTCGCGGGCGGCCGGCACAGCGCGGCAAGCGCAACCAGGATCGGATATTCGGCGATCCAGGAGAATGTGAACGGCGCAAGGAGCCCTGCGAACAGGCCGCCGACCATGCCGCCGAACGATAGCGCGACATAGAATCCGGTGAGATATTTGGCGGCCGGCCGGGTTCGCGCCAATTCGCCGTGGCAGGCCATCGCGATGACGAAGAAGCACAATTGATGACCGCCGAGCGTCAGCAGCAGGTTCTGTTCGCCGCCGAACGCCAGCAGGAAGACGACGCCCGCGATCGCGACCGGCTGGAGCATCAGCATCCATTTGTGCGGCAGTAACGGCCGCGACTGGAACACCACCACCCAGGTCAGGAGATACAGCGACAGCGGCAGCACCCACAGCAGCGGCGCTGCCGCAACATCGGTCGAGATGTGCGCGGTGACGGCGATGAGCAGGCCGGACGGCACTCCGGCGAGGAATATCCAGCGCAGCCGCGTCATGAGACCGGGCGCCGGCGCATTCAAATCCTCGGTTCGCGCATCGACCATGGCCAGTTTCGGCGAGCGCAACAGCAGCACGCCGCAGGCGGCGATCAGGACGATCAGAATGCCGTAACCGCCGGTCCAGAGCCGGTTCTGCGTGTGCAGCGTGAACATCGGCTCCAGCAGGAACGGATAGGACAGCAGGGCGAGGAAGCTGCCGATGTTGGAGGACGCATAGAGGAAATAGGGATCGTGTCCGGCAGGATGCCCGGTGCGGACGAACCAGGCCTGCAGCAACGGATTGTTGGCGGCAAGCGCGAAGAACGGCAGCCCGATCGAGATCACGAACAGACCGAGCAGCCAGATCGCGTAGCCCGAAGCGGGCGGATCGCCATAGGCCGAGGCGATGCCGAGCGGCAACGTGACGAACGCCGTGATCAGCAGCAGGAGATGCACCACCACCGGAACGATGCGGTTCCTCACCTGCATCAACAAATGCGCATAGGCGTAGCCCGCCAGCAGCAGCGACTGGAAGAACACCATCGCCACCGACCACACCGCCGGCGAGCCGCCGAGCCGCGGCAGGACCATTTTCGTGAACAGCGGCTGCACCGAGAACAGCAACAGCGCGCTGACGAAGATCGCGGCGGTGTAGACCGTCAGCAGCAGCCGGTTGCGTGACGAGGACGGCTGCTCCGTGGCGGCGGGTTGCACGATCGAATCCATGGAAGCTCCAGCCCCGGCGGGCGCCGGGCGCGCGCAATGGAGCACAAGGCGCCTGAACGGGCAATAAAGGGTCTCGTGATGTTGCAGCGGGGAATGCTTGATATACAGATGTCCCGAGCCCGGTCGTTCAGACCATCCCGGAATGGGCGTGGAACAGCTGACCCCTTCATGATCGAAACCGACGTCATCATCATCGGCGCTGGCCATAACGGCCTCACCTGCGCGGCCTATCTCGCGATGGCCGGCTTGCGCGTGCGCGTGGTCGAGCGCCGCAAGGTGGTCGGCGGGGCCGCGGTCACGGAGGAATTTCATCCCGGCTTCCGCAATTCGGTCGCGGCCTACACCGTGAGCCTGCTCAATCCGCTGGTGATCCGTGACTTGAAGCTGGCCGAACAGGGCCTGCGCATCGTCGAACGGCGCGCGCAGAATTTTCTGCCCGCCCCCGACGGCAGCTATCTTCTCACCGGCGAGGGGCGGACGCAGGCGTCCGTCGCCCGGCTGAGCCCGCATGACGCAAATGCACTCGACGGGTTTTCGCGCGAACTGGAAGATATCGCCGACGTGCTTCGGCAATTCGTGCTGCGCGCGCCGCCAAACCTGCTCGATGGTTTCGGCACGGCCTCGATCCGCGAAGCCGTGAACGCATTCCAGAGCGCCAACATCCTGCGCGGGCTGTCGCTGGAGCAGAGCCGCAGCCTGCTCGATCTCTTCACCCGCTCGGCCGGCGAGATGCTGGACGAACGTTTCGAGCATGATCTGGTCAAGGCGCTGTTCGGCTTCGATGCCATCGTCGGCAATTATGCCAGCCCCTACGCCGCGGGCTCGGCCTATGTGATGCTGCATCACGCCTTCGGCGAGGTGAACGGCAAGAAGGGCGTCTGGGGTCACGCCATCGGCGGCATGGGTGCGATCACGCAGGCCATGGCGCGCGCCGCACGCGACCGCGGCGTTGTGATCGACACCGATGCGGGCGTGCGCGAGGTCATCGTCGAGCGCGATCGCGCGGTCGGCGTGGCGCTGGAGAACGGTACGACCATCCGCGCGAAATATGTCGCAGCCAACGTCAATCCGAAACTGCTCTACACGCGGCTGGTCGCCGCCGATGCGCTTCCCCAAGACTTCCTCGCCCGCATCCGGCACTGGAAGAACGGCTCCGGCACCTTCCGCATGAACGTGGCGCTGGACCGCCTGCCCTCCTTCACGGCGCTGCCGGGCGACGGCGATCATCTCACCTCCGGCATTATCCTGGCCCCTGATCTCGGCTACATGGACCGCGCCTTTTTCGATGCCCGCGCGCACGGCTGGAGCCGGGAGCCGGTCGTGGAAATGCTGATCCCCTCGACGCTCGACGACACGCTCGCGCCCGCAGGACACCACGTCGCAAGCCTGTTCTGCCAGCACGTCGCGCCGGAGCTTCCCGATGGGAAGTCGTGGGACGACCATCGCGACGAGGTTGCCGACCTCATGATCGCGACGGTGGACAAATACGCGCCGGGTTTTGCGACAAGCGTGCTCGGCCGCCAGATCCTGTCACCGCTCGACCTCGAACGGCAGTTCGGCCTGCTCGGCGGCGACATCTTCCACGGCGCGCTGACGCTGAACCAGCTGTTTTCGGCGCGGCCGATGCTGGGCCACGCCGATTATCGCGGGCCCGTGAAGGGCCTCTATCATTGCGGCTCCGGCGCCCACCCCGGCGGCGGCGTCACCGGCGCGCCTGGCCACAACGCCGCCCAGGCAATCCTGAGGGATCACCGGTCGTTGTTCGGAAGCCGTGGATAAGCCTGTGGATGGGCTGTGGACAGACTGTTGGCAAAGCTGTGAAAGGGCGGTGGGTTATGCCCCTTCAAAGCCTGCTACAAATCGGTGGAAAATCCGGGAATGAGCGGCGGGATAATCCGTGGACAAAGTCCGGACAAACCAGCG
>NZ_JADPJF010000098.1:92306-110352 GCF_023073295.1 Bradyrhizobium sp. 23 | reverse complement strand
GGGCATTCTGTGAAAACCTCTCCCCAAAACGACTTCGCCCGCCAGGGGGCAATTCCCCCGGCGGGCGCGGCTCGAAAGCAGTCGTATGGAGAATTGCCCCGCCGGGAATGGGAGGCGGAAATTACTTTAAGGAGCTGCTAATCGAAGTGAACTTGTCGTTCATGGTGGTGCCCAGTCCGTTCACGACGGTGATGATCGCCAGCGCGATGCCGGCTGCGATCAGGCCGTACTCGATTGCGGTTGCACCTGAATCGTCGGTCCAGAATTTCAAAATCATGCGCTTCAAGTCTCGCCTCCTTTTCCATTTCAAGCTGTGTGGGTTGCCCAACACCCGCAAATCTACGTGGCACAACCTGCGGTCGGGTTAACCTCATAAATGCAAGTTATTAGAAAAATCGGGAACAAAAGTTCCAAAAATTGAACCGGACGGAACCCTGAGATGCAGCCTGCCCCCACCCATCGCGCCAATTTTTCGATCGGCAGCGAGATCGCCGCAAGGCGCATTGTCGACGTCCTCACCGAAATGTTCTTCGAGGATGATGCGGCGGTCGCCGCCTTCGAGCAGCCGAACGGACAGTGGGACGTCGCGCTGCATTTCGCCCACGCGCCGGACCGGGCGTGGCTGCGCGAACTCGTTGCAACATCAGCAGGAAATGAGATCGCGGACACGCTGGCCTTCGACACCGTCGAAGCCAGGGACTGGGTCAAGTCGAGCCTGGAAGATCTCGTCCCGGTGCCGGCCGGGCGCTTCGTCGTCCACGGCAGCCATGACCGCGACCGCGTGGCCCCGAACAAGCTCGCCATCGAGATCGAGGCGGCTCTCGCCTTCGGCACTGGCCATCACGGCACCACACGCGGCTGTTTACTCCTGCTTGACCATGTCCTGAAACGCACCCGGCCGGACCGCGTGCTCGACCTCGGTACCGGGACCGGCGTGCTCGGGATAGCGGCGGCGAAAGCGCTGCATCGCGCGGTGCTGGCCTCCGACATCGACCCGGCCTCGGTCAAGGTGGCAGCCGAGAACGCCGTGTTGAACGAGGTCGGTCACCATGTGCGAGTGATCCGCGCCATCGGCTTCGCGGCGGCTGATTTCGGCAGACGCGGCCCGTTCGACCTGGTGCTGGCCAACATCCTTGCCAATCCGTTACGGCAATTGGCGGGCCCGATGACGCGCCACCTCGCCCCTGGCGGGCGCGTCATCCTCTCCGGCCTGTTGACGCCCCAGGTCCCCGCCGTGATCGCCGCCTACCGCGCGCGCGGCCTCGTGCCTCTGAAGCACATGCGAATCCAGGGATGGAGCAGCCTGTTGCTGCGGAAGATGGGGTGAGTACGGCTGCTGCCGTAGATGCCGCTACTTTGCCGTCTCTTCGTCCCGGCGCATCGCGCGCTCGGCCTGCGAGGCGCGCCTCGCGCGGCGTTCGGCGAAACGGTCGATCATCTGGCTGATCAGGCCGCGCGGTTTCTTCGGTGTTGCCGCAGCCGGGGCGCGGCGCACCGGCGGCGTAATCTTTTCAAACGTGAACGCTGGCATCGAGTGTCCCCTCGTCGTTGAGATGAACAACTTGCTCGAATTTCCCTGTCATCTGGACGAAGCGCAACTGCCGCATCCTGTACTCCACTCAATTCGAATGGAACTTGTTCAAGCACAGTCCATGCCAGATGCGACCTCAAATGCGTCTACATTGCGGACTGATCCGCATGATCCTAAAGTGATCCACCATGTTCGAAGCGCATTTCCAGACATTCGAGGAGCCCGAGGCCGGCGTCGCATTGACAGCCCGGCTGGCCGCGCTCCGTGAAGAACTCGCCCGCCGCAAGCTGACCGGTTTCGTGATTCCACGCGCCGATCAGCAGCAGAATGAGTACGTGCCGCCGTCCGAAGAACGTCTCGCCTGGCTGACCGGTTTTACGGGCTCGGCGGGACTGGCGGTGGTGCTGACGCACGAGGCCGCGGTCTTCGTCGACGGCCGCTACACGATCCAGGCGGCCAAGCAGGTCGATTCAAGGGCCTGGGCCGTGGAATCTCTGATCGATCCCCCGCCGGAAAGCTGGATGTCGGCACACCTGAAGGCCGGCGACCGCCTAGGATTTGATCCGTGGCTGCACACTTTTGCAGCAGCCGAGCGTTTGGCCGCCGCCTGCACCAAGGCCGGTGCCGAACTGGTCGCCGTCGACAGCAATCCGGTCGATGCGATCTGGCAAGACCGGCCACAGCCGCCGATTGCGCCGGTCACGGTGCACGGAATGCAACATGCCGGCGTGACTGAAGCCGAGAAGCTGACGCAGATCAGGAGCGAGATCGGCAAGCTCGGCGTCGATGCGTTGGTGCTGTCCGACAGCCATGCCGTGGCCTGGACCTTCAACATCCGCGGCGCCGACGTCGCGCATACGCCGCTGCCGCTGTCCTATGCGCTGGTGCCGAAGGACGGCCGTCCCACCATCTTCATCGATCACCGCAAGCTCTCAAATCTGACCCGCGACCATCTCGAGCAGTCCGCCGACGTGCGCGAGCCCGATGCGATGGCGCCGACGCTGATGGCGCTCGCCAAGAGCGGCGGATCGATCGCGCTCGACAATGCGACCGCGGCCGACGCCCTCAGCCGGCTGATCACGGGCGCCGGCGGCAAGCCGGTGCGCGGCAGCGATCCGATCGCGCTGCTCAAGGCGGTCAAGAACACGACCGAGATCAAGGGCACGCAATCGGCGCACCGGCGCGACGCCGTGGCGCTGGCACGCTTCCTCGCCTTTATCGACCGCGAGGCGGCAAGCGGCAAGCTCACCGAGATCGACGCGGTCGAGGCGCTGGAGACATTCCGCCGCGACACCGGCGCGCTCAAAGATGTGTCGTTCCCGACCATATCGGGCACCGGCCCGAATGGCGCGATCGTGCACTACCGCGTCACCCGCAAGAGCAACCGGCGGATCGTCCCCGGCGATCTGCTGCTGATTGATTCAGGTGCACAATACGAAGACGGCACCACCGACGTCACCCGCACCATGGCCGTGGGCGAGCCGACCGACGAGATGCGCGACCGCTTCACGCGTGTGCTGCGCGGCCACATCGCGATTGCGCGGGCGATCTTTCCCGACGGCGCCACCGGCGCGCAGCTCGACACACTCGCACGGCAATATCTCTGGGCCGCCGGCGTCGATTTCGAGCATGGCACCGGCCACGGCGTCGGCAGCTATCTGAGCGTGCATGAGGGGCCGGCGCGAATCTCGAAGCTCGGCACTACGCCGCTGAAGCGCGGCATGATCCTGTCCAACGAGCCCGGCTACTACAAGACAGACGGTTTCGGCATCCGCATCGAGAACCTCGAACTGGTGGTCGAAGCCGATATCAAGGGCGCGGAAAAATCGATGAACGCGTTCGAGACGCTGACCCTGGCGCCGATCGACCGCCGGCTGATCGATGTCGGCATGCTCAGCAAGGACGAGCTCGACTGGCTCAACGCCTACCACGCGCGCGTCAGGGCCGAGGTGCGGCCGGCGCTGGACGAGACGACCAAGGCCTGGCTGGACCAGGCCACGGCGGAGTTGAAGGCGTAAGCGCGTCGTCGCAAAGCCGCATGGCTCCACGCGCTTTGCGCAAGGCTGCTTCTCCACCACAGCTGTCATGCCCCGCGACCCGGCTACGCCAAGGCTTCGCCGGGGTGAGGTCTAGGGGCGCCGAAGCTTTAGCGAAGGCGGCAGGCGGGGAATCCAGCATTCCAGAGACAGGAAACGCATGCGAAGAAGCCGCGGCGTACTGGATCGCCCGGTCAAGCCGGCGATGACACCGACTTTTTGACGCGAGCAACGCGCCCAAGCGGCGCTATGGCGCCCTCATCATAACCGTCCCGGAATCCGTATAGCCGCATTCCGAAACGCCGATATGCGTCTTGCGCGAGCGCGCTACAGTCCGATTCGAATTTCTACGAGACGGACACGCATGCACGGCATGATCAGCAAGCCGCCGGACACGGCGAAGAACCTCGCGACCTCGCGCGTGGTGTTGCTGCTGCTCGTCGTCATGACCGGCATCGCGCCGATCTCGCTTTACATGCTGGTTCCGGCGCTGCCGGTGCTGGCGACGACCTTTGGCAGCGACATCTCGGTCGCGCAGATGACGGTGTCGCTGTACATGGTCGGCATCGCGCTGTCGCAACTCATCATGGGCCCGCTGTCGGACCGTTTCGGGCGGCGACCGGTGCTGCTCGGAGGACTGGCGCTGATGGTGGTCGCCAGCGCCGCCTGCATCTTCGCGGAAACCCTGCCGCAGCTGATCGCCGCGCGCTTTTTCCAGGCGTTGGGCGGCGCCGCGGGCATGGTGGTGAGCCGCGCCATCATCCGCGACATCTACGAGCGCGACCGCGTCGCCTCGATGATCAGCCTCGTGGTCGCGGCGCTGATGATCGGGCAGATGGTCTCTCCGCTCAGCGGCGGCCTGATCGAGACAGCGTTCGGCTGGCGCGCGATCTTCTACGCCATCACCGTCGCCGCGATCATTGTCGCCGTCGGCATCGCATTCGCGCTGCCCGAGACGCGCCGAGATCGCGCCGCCGGCAGCGGCTTTCGCGGCGATGTCGGCATCCTGATCCGCAACCGCGCCTTCGTCGGCTACGTGATGTGCCAGGTGCTGGCCTCGCAGATCATCTTCACCTTCGCCGGCGGCGGCCCCTATATCGTGGTGACGCAGATGGGCAGGACCAGCGCCGAATACGGCGCGTGGTTCGCGACGACGGGTTTTGCCTATCTCGTCGGCAATCTGCTCTGCGTGCGCTTCGCGCCCAGGCACTCGCTGGAGAAGTTGATCTGGTTCGGCCTCGCGCTTCAGCTTTGCGGCAGCCTGTTGAACCTGCTCTGGAGCTTCACCGGCTGGAACGAGGCGCCCGCCTGGCTGTTCGGCACGCAGATGATCGTGATGGTCGGCAATGCCTTCGTGATGGCGAACTCGGCCGCCGGCGCGATCAGCATCCGTCCCGAGGCCGCCGGCACCGCATCAGGTGCGATGGGCTTTCTCCAGCAAGGCATCGGCGCGCTGATGTCGCAATTCGGCGCCTATCTCGGCGGCCATTCCGCGACCACGCTGCCGCTCACCGCCGCGGTACTGGCGATCTCCCTGCTCTGCGCCTGCACGATGATCTTCGTCGTCCCCCGCCGCGAGGTCATGATGAGCGAGACGCTGATCGAGCAGGCGGAAGAGGAAGAGAGCGGGATGATGTGATCGGGCGCGGTGAGGCCTTCTTCCTTCTCCCCTTGTGGGAGAAGGTGGCGCGCGTAGCGCGCCGGATGAGGGGTCTCTCTCCGCGCGGGTCCCCTCTCAAAGCTTGAACTCGAGAATAGAACCCCTCATCCGGCGCTACGCGCCACCTTCTCCCACAAGGGGAGAAGGGAAGAGTCACTCCCCGATCAGCTGCAGCCACTCGTCCTCGGTCAGCACCTTGACGCCATGCTTGTTGGCCTCCGCGAGCTTCGAACCTGCGCCGGGGCCTGCGACGACGAGATCGGTTTTCTTGGACACCGAGCCGGACACTTTTGCGCCTAACCGCTCAGCGGTGGCCTTGGCCTCGTCGCGCGTCATCTTCTCCAGCGAGCCCGTGAACACCACGGTCTTGCCGGCGACGGCGGAGTTGCTCTTCGGCTTCTCCGCGTCGATGATCTCGACCTCCCTGGTGAGCCGCTCGACGATGCCGCGATTGTGGCTCTCGCCGAAATAATCGGCGATGCTCTTGATCACGGTCTCGCCGATCTGGTCGAGCGCGTCCATCTCGGCCATCGCCTCCTCGTCGCCCTTGGCGACCTTCAGGCTGGCATCGTGGAAGGCGTCCCAGGAGCCGTAGCCGCGGGCCAGCGCCAGCGCCGTGGTCTCGCCGATATGGCGCATGCCGAGCGCGTAGATAAAACGCTCCAGCGCGATCTTGCGACGGCTCTCGATCGCGCCGAACAGATTGCGCACCGAGGTTGCGCCGTAACCCTCGATGTCCTCCAGCTTGAGCTTTGCGTTGCGCTTTTCCAGCGTGAAGATGTCGGCTGGCTCCTTCACAAAACCTTCGTCGAAGAAGTACTGGAGCTGCTTCTCGCCAAGACCGTCGATGTCGAAGGCGCGCCGCGACACGAACAGCTTCAGATGCTCGATCTTCTGATAGGGGCAGGCGAACTCGCCGGTGCAGCGAGCGCGTGAGCCCTCTTCGCCCGCCGCCGTCTCCTCGCGCGTGACATCGGTGTGCAACGGGCACGGGCACTTCTTCGGAAACTGGAATTCCCTGGCAGCCTTCGGCCGCTTGTCGAGGACGACGTCGACCACCTGCGGGATGACGTCGCCGGCGCGCTGGATCACGACGGTGTCGCCGATCCTGATGTCGCGGCCCTCGCGCAGCACTTCGCCCTTGTTGCCGATGCCCTTGATGTAGTCCTCGTTGTGCAGCGTGACGTTCTGCACGATCACGCCGCCGACGCCGACCGGTTCGAGCTTGCCCACCGGCGTGAACGAGCCGGTGCGGCCGACCTGGATCTCGATGTCGCGCAGCACCGTCGTGGCGCGCTCGGCCGGGAATTTGTGCGCGATGCCCCAGCGCGGCGTGCGCGAGACGAAGCCGAGCCGTTCCTGCCAATCGATGCGGTCAACCTTGTAGACGACGCCGTCGATGTCGTAGTCGAGTTTTGCGCGCTGTTCCTCGATCGCACGATGAAACGCCAGCAGTTCCTCGACGGAGTGACAGAGCTTGGTCAGCGGGTTAGTCCTGAAGCCGCAGCGCTCGAACCAGCCGATCATGCCGCTCTGCGTGCCCTCTGGCATCGCGCTCATCTCGCCCCAGGCATAGGCGAAGAAGCCGAGGGGGCGCGAGGCGGTGATGGTCGGATCCTTCTGCCGGAGCGAGCCCGCGGCCGAGTTGCGTGGATTGGCGAAGATGGTGCTGCCTTCCGCCTTCTGCCGCTCGTTGAGCGCCAGAAACGCCTTCTTGGTCATGTAGACCTCGCCGCGCACCTCGCAGATGTCGGGGACGTTGCGGCCCTTCAGCCTCTTCGGCACGTCTTCGAGCGTGCGGATGTTGGCGGTGACGTCCTCGCCGACCGCGCCGTCGCCGCGAGTCGCCGCGGTGACGAGTTCACCGCCCTCGTAGCGCAGCGACATCGAGAGGCCGTCGATCTTCGGCTCGGCGGAAAAATCGATCTTGTCGTCGTCGAGCTTCAGGAAGCGCACGATGCGGCCGACGAAGTCGCGCAGATCCTCTTCCGCAAAGGCGTTGTCGAGCGACAACATGGGGACGGCATGCCGCACCTTCTTGAAGCGGCCTGATGGTGCAGCACCGACTTTCTGCGACGGAGAGTCCGCGCTGACGAATTCCGGAAAGCGCTTCTCGATCGCGTTGAAGCGCTGGCGTAGCGCGTCATACTCGGCGTCGGTGACGGTGGGCGCGTCGTCCTGGTAGTAGCGTTCGTTATGCCCCTCGATCTCGAGCGCGAGCCGCATGTGCTCGACCTTGGCCTGCGCCTTGGTGAGGTCGGCGACTTCGCGAAGCGGTGTTGGTTTCGATTTTGCTGCTCTGGCCATGGTGCTTGGATACGATGGAGCGGGCAGGAGGGTAAAGGCGGTTACAGTTTCGTACCCCGGACTCAACGTTTAGGGCCCTGCGGTTGCGCGCGTCCGGGACACGAAATCAAGCCGTCGCCGCCTTGAGCAGACGGTCCGCGGCAGCCCTCGCCTCGGCGGTGATCTCGGCACCGGCGAGCATCCGCGCGATCTCCTCGCGGCGGTGGTCGGCGGCAAGCGCATTGACGCGGGTCGCAACGCGCTTGCCCTTGT
The DNA here is from genome assembly GCF_023073295.1 of Bradyrhizobium sp. 23. Taxonomy (NCBI): domain Bacteria; kingdom Pseudomonadati; phylum Pseudomonadota; class Alphaproteobacteria; order Hyphomicrobiales; family Nitrobacteraceae; genus Bradyrhizobium; species Bradyrhizobium sp. 23. Next base: position 102,566 of record NZ_JADPJF010000098.1, on the reverse strand, counting down.
CCAGTGCGTCCTTTGAGATCAGCAAATGCTGGTCGGCACGGGCGGCGACCTGCGGGGCGTGGGTGACGGCCATCACCTGGACCTTGCCGGCGAGCCGCGCCAGCCGTCCGCCGATGGCGTCCGCGACCGCGCCGCCGACACCGGTGTCGATCTCGTCGAAGACCAAGGTCGGCGCCGAACCGCGGTCGGACAGCACGACCTTCAGCGCCAGCAGGAAACGCGACAGCTCGCCGCCGGAGGCGACCTTCATCAGCGGCCCCGGCTTGGTGCCCGGGTTGGTCTGCACCCAGAACTCGACGCGGTCGAACCCTTGCGGGCCCGGAGCTGCCTCGTCGGTCTCGACCTGGGTCATGAACTTTGCGCGCTCGAGCTTGAGCGGCGCGAGCTCGGCATTGACGGCCTTGTTGAGCTTCTCCGCCGATTTCTGCCGCGCCATCGACAGCTTCTTCGCAGCCGCCGCATAGCGCGCATCGGCCTCGATCGCGGCCTGCTCCAGCTTCTTCAGCCGTGAGGCGCCGGCATCGATCAGAACGACATCGGCGGCGTATCTTGCGGCCAGCGCGGCGAGCCCGTCGACCGGCGTCGAATATTTGCGCGAGGCGGCGCGCAACGCGAACAGGCGCTCCTCGATGCGTTCGAGCTCCGAGGGATCAAAATCGGTTGCGGCAAGCGCCGCCTGAAGATGCTGGTCGGCTTCCTCCAGCGCGTTGATGGCGATGTCGATCGCCCTCACCGCGGGTTCGACCAGCGCCGGCGAGTTGACGCCGCGACGCTCCAGCCGCCGCACGGCGGCCGACAGCGAGGCGACCGGCGAATGGTGGCCGCCGACCGCCTCCTGCGCCTCGCGCAGGTCGGAGGCGATCTTCTCGCCCTGCATCATCGTGGTCCGACGGGAGGCCAGCGAGGTCTCCTCGCCGTCCTTGGGCGCGAGCTGCTTCAATTCGTCGGAGGCGTGGCGGAGGTAATCGGCTTCGCGCGCGGCGCGCTCCATGCCGGCGCGATGCTCCTCCAGCGCGGTGTTGGCGGTGCGGCGTGCGTCCCAGAGCGCCTCGACCGCCGAGACGTCCTTTTCGAGACCGGCGAAGGCGTCGAGCAGGCGGCGGTGGGTGGCGGCATCGACCAGCGCGCGCTCGTCGTGCTGGCCGTGGATCTCGACCAGGGCAGCCCCGACCGCCTTCAGCGTCTGCACGCTGATCGCCTGGTCGTTGATGAAGGCGCGGGTGCGGCCGTCGGCGAGCTGGACCCGGCGGAGAATCATCTCGCCGGTATCGTCCAGCCCGTTCTCCGCGAGGATTTTGGCCGCGGGATGGTTTTTTGGGATATCGAATACGGCAGTGACCTGCCCCTGCTCCGCCCCATGCCGCACGAGGCCGGCATCGCCGCGGCCGCCGAGCGCCAACGCAAAGGCATCGAGCAGGATGGATTTGCCCGCACCGGTCTCGCCGGTCAAAACCGCGAGGCCCGGTGCGAATTCGATATCGAGCCGTTCGATCAGGACGATGTCACGGATCGACAGACGCGCCAGCATGGAATTCTATTTCCTAGCCGAGACCCATTTTCTTGAAGGTCTTGCTAATCCAGGACCCCTGATTCTCGCTCGGTTCGAGACCGCCTGATTTTACAAGATTATAGGCGTCCTTGTACCAGCGACTATCAGGAAAATTGTGCCCGAGCACGGCGGCGGCCGTCTGGGCCTCGCCAACGATGCCGATCGCCATATAGGCCTCGGTCAGGCGGTACAGCGCCTCCTCGACATGGCGGGTGGTCTGGTACTGCGTCACCACGGCCTTGTACCGGTTGATCGCCGCCGTGTAGTCGCGCTTCTGCGCGTAATAGCGGCCGACGTTCATTTCCTTGCCGGCGAGCTGGTCGCGCGCACCTTCGATCTTGGCCTTGGCCGAGGTCGCATATTCGGAGGTCGGATATTTGCGCACCACCTCTTCCAGCGAGGCGATCGCCTTCTCGGTGCGGGTCTGGTCGCGGCTGATGTCCGGAATCTGGTCGTAATGCGAGGCGGCGATCAGATATTGCGCGTAGGCCGCATCCGGGCTGCCGGGATGCAGCGTGACGTAGCGGGTGGCCGCGCCGATACAATTGTCATAATCCCCGCCCTGGTAGGACGCGTAGGCCGACATCAGCAATGATTTGCGGGCCCAGTCGGAATAAGGATGCTGGCGGTCGACCTCTTCGAACTTCTTGTTCGCCGCCTTCATGTCCTTCTTCTCGTTCATGAGGTACAGGCCCTCATTGTAGATCTTGTCGGCGGGCTCCTCGACGAAGGTGTCGTCCTTGGCGGTGAACTTGTCCCAAAGCGCGCCGGTGCCGCAGCCGGCCAGCGGCAGCGCGAGCACGAAGAGGGCGACAACCTGAAGCAGCCCACGGGCTCGAGACGAGACTTCTCGAGACGGGACTTGAAGATATCCGCGCGTCATACGCTGTGCCGACATGAGTATTGCCCTGACGCCCTGTGGTGCGGTGTCCGCCAGCCCATGAACCCCGTCCTGGGCGCGAAATATAGCCGTGGTGCCTGCCGTGCGACCACGCCGGTGTAACCGAAAAACGATCTTCAACCAACCGGATAGGCAGGCATTCCGCCCGGATTAAGGCGAGGCGCCGCAATCCTAGCCGATCATCGTTACCAGGAGTTTCCCGGGGAAAGCCGCCGCCAAACGCCCGCGGCGACGGGTCTCTTCAGGACGCGTCTCTCGTCTAGGAAACGTCCGCTGCAGGAAACGTCTCTCTTCAGGAAACGTCCGGCCCGTAGACCGCGGCGATCCGGCCACCGACGATGCCGCGACCGGTTTCGGCCACCGGACGCGTGGTGCGGCGGGCTGCCTCGCCCTCGACCACCCGCCAAGCGGTGCGGTCGGCGAGCAGCGCGGTCAGAACGGCGTGGTTGAGCTTGTGGCCGCCACGTACCGAGCGGTAGGCGCCGAGCAGCGGCAGACCCGCCAGCGCGAGGTCGCCGATCACGTCCAGCACCTTGTGGCGGGCGCATTCGTCGGCGTAGCGCAGGCCCTCGGTGTTGAGCAGCCGCTCCTCGTCGAACACGACGGTGTTGTCGAATGAGGCACCGAGCGCGTAGCCGGCGCTCCAGAGCCGCGCGACGTCGCACATCAGACCGAAAGTCCGGGCCCGGCCGACTTCGCGGCGGAAACGCTCCGGGTTGAGGTCGAAGGCATAGCTCTGCTGACCGATGACAGGATTGGTGAAGTCGATCTCGACCTCGGCGCGGAACCCGTCGGCATAGGGCCTGATCTCACCGAAGGAGTCGCCGATCTTGACCGAGATCGGCTTCAAAACCTGGATGAAGCGGCGCTGCGCCGGCTGGGTCACGATGCCGGCCTGGTCGATCGCCGCAACGAAGGCTGCCGCGCTGCCGTCCATGATCGGCACTTCCGGCCCATCGATCTCGATGATGGCGTTGTCGACGCCCATTCCCCGCAGCGCAGCAAGGACATGCTCGGCGGTGGAAACCAGCGGACCGTTGCGATCACCGAGGACGGTGGCGAAATCCGTCGCGATCACCTGCTCGGCGGTGGCCTGAACTTCGCGGTCGCTTCCCTCGAGCCCGGTGCGGATAAAAACAAATCCCGCGTCGACAGGCGCGGGTCCAAGCGCGAGCGTGACAGGAAGACCGGAATGAACGCCGACGCCTGCCACACTGGCTTGCGCACGAAGCGTTGTTTGCCGGCTAAATTTCATCAGGAACCGCCCCACTACGACCATCGCGACTTATACTGAACCCGACTGCGGCCTAGACCGCTGTTCCGAATCCGTATCCCCAAGTCACGGCAAACCATAGTCACTGCCCCAAACAGCGCCAACTCACGCTTTTTTACCGATTGTTACCCCAAACCCGCCGTATTCGCGCCAAGGCTTAACCAAATTGGACCGGAGTTCGGGACCGTTTTCGGTAGTTTTACTGAACCATCGAATACGTAATTAATGATTTAAAATCAGTTGCTTGGCCACGCAATCCGGATATGCACGGGGCAAAAGAAAAGGTCCCGGCAAGCTTCCCCCCGGGACCTTTTTTCGTCTGCCTTATTGTAACAATCCTCAGGTCGCCTGCCGCCGCAGGAAGGCCGGGATATCAAGATGGTCATCTCCCTGTGGCGCCGGGGCAACAGGCGCGGGACGGCCGTGCATGTCCAGGCCCTGCGGCGCGGGACGACGGGCATACTCAGACACCGGCTCGGTAGAAGCGATTTGCTGCGCCACGGTCTTCTGGGGGCGGCGATCGGGCAGTGGCGGCATCGCGGGACCGGCAGTGCGGGCCGCGATCGGCGCCTCGGTCTCCTCGTCACGACGGCCGAGGCCGACATTGGCGAGGCGCTGCAGCAGCGACAGCCGGGTCTTTTGCGGGGTCTCCTCCTCGACCTCGCCGCGGGCCTGGCGAAGCTCGGCCTGGGCGGGCATCGGAAGTTCCTCGATCCGCGGCATCCGCGGTGTGCGGACCGGTGCACGCTCGGCCTGCGGAGGGATGAAGGTTTCCGGCGTCATCGGCTCTTGCATGGCCATCGGCGCCTGCTCGGGCTCGGGGAACAGCGTGGGCTTCTGCGCGATCGGGCGCACGGTAACGTCGCCATAGGTCTGCATCGGCGCGGGAGCCTGCGGAACGTCCGCAACGGCGGCGGCGATGGCGGCAAGCGCAGCGCGCTCGACGTTCGGACGCGGAGCCGTGGGAGCGGCGGCAAATTGGCCCGTTCCTGTGGCCGGGGTCTGTCCTTCGAACTTCTGGGCGCGCTCGGCCATGCGCTGATTGTCAGCGCGCAGCCGCGCGGTCAGATCGGCAAGACGGCTCTCGGCAGCCGCGGCGGGAGCGGCGGGAGCCTGCTGCGCCTGCGGAGCAGGATTCGCCACGGGAGCGCTGGTGGCCTGGCTGTTGCGCGCGATCGCGGCCTGTTCGATGCCGGTGGCGACGACCGAGACGCGGATCAGGCCATCGAGGGCCTCGTCGAAGGTGGCGCCGACGATGATGTTGGCGTCCTGGTCGACTTCCTCGCGGATGCGGGTCGCAGCTTCGTCGACCTCGAACAGGGTGAGATCCTTGCCGCCGGTGATGGAGATCAGGAGGCCCTTGGCGCCCTTCATCGAGCTATCGTCGATCAGCGGGTTGGCGATCGCGGCTTCGGCGGCGGTCAGCGCGCGCTTGTCGCCGGAGGCTTCGCCCGTGCCCATCATCGCCTTGCCCATCTCGCGCATGACGGCGCGGACGTCGGCGAAGTCGAGATTGATCAGGCCTTCCTTGACCATCAGGTCGGTGATGCAGGCAACGCCCGAATAGAGCACCTGGTCGGCCATCGCGAAGGCGTCGGCGAAGGTGGTCTTCTCGTTCGCGACCCGGAACAGGTTCTGGTTCGGGATGATCAGCAGCGTATCAACGACCTTGTGCAGCTCATTGATGCCCGCTTCCGCGGTGCGCATGCGGCGGCCGCCCTCGAAGTGGAAGGGCTTGGTCACGACGCCGACGGTGAGGATGCCCATCTCGCGCGCGATCTTGGCGATCACGGGAGCTGCGCCGGTGCCGGTGCCGCCGCCCATGCCGGCGGTGACGAACACCATGTTGGCGCCCGAGAGATGGTCACGGAGTTCGTCCATGACTTCTTCGGCCGCGGCCGCGCCGACCACCGGCTGCGAACCTGCGCCCAACCCTTGCGTGGCCGCCGTGCCCATCTGCACGATGCGCTGCGCCTTCGACATCGTCAGCGCCTGCGCGTCGGTGTTGGCGACCACGAAGTCGACGCCCTGGAGGCCCGCCGTGATCATGTTGTTGACGGCGTTACCACCGGCGCCGCCGACGCCGAACACGGTGATGCGGGGCTTCAGTTCGTGAATATCAGGAACATTGATGCTGATGGTCATGTTTGCCTCTCGATCACGCGCGCGTGGGTTCGCCCCGGCCGGCGGCCGCGGGAGTTGGTGAAAATCGAATATTGCGGGAAGGAGTCATCAGAAGCCCTCGCGTAGCCATCGTCCGACCTTTCCGAAATACCCGCCGGTCCCCGTCCTGACCTGCTGCCGCGTATGCCGCGGTTCGACATGTTCGTGGTGAACATATTGCGGGTAGACGAGCAGTCCGGCCGGCACCGCGAAGGCGGCGTTCTTCGCCTCGTTGGGCAGCCGGCCGAAACCGAGCGGACGTCCGACCCGCACGGGCCGGCCGAGAATCTGCGTTCCGAGCTCAACGAGACCCGTGAGCTGCGAGGCCCCGCCCGAGAGCACGACGCGGCCGTTCGGCTCCGAGGCGAAGGGCGAGTCCTTCAGCTTGTCCCGAACCATTTCGAAGACTTCCTCGGCACGATGCTTGACGATGTTGGCGATGGTAGCGCGGGAGACGATCTGCGGCAGATCCTGCTCGTCACCGGCTGTCGGTACAGACATCAGCTCACGCGAGTCCGATCCGCCGGTGATGACGGTCCCGTATAACGTCTTGATTCGCTCGGCATCGGCAATGGTCGCGGAGAGTCCGCGCGCCAGATCCATCGTGATGTGTTGCCCGCCGACCGCAAAACCCGCGGCATGCACGAAGTGGCCGCCGGAAAAGACCGCGATCGTGGTGGTGCCCGCGCCCATTTCGACCACGGCGGCGCCGAGATCGGCCTCGTCGTCGGTCAGCACCGACAGGCCTGCCACATAGGGGCTTGCCGCCATTGCTTCGACGTTGATGTGGCAGCGTTCGACCGCCAGCATCAGGTTCCGCGCCACCGTGGCGTCGCAGGTGACGACATTCATGTCGATGCCGAACTGATGCGCAACCATGCCGCGGGGGTCGCGGATACCTTTGACGCCGTCAAGCGTGTAGCCGACCGGCAGCGCGTGCAGCACGGTGCGGCCTTCGCCGGTGGCGTGGCGCATGCCGGTGGAGGTGACGCGGCTGACATCGGCCGGTGTCACGGCGCCGCCGCGGATGTCGGCCGCAGCTTCGACCAGCTGACCGGAGAGCCGGCCGCCGGAGACCGACAGCAGCACGGACTCGACCCGCACCTTGGCCATTTTCTCTGCAAGCCCGACGGCCTGTCGCACCGCCTGCTCGCATTCGCCGAGATCGATCACGGCGCCGGCCTTCATGCCGCGCGACTGAATCTGGCTGTAGCCGATCAGCTCCACCGCATGGGTCCGGTCGCGCAGGGCTTCGCTCGGCGCCGACGGCTTCAGCCGCGCGATCATGCAGGCGATCTTGCTGGTGCCGATGTCGAGGCAGGCGACGAGGCCGCCGCGCTTGTGCGGCATCGGGCGTGTCTTCGGTGTCTGGGTGCGATCAAGACCGGTCATGCAGCGTCCCCGGCCTTTTTCTTCTTCTTGTCCTTGAACAAATCGTCGCGCGCCTTGGCGGCGTCCTCGGACAGCTGCACGACGAGCCGATCGGGCAGGCGCAGGTCGACGGCGACGATGTCGCGGGAGAACAGCCTGTCCTCCTTGTCGAGCCTGGACAGCATCGCAAGCGCGTTGCCGACGTCCTGTTCGGGCAGGCGGATGTCGAGGCCGTCCTTGAGCCTCAGGTTCCAGCGCCGCTCACCGACGAAGATCGCGGCCTTGGTAATGGAATTGACCTGCGGATAGCGCGCCAGCAAAGCGAGGAAATCGCGGGCCTGCGTCTCGGCGCCCTTGCCGACCACGAGCGGCAGCGACAGGAAGCGGCGCGAGACGTAGGGTTCGAGCACGGCGCCGTCATCGGCGATGACGGAGAGCCGGCCGGCCTCCTGCCACAGCGCGAACGCCTTGCGCTCGGTGAGCTCGATCATGAGCTGGCCCGGATAGAGCTTCAGCACGGTCGCATCCGCGATCCAGGGATTGGCCTTGAGCTTGTCGCGCACGGCGTCGGCGTCGAGAAACAGCAGCGAGGATCGGCCGCTGACGCCGCCGATCGCGAGGATCTCGTCCTGGCTGAGCTGCTTGCGACCGTTGATCACGACGGAGGTGATGCGGAAGCCGGCGGAATTGGCCAGCGCGTTGCGGGTGTCGTTGACCGCCGTGATGAAATCCTGGAGATGGCCGCCCTTGACGATACCGAAGCCGCAGCTTCCGATCAGGAGCAGCACCGTCATGCTGATCCCGACCCGGCGCGGCAGATAGCGCTCGACCAGCGCGACCAACCGCGGCGGCGGCTCGCGCTCGACGATGGCTTTGGCCCTGGTCTTTTCCTTGGCGGCAGCACGGGCGCCGAGAACTCTTTCCTGACGCTTGTCCTGCACCCACTCGCGCAGAAGCACGACCGCTCCGATAGCGGCCGCCTTCAGGTCAGCTTGGGGCCTCAGCGATCTGAAAAGCGACCGAGTGAGGCTTCCTGCTCCATCCATTGCACGAGCTCGTCAACAGTTTGCCCGCGACATCGCGCGGGTCCTGGCGAACATGACGTCTCGGACTTGCCGGGCCGGGTGCTGGTCTTCAGCAGAAGAAAACCTCTCCCCTTCAGAGCGTTCGCTGGGGGTGACAACACCCGCAACGGTCCACGCGCCGGCAGCCAAAGCGTCATATGCGCCGCCAGCGTTAACCTTCGGACGTCCTGGTAAACAAAAGGTAAAGTTCGTTAACGACGTGAGCTTTTTGCCCAGGCCTGTGAGGCATTTATGCCGCAATATCCGGCATTTTACCGGTTTTGGGTTCCAAAACCGGCCGTTTCGCCAGTTCGGCCGTTAACCAGTCCTAATTATTTTCGCACACCGGCCACAGCGAGCTCGATCAGGCCGCGCAGGAAGTCGACGAACTCGATGCTCTCGGCCTTCAGCGCCTTGGGGTAGAGCGAGGACTTGGTCAGGCCGGGCAGCGTGTTGGTTTCGAGATAGACCAGCCCCTTGTCCGAGACGATGAAGTCCGAACGGGAATAGCCGGTACACGACATCGCCCGGTGCGCCAGCATCGCCTGGTGCTTCAGCGCGGCGGTGATTTCGGGTGCGAAACGGCCGGGACAGATCTCTTGGGTCGACTTCAAAAGATATTTCGCCGCGTAGTCGAAACTGCCCTCGCCCGGAATGATCTCGATCGGCGGCAGCGAGATGATCGAGCCGTCCGGCCGCTCCAGCACGCCGCAGGTCGCCTCGACGCCGGAGATGTAGGGCTCGATCACGTACTCTTCGTGCTTGGCCGCATTGCGAACGGCGACGAGATCCTGCTTGGCGTTGACGAAGATCAGGCCGTAGCTCGAGCCATCCCTGGCGGGCTTTGCGATCAGCCGGCCGTATTCGGCGAAGGCCTCGTCGATCTGGTCCAGCGCAATGTTGGCCGGCGGCGTCACGCCGCCGAGCGCGGCGAAATGCTTGGCCGCGATCTTGTCGAACGCGAGATGCGAGGAGGCCGAGCCCGATCCGGTGAACGGCACGCCGCGCGCTTCGCACATCACCTGCAATTCGCCGTTCTCGGCACGCCCGCCATGCAGGCCGAGCACCAGCACGCGGTCCTCCGCCCTGGCCTGGTCGAGCGCCTGCTCCAACGGAATGCCCGACGTGCCCGGCTTGAACTCGTCCTCGAACGGGCGGGCATGTTCGAGCAGCTGTTTGGACTGCACGACATGCACCTTGTCCTCGACGTCCCACCACCAGAGATCGGCCTCGGGCAGCGCCTGATGCAGCGCCTGGGCTGAGGCGACGGAAACCAGACGTTCGCGGTTGGAGCCGCCGAAGAGGATGGTGATGCGCATGTTCTCTCGTCGCTTGTCCAAATTAGCCGGGAATTCCGATCCGCTTGATTTCCCAGTGTAGCTCAATTCCGGAATTTGCCTTCACCCGTTCACGTACGGTCTCGCCCAGCGTCTCGATATCGTGCGCGGTGGCATTGCCCGTGTTGATCAGGAAATTGCAGTGCATCTCGGAGACTTCTGCACCGCCGACGCGCAAACCGCGGCAGCCGGCGGCATCGACCAGCTTCCAGGCGGAATGGCCGGGCGGATTCTTGAAGGTCGAGCCGCCGGTCTTTTCGCGGATCGGCTGCGCGGTCTCGCGATGGGTTTGCACTTCCGCCATGCGCGCGCGGATCGCCTCGGCATCCCTGAGCTCGCCGCAGAACCGCGCGGAGGTGAAGATGATGGAGGCATCGACGCCGCTGTTGCGGTAGACAAACTTCATGTCGGCATTGGAGAAGATGTGCTTCGTGCCGTCGCGCCCGACGCCACGCGCCTCGATCAACACGTCCTTGGTCTCGCCGCCATTGGCGCCCGCATTCATGCGCAGCGCGCCGCCGATCGTGCCGGGAATGCCGAAGTAAAATTCGAGCCCGCCGATATTGGCCGACGCGGCGACTTCCGCCACGCGCTTGTCGAGC
>NZ_JADPJF010000098.1:90500-92228 GCF_023073295.1 Bradyrhizobium sp. 23 | reverse complement strand
TGCGCCCGCGGTGACGACATCGCCGCTCGCGCTCGCCTCGCCAAAGGCGCGCGGCGCAAGCCGGATCACCACGCCCGCCATGCCGCCGTCGCGCACGATCAGGTTGGAGCCGACGCCGACGACATAGACGGGAATGTCGCTTGCGAGATGCGCGAGGAAATAAGAGAGATCGTCCTCATCCGTCGGCGTGAACAGCACCTGCGCGGGACCTCCGACGCGAAACCAGGTGAGCTCGGCGAGCGACTGGTTCGCCAGCAGCCGGCCGCGAAGATCGGGCATCACGGCTTTGAGGTCGGGTGTGATGTCGGGGAAGCTCACTGCGCTACCCCAGCGCCTTCAATTCGCCGGGCAAGGCATACGCCCATTGCGTGATGTTGCCGGCGCCCAGACACACGACGAGATCGCCGGACTTCGCCACGCCCTTGACGATGCCAGCGAGATCGGACGCCGCGGGCAGCGGGATCACCTCGCGGTGGCCGTGGGCGCGCAGGCCCGCGGCGAAATGGTCGCGATCGATGCCTTCGATCGGCGTCTCGCCCGCAGCATAGACCTCGGCGACGATCACCGCATCCGCATCGTTGAAGCAGGTGCAGAATTCCTCGAACAGCGACTGCAGGCGGGTGTAGCGATGCGGCTGCACCACCGCGACGATCTTACCGTTGGTGGATTCCCGCGCCGCCTTCAGCACCGCCGCGATCTCGACCGGATGATGGCCGTAGTCGTCGATGACGGTGACGCCGTTCCACTCGCCGGTCTTGGTGAAGCGGCGCTTGACGCCGCCGAAGCCGGCGATCGCCTTGCGGATCGCCTCGTCCGACACGCCGAGCTCGCGCGCGACCGCAATCGCGGCGGTCGCGTTGGAGGCATTGTGGCGCCCCGGCATCGGCAGCATGAGATCGGAGATCTCGTGCACGGCGCCCGTCTTGCGATCGCGGAAGGCAACCTTGAACTTCGATCCGCCGCCCGCCGGGGTCAGGTCGACGAAGCGCACATCGGCCTGCGGATTCTCACCATAGGTGATGATGCGTCGATCCTCGATCTTGCCGACAAGGGTTTGCACCACGGGATGATCGATGCACATCACGGCGAAGCCATAGAACGGCAGGTTCTCGACGAAATGGCGGAAGGCGTCCTGCACCGCCTCGAAGGTCTTGAAGTGATCGAGATGCTCGGGATCGACATTGGTGACGATCGCGACCTCGGTCGGCAGCTTCAGGAACGTGCCGTCGCTCTCGTCCGCTTCGACCACCATCCAGTCACCCGCACCGAGACGCGCATTGGAGCCGTAGGCATTGATGATGCCGCCGTTGATCACGGTGGGATCGAGGCCGCCGGCGTCGAGCAGCGTCGCGACCATCGTGGTCGTGGTGGTCTTGCCGTGGGTGCCGGCGATGGCGACGCAGCTCTTCAGCCGCATGAGCTCGGCCAGCATCTCGGCGCGGCGCACCACGGGGATGCGCCGTTCGCGCGCCGCCGTCAGTTCCGGATTGTCGCGCTTGATCGCGGTAGAAACCACGACGACCTCGGCCCCGTCGACGTTCTCCGCCTTGTGGCCGACCGAGACCCTCGCACCGTTCTTGCGCAGGCGGTCGAGATTGTAATTGTCGGAGGCGTCCGAACCCTGCACGGAATAGCCGAGATTGAGCAGCACCTCGGCGATTCCGCTCATGCCTATCCCGCCGATCCCGACGAAGTGGATAGGTCCGATCTCGCGCGGCAGTCTCATGG
>NZ_JADPJF010000098.1:87190-90388 GCF_023073295.1 Bradyrhizobium sp. 23 | reverse complement strand
CATCCACGAATCCTTACCACTTCTTGCAAGACGTGGATGGCCGGGACAAGCCCGGCCATGACGGCAAAAGTAGGAATTCCGGCCGATTTCGCGTCAGATTCCCGCGATTTTGGCCACCAGATCGGCCAGCCGCTCCGCTGCGTCGAGCCGGCCGGCGCCGCGGGCGGCCTGCGCCATGGCGGCAAGACGCGCGGGCTCGGCGGCGAAGGCGGAGATCTCGGCGGCGAGGCGATCGGAGGAAAACTCGGTCTGCGGAATGCGGATCGCACCGTCGACCTTGGCCAGCACGCCGGCATTGGCGAACTGGTCCTGGTCGATCGCGCCCGGCAGCGGCACCAGGATCGAGGGCCGCCCGATCGCGGCAAGTTCCGCCACGGTGCCGGCGCCTGAGCGCGACACCACCAGATGGTTGGAGGCCAGCCGTGCCGGAAGATCGGTGAAAAACGGCGCGAGCTCGGCCTTGATCTTCAGTCTGTCGTAGACCGCACGCACGCGCGCCATATCCTCGTCGCGCACCTGCTGGGTGAGGACGAGCCGGCTCCACAGCGCAGGCTCGAGGCGCTCGATCGCGCCCGGCACGATGTCGGCCATGATGCGCGCGCCCTGGCTGCCGCCGACGACGAGCAGGCGCAGCGGACCGTTCACTTCAGGCGCAGCATATGGCACGCCAGCTGCGGCGAGGATCGCCGGACGCATCGGCGTGCCGACCGTCGTGGTCTTGCCTGATAGCGCCGGATCGCGATCGAGCACGCCGGGCAACGACGTCGCGATGGCTTGGACGCGGCTCGACAGGAACCGGTTGGCGCGGCCGAGCACCGCATTGGCGTCATGGATGATGCCGGGCACGCCGGCGAATTTTGCGGCGACCAGCGGCGGCAGCGTCGGATAGCCGCCGAAGCCGACGACGGCGACCGGCTTCAGTCGCTTGATCAGGCTGTAGGCGGACAGCGTGCCGGCCGCGAGCGTCAGGCCGGCATAGGCGAGCTGCAGCGGATTGCGTCCGCGCGCAGTCTCGCTCGAGACGACGTCGATCATGTCCTTGGTGAACAGTCCGCTGTAGCGCAGCGCGCGCTCGTCCGTGACGAGGCGGACGCGGAAGCCGCGCCGGATCAGCTCGACGCCGAGCGCCTCGGCCGGAAACAGATGGCCGCCGGTGCCGCCCGCGGCGAGAAGAATCAGGGGGGAGGTGTCCATGGTGGCGAGTTTTACAAGGACTCTTTCGTCATTGCGAGCGCAGCGAAGCAATCCAGACTGCCACCGCGGAGAGATTCTGGATTGCTTCGCTTCGCTCGCAATGACGAAAAACTATGCGTAGCTGCGCATCGCCTCGGCGTGGCCGCTCGCCTCGACTTCGGTGCGCGGGCGCAGCCGCGTCAGCGCGAGCATCATGCCGACACCATAGGCCAGCGACACGATCGAGGAGCCACCATAGGAGATGAAGGGCAGCGTCATGCCCTTGGCGGGGATGAGCTGGAGATTGACCGACATGTTGATGGCGGCCTGCACGCCGAACAGGATCGCCAAGCCCGAGGCCGCGAAGCGCGAGAACATGTCCTCGTTGGCATAGGCGCGCGACAGCGTCCGGATGACGACGAAAGCAAACAGTGCCAGCATCGCGAGGCACAGGATGATGCCGAACTCTTCGGCGGCAACCGCGAACACGAAATCGGTGTGGCTGTCGGGCAGGCTGCGCTTGGCGATGCCCTCGCCCGGTCCGAGGCCGAACCAGCCGCCATTGTAGAAGGCCTCCATGGCGGTATCGACCTGGAAGGTGTCGCCCGAGGCCGGATTCATGAAGCGCTTGATGCGGCCGGCGACGTGGGGAACAAAAAGATAGGCGCTGAACAGTCCGGCGGCGCCGAGGCCGGCGAGCCCGAACACCCAGATCATCCGCATGCCCGCGATGAAGAACAGCGAGCCCCACACCATCAGGATCAGCATGGTCTGGCCGAAGTCGGGCTCCATCACCAGCAGCGAGACCAGCATCAAGAGCAGCACCAGCGCCATCGAGGTCGCCGGCATTTCTGGCCGCCTAGTGGATTCCGCGAACAGCCAGGCGGCCATGACGACGAACGACGGTTTTGCGATCTCGGAGGCCTGGATATTGAGGCCGAGTAGCGTGATCCAGCGCCGCGAGCCCTTTACTTCGGGGCCGATCGCGAGCGTCAGCACGATCAGGACGATGCTGACCGCAAAGATGATCAGCGCCGAGCGACGGATCGCCCGCGGCGACAGGAAGGACACCCCGAGCAGCACGATGCAGGACGGCACCAGGAATAGCACGTGCCGGCTGAAGAAGTGGAAGGGATCGAGCCCGATGCGGGTCGCAACCGGCGGGCTCGCCGCCAGCGACAGGATCACGCCGGTCAGCATCAGCGCCAGGATGGCACCCATCAGCGGCTTGTCGACGGTCCACCACCACTCGGAAAAGGGGGTGCGTTCTTCACGGGAGAGCATGGCGGCCGCTTTCGGACAGAGGTCGGTCCATTGGTCGCCGAGGTTGGTTACCGGGGGGTTAAGGAAACGGGGATGATTGGAGATGAAGGCGAGCGCTTACCTCAAATGCCCGTCATGCCCCGCGAAAGCGGGGCATCCAGTATTCCAGAGACGTCGAGGGTTCATAACCACAGCCGCGGCGTACTGGATCACCCGGTCAAGCCGGGCGACGACAGCGGAGCAACAACCAGCAGCGTCCCTACACCACCGGCTTCATGCCCGGCAGCGCCTGCACCAGCTCGCGGAACCTGGTGCCGCGAATTTCGAAGTTGCGATACTGGTCGAAGGAGGCGCAGGCGGGCGACAGCAGGACGACCGCGTCAGCGATGCCTGACGCCTCCGCATCGCATGCGGCTTGCTCGACGGCGACGTCGAGGGTCTGGCTGATCTCGTGCGGCACCTTCGTGCCGAGCGTGCCCGAAAATTCCTGCGCGGCCTCGCCGATCAGATAGGCTTTTCGGATGCGCGGGAAGTAGCCGGTGAGGCCGGTGATTCCGCCGGCCTTCGGCTTGCCGCCCGCGATCCAGAAGATGTCCGAAAAGGACGACAGCGCATGCGCGGTGGCGTCGGCATTGGTGCCCTTGGAATCGTTGACGAACAGCACGTTGCCGCGGCGGCCGACCTGCTCCATGCGATGCGCAAGGCCGGGGAAGCTGCGCAGGCCGTTCTGCAAGACGTCGAGGCCGATGCCCATCGCGAGCG
>NZ_JADPJF010000098.1:83390-87104 GCF_023073295.1 Bradyrhizobium sp. 23 | reverse complement strand
GCGCACGCCGCGTTCTGCGCATTGTGCAAGCCGCGCAGAGAACCGATGCCGCCGAGCGCCGCGATTTCACTGCGCGCGCCGCCCGAATTGCGCACGATATGGCCGTGCTCGACATGGATGCCGCTGGCCAGCGGATTCTTGACGGAGATCCGCACCACGTTCTTGCCGGCGCGATCGAGCCGGTCGGCGATATCGCGGCAAAAGCCGTCGTCGACGCCGACGATCGCGGTGCCGCCGGCCTGCACACCGGCAACGAGTCGCTCCTTCACCGCGGCGTAATGCGCGATGGTGCCGTGGCGATCGATGTGGTCTTCGCTGACATTGAGCAGAATGCCGACGGAGGGATCGAGTGAAGGCGTGAGGTCGATCTGATAGGACGACATCTCGATGACGTGGACGCGGCCCATGCCCGGCGGCTCCAGCGACAGGATTGCGGTGCCGATATTTCCGCCCATCTGGGTGTCATAGCCGGCGACCTTGGTGAGATGCGCGATCAAAGCCGTCGTCGTCGATTTGCCATTGGTGCCGGTGATGGCGACGAACGGCGCATCCGGCGCGTGCCGGCGCCTTTCGCGGCAGAACAGCTCGATGTCGCCGATCACCTCGATAGCGGCCTCGCGCGCCTTCAGCACGCTCCAATGCGGGACTGGGTGGGTCATCGGCACACCGGGCGCGAGCACCAGCGCGGCGAAATTCGCCCATGAGACGTTGCGCAAATCAGCCGTGATGAAGCCCGCTTGCGCGGCCTTGGCGACATTCTCGGCGCTGTCGTCGGCGGCGATCACCTCGGCGCCGCCCGCTTTCAACGCGTGACAGGAGGCGAGTCCCGAGCCGCCGAGGCCGAACACCGCGACCGTCTTGCCGGCAAAGGACGTGACGGGGATCATCGATCGTTCACCGCAGCTTCAGCGTGGATAGGCCAGCGAGCGCCAGCATCACCGAGATGATCCAGAACCGGATCACGATCTGGGGCTCGGTCCAGCCGAGTTGCTCGAAATGGTGATGGATCGGCGCCATCCGGAAGATGCGTTTTCCCGTCATCTTGAACGACACCACCTGCACGATGACGGAGACTGCCTCCAGCACGAACAGGCCGCCGATCACCGCGAGCACGATCTCGTGCTTCACCGCCACTGCGATCGCGCCCAGCATGCCGCCGAGCGCGAGCGAGCCGGTGTCGCCCATGAAGATCGAGGCCGGCGGCGCGTTGAACCAGAGGAAGCCCAGGCCCGCACCCAGCAGCGCGCCGCAGAGCACGGCGAGCTCGCCGGTGCCGGCGACATATTTGATCTGGAGATAATCGGCGAACACCGCGTTGCCGGCGAGATAGGCGATCATGGCAAAGCTCGCAGTCGCGATCATCACCGGCACGATGGCAAGGCCGTCGAGACCGTCGGTCAGGTTCACCGCGTTGCCGGCGCCAACGATGACGAAGGCGCCGAACACGACGAAGAACCAGCCGAAATGCAGCACGGTGTCCTTCAGGAAAGGAATCGTCAGCGCGGTCGACGCGGGATCGCGGTTCAGCCGCACCAGCGCGTAGCAGGCCACCAGCGCGATCGCCGCCTCGATCAGCAGGCGAAGCTTGCTGCCGAACCCGGTCGTGGTCTGCTTCGTCACCTTGAGATAATCGTCATAGAAGCCGACGAAGCCGAAGCCAAGCGTCACCGCCAGCACGATCCAGACGTAAGGGTTGAGCGGATTGGCCCACAGCACCGTGCCGACCGTGAGACCGGACAAGATCATCAGCCCGCCCATGGTGGGCGTGCCTTTCTTGGCGAGATGCGATTGCGGACCATCGGCCCGGATCGGCTGGCCCTTGCCTTGCCGGATGCGCAGATGGTCGATGATCCAGGGTCCGAACAGGAATACGAACAGCGCGCCGGTGACGACGGCGCCGCCGGTGCGGAAGGTGATGTAGCGGAAGACGTTCAGGAAGGTGCGAACGGCACCGAAGCCCGGAAATGTGTTGGAGAGCTCGATCAGCCAGTAAAACATTCAGACGGTCCTATGGCGCCTTTGCACGCGCCTTGATCTTGGCCTTGTCAACCTGCCTCACGCGCATTCGCTGGTCTTCATCATCGGGTCGGGCGACCTCTAAAGAAAACGAACGGCTTCGCGCCGGAAAGGGGGGATTCGGGAACAGCGCCTTCCAAGCAGTTTACGCCCTTGCCTGCAAGGCGGCCACTAGGCCCGGCACAAACTTGTTGACCCAGAACATCTTCTTGCTGCCCTTGACAACCACGACATCGCCTGCCCTCAGCAGATTTGCGACCTCCCCCGGCTTCAGCGTGACGGGGTCGTCGTGCCAACCGAGACCCTTGCCGGCTGGAAGCACCTCGAACAGGTGACGCATCAGGGGTCCGACGCAATAGACGCCGTCGATGCCGTCGAGATGCCTGGCGAGGTCGATGTGATAGGTTGGTGCGCCGTCGCCCAGCTCCAGCATGTCGCCGAGCACGGCAATGCGGCGGCCACCGGTCGTGTTGCGCGCCTGCAAGCTTTGCAGCGCGGCAGCCACGCTGGCCGGATTACCGTTGAAGCTGTCGTCGATCACGGTGACGCCACCGGCCGCCTGCTCGACGCCACGGCCGCTCATGATACCGACCCGGTCGAGCTTGATCGCAAGCGTCGCCGCATCGAGGTTGGTCGCACGGATCGATGCGAGCGCGGCCAGCGCATTCTGAACGCGATGCGGCGCGCCCGGCGTCAGGCTGAACGCGATCTCCTTCTTGCCGAGCGCGGCCACGACCTGCCAGCTGTCGCCGTGCGGCGCGTGCGCGACTTCATGCACCTCGGCTTTCTCGCCGAAGCGTATGACCTTGCCCTTCCAGTCCGGCGCCTTGATCCCGGCGGGCAGCACCAGCACGCCTTCCGCGGGCAGGCCGAGTGCAATCGACACCTTCTCGCGACGGATGGCTTCGAGCGAGCCGAGCTTCTCCAGATGCACCGGCTGGACGTTGACGACGAGCGCCACCGTCGGCCGCGTCAGTTCGCTAAGCCGCGCGATTTCGCCCGCCTGGTTCATGCCCATCTCGACGACCCAGAGACTGGCATCGGGGCGCGCATTGCACAGCGTCAGCGGCACGCCCCAGAAATTATTGAAGCTCGACGGGCTGGCATAGGCATTGGGATAGGCCGCGAGGAATTCCTTGGTGCTGGTTTTGCCCGCGCTGCCGGTGAGCCCGATCACCGGCCCGTTGAAGCGCGCGCGTGCCGCGCGCGCAAGGCCCCAGAGGCCGTCGATCAGCGTGTCCTTGACGACGATCTGGGGAATGCGGATGCCCGCGATCTCGTGCGGCACGATCATCGCGACCGCGCCCGAGGCTTCCGCCTTGTCCGCGAACTCCCAGCCGTCACGCGCGCTGGCGAAGGCCGAAATGAAGCCGCCGCTTGGCGTGCCGCTCAGCGCGACGAACAGGCTGCCCGGCTTCGCCAGCCGGCTGTCCTGGGTGACGAAGTCGATCGGCGTGTCCGGGAACGATCCGGCGGCGCCCAGCGCGCGCGCCACTTCGGCCACCGTCCATATGGGCGCGCTCATGCAATCCTCGACGCTAATGCGGCGGCGACCGCCTCGTGATCACTGAAGGGCAAAACCTCTCCGCCGACGATCTGCCCGGTCTCGTGGCCCTTGCCGGCGATGAGCAGCGCATCGCCATCTTCCAATTCGGCGATCGCGGTGCGGATCGCCGCGGCCCGGTCGCCGATTTCGCG
>NZ_JADPJF010000098.1:65343-83308 GCF_023073295.1 Bradyrhizobium sp. 23 | reverse complement strand
GCCCTTGGCGGCGGCGAGAATTTCGGCGCGGATCGATTCCGGCTTCTCGCTGCGCGGATTGTCGTCGGTGATGATGACACCGTCGGCGTTGCCGGCGGCGATCTCGCCCATGATCGGACGCTTGCCGGCATCGCGGTCGCCGCCGGCGCCGAACACGACGACCAGCCTGCGCCTGGCGTAGGGACGCAGCGCCTGCAGCGCCTTCGCCAGCGCATCGGGCTTGTGCGCATAGTCGACGAAGATCGGCGCACCGTTGCGCTCGCCGACGCGCTCCAACCGACCTTTGGCGCCTTCGAGATGTTCGAGGCTCGCGAACACGTCCGCGGCGTCGCCGCCGGTGCCGATGGCGAGGCCAGCTGACACCAGCGCATTCTCGATCTGGAACTCGCCGACCAGCGGCAGCCGGATCGTATACCGCTTGCCGCGATGTTCGAGCGCGAGCACTTGCGAAAATCCTTCGACCTCCGCACCGGCGAGACGAATGCCCTCGCCCGCCCCGTCGCCGTTGCGACCGACTGCCATCACGCGCAAGCCGCGCGAATTCGCAGCACTGATCGCCTCCGCCGAGCAATCATGATCGGCGGAGATCACGGCCGCGCCCCCCGGCGGGACAAGTTCGCGGAACAGCCTGAGCTTGGCCGCGAGGTAATGCGCGACGGTCGGATGGTAATCCATATGGTCGCGCGAGAGATTGGTGAAGCCGCCGGCGGACACGCGCACGCCGTCGAGGCGATATTGGTCGAGCCCGTGAGAAGAGGCCTCGAAGGCGAGATGCGTGACGCCCTCGCGTGCGATCTCGTCGAGCTGCCGGTGCAGTGCGATCGGATCGGGCGTCGTCAGCGAGCCGTAGACGGTACGCTTCGGGGAAACGAGCCCGATGGTTCCGATGCTGGCGGAGGCGTGCCCGAGCCGCTCCCAGATCTGCCGGGTGAATGCGGCGACCGAGGTCTTGCCGCTGGTGCCGGTCACCGCCGCAATTGTCGCGGGCTGCGCGGGAAAAAATTTTGCCGCGGCCAGCGCCAGCGCGCGGCGCGGATTCGCGACTGTGATGAACGGCACCTTGCAGCCATCAGGGGCATGGTCGCCGACGACCGCCACCGCGCCGGCGGCAATCGCGGCATCGATGAAGCGCGCACCGTCGGTCTTGCTGCCCGCAAGTGCGAAGAAGAGATCGCCGGGCTTGACCGCGCGGCTGTCGAGGGCGCCGCCGGTCACGTCGAGCGCCGCGACCGCGGGCTCGATTGCGGCATCATTGCCCTGAACGTCCTGATCGAGGAGGTCGCGCAGCTTCATGGTCTTCCAGTCGACATGCCGGACCGGATTGCCGAATCTGCAGGGAAATCCCGACTCAGCAGCGGCAACGGCCCACCCGGTTGATTACTGGGTTGTCCTGGATGCTGCAAGAATAAGGCGCTCGGACGGCGGCAGGTCGAACCGCGGTTCGACGCCCAATAGCGGCGCGATCCGCTCGATCACCTTGCCGCCGGTCGGCACCGCGTTCCAGCCCGAGGTGATGAAACCTTTCGTTTCGGGAATCGCCTGGGGCTCGTCCAGCATGATCAGGATCTGATATTTCGGATCGTCGCAGGGCATGATCGCGGTGAAGGAGTTGAGCACGCGCTTCTTGGCATAGCGGCCGTTGATGACCTTCTCCGACGTGCCGGTCTTGCCGCCAACATAGTAACCCTTGACGTCGGCGGTCTTGGCGGTGCCGATTTCGGCATTGAGCCGCATCAGGAACCGCATCTTGTCGCTGGTCTCCGTCCTGATGACGCGCTTGGCCATCGCCGCCGCTTCGGACTCGCTGCGCTTCATGAAGGTCGGCGGAATCAAATAGCCGCCGTTCACCAGCGCGTTGATGCCCATCACCGCCTGCAGCGGCGCCACCGACATGCCCTGGCCGAAAGCGATGGTGACCGTGTTCAGCTCGCCCCAGCGGCGCGGAATCAGCGGAGCCGCGCTTTCCGGCAGTTCGGTGCGCAGCCGCGTCAACTGGCCCATCTTGCCGAGGAATGCCTTGTGGGCCTCGACGCCCTGGCCGAGCGCGATCCGCGCCGCGCCGATGTTGGACGAGAAGGTGAACACTTCCTTGGTGTTGATGAAGCGTCCGAGCGGATGGCTGTCGTGGATGGTGAACTTGCCGTAGTGCAGGTTTCCGCGTGCATCCCACGATGTGTTCAGATTGATCTTGCCGGAATCGAGCGCCATCGCCAGCGTGAACGCCTTGAAGGTCGAGCCCATCTCGTAAACGCCGGTGGTCAGGCGATTGATGCGGTCGGGATCGTGCGCTTCCTTCGGATTGTTGGGATCGAAGTCCGGAAGGGAGACCATCGCCACGATCTCGCCGGTCTTGACGTTGGAGACGATGCCGGAGGCAGCCTTGGTGTGGTATTTCTCCTTGGCCTTCAGCAGCTCGTCACGCAGTGCGTGCTCGACCCGCAGATCCACCGATAGCTCGATCGGCTTTTGCAGCCGGTCGGTGGCAAAGCCCGCGCGGTGGAGATCGGCGAGCCCCTGATTGTCGAGCCACTTCTCCATGCCGGCGATGCCCTGGTTGTCGATGTTGACGAGACCAATGAGGTGGGCGACCTCGTTGCCGGTCGGATAGACGCGCTTGTTCTCGCGCAGGAAACCGATGCCGGGAATGCCGAGCTTGTGGATGTCCTGCTGCTGCTTCGCCGTAATCTCGCGCTTGAGCCAGACGAAGCCCTTGCGCGTCTTCAGGCGCTCGCGCACCTCGGCCTCGTCGAGGTCGGGCACCGTGGCGGTCAGAAGTTCGATTGCCTCGTCCTTGTCGATGATGCGGCGCGGCTCGCCGAACAGGCTCGAGGCCTTGACGTCGGTCGCGAGAATCGCGCCGTTGCGGTCGACGATGTCGGGCCGCGCGGTCGCGACCACCTCCTGCGCCGCGGCGCGGCGTGCGCCATGGGCGTCGGCGCCGATCGCGAACATCACGAGCCGGCCGCCGATCAGGGCGTAGACCGCGCCGAAGGCGAGCATCGCCAGGCCGACGCGCGCCCGCGCCTTGGCCGCGCGATCGACGTTGCGCCCGTACAGCAGGCTGCGGATCAGCCGCTGCCGCCAGGGCTCAGCGGGCTTTTCTGCAGGTTTGGCCGGGGTCACAGCACTCATGGCTTGTCCTCGGGCTGAGGCACGGAGCCCGTCACATTATCGGGATCGCTGGCGGCTTCGATGGTGTTGAGCATGGCGCCGATCGGATCCGGCTCGCCCGGCCTGAACATCCGCAGCGGACGCTCGGGCAAATTCTTCAGTGAATCATATTGCGTGCCGTTGACCGGCTTGAGCTGCAGATGCCGGTCGGACAGGCCTTGCAGGCGCAGGGGCGCATCGAGCTTGGCCCATTCGGAGCGCAGCGCCGCGATCGCATCGCGCTGCTCGCGGATCTCCGCATGCAGCCGCAGCACCTTTTCGGTGCGCGCCGTGGAGTCCATCTTGATCCTATAGACATAGGCTGCCGCGAAGATCAGCGCGCCGATGACGAGGAGGTGGATGAAGCGCATGCGCTAGCCACCCCTCATGACGTCGGAGAGTTTTGGCCATGACGATTGCTCGCGATCATCATGCGCAGGCGCCGAGGTGCGCTCGCCGGCGCGCAGTTTTGCCGACCGCGCGCGCGGGTTATGCGCGACCTCGTCTTCGCCCGCGATCACCGGCCGCCGCGTCAGCAGCTGGAAGCTCGGCACCGCCTGCGACACTTCCGGCAAATGGCGTGAGCCGCCACCCGTCTTGCTGCGCAGGCTAAGGAAATTCTTGACGATGCGGTCTTCCAGCGAATGGAACGAGACGACAACGAGGCGACCACCGGGCTTGAGCACGCGCTCGGCAGCGATGAGCGCGCTCTGGAGTTCCTCGAGCTCTTCGTTGACGAAGATGCGCAGGGCCTGGAACGTCCGCGTCGCCGGGTGAATATCGCCGGGCTTGGACCGAACCACCCTGCCGACGAGCTCGGCGAGCGCGCGCGTGGTCGTGAACGGCGTCTCCTGACGGTCCGCGACGATAGCGCGGGCGATCCGGCGCGACTGCCGCTCTTCGCCGAGAAGATAAATGATGTCGGCGAGATCGCCTTCCGAGGCGCGCGCCACGACATCGGCCGCAGTCGGGCCTGCCTGCCCCATCCGCATGTCGAGCGGACCATCGAGGCGGAACGAGAAGCCGCGGCCGGCCTGGTCGAGCTGCATCGAGGATACCCCGACGTCCATCACGACGCCGTCGACGCCATCGATGCCTTGAGCCGCGCAGACCTCGGCGAGGTTGGAGAAACGATCTTCAACGAGGGTCAGCCTGCCCGCCGAGCATGCGACGAGCTCGGCGCCGCCCTCGATCGCAGTACGGTCGCGATCAATGGCAATCACCTGAGTTCCCGGCACGTCGAGGATCGCGCGGCTGTAGCCGCCGGCACCAAAGGTCGCGTCGATATAAAGGCCGCCTTCGCGCGGGGCGAGGTGGTCGATGGCCTCGCGGCCAAGAACGGGGATGTGCGGAGCCGAGCTCATGCGCCAGGCCTGCCGATCGCCCCGCCGGACTCCCAAGTGAGATCGGGGACGAACAAGCTCATAACGCCTCGAATGATTCCGCGTCGCGGCGGTTCCACGACCCAACCCCCGTCCGATATGGTTACCGTGCCCGGTCGTCCCGGGCCACCAACCCAGTATTCCCCTTGGAATTTGTCGGGCAGCCATGGGATTTCGAGCCAAAATACGCTTTGGCCGCCTCCGGACGCGGGTCGGCTCTTCATCTCTCAGTAACGGCCCTTAGCGTTAAGAAAGCGTTGATCGGCTCGCGACAAGTCGAAAAGCTGACGCGGCGGTGATGCTTCATCCACACACATGCGCCAAAATGCATCCGTTAACCTCGTCGCGCGGTTGCGCACGGTGGAGGGTAAAGGAATAGTAAAGAAAAGGGCTTGGCCCACTCTCTGTCTGTCTCGAGCTATTTATGTCGTCCGGTTCGTCCACGCCGTCTGGATCTGATTCGAAGCGTCAACGCGTTCTGCCGGTTCCCAAAGCGGCCGCGAACATGCGGACGTTCGAGCCGGATTCCTCGATCGTCTCCGACATCATCCCCTCACCGAACCATGGCGACCGCAACAAGGGCCGCCAACCCGATATGATTGTGCTGCACTACACCGGCATGCCCGACGTCGAAGGTGCGCTGGCGCGGCTCTGCTCCGCGGGCACAGAGGTATCGGCACATTATGTCGTGCTGGAAGACGGCCGCATCGTGCAATGCGTGCCGGAGGCCAGGCGCGCCTGGCATGCCGGCGTCTCGTCCTGGTCCGGCGAGGACGACATCAATTCCTGCTCGATCGGGATCGAGATCGTCAATCGCGGCCACGATTGGGGCTATCCGGAGTTTCCGCTGCGCCAGATCGCCGCCGTGATCGCGCTGTGCCGCGGCATCATGCTCCGCCGCAAGGTGCCCGCGCACCGGGTGCTCGGCCATTCCGACGTGGCGCCGGCGCGCAAGAAAGATCCCGGCGAAAAATTTCCGTGGCATTCGCTGGCCAATTCCGGCGTCGGACACTGGGTCACGCCCGCGCCGGTGGTGCGCGGCGAAAGCCTGATGCTCGGCACCATCAGCGATGAGGTGCTGAGCCTGCAGCAAGCGCTCGCCAGATACGGCTACGGCGTTCCCCTCACCGGCAAATACGACGCCGCGACCATGGAAGTCGTCACCGCGTTCCAGCGCCATTTCCGCCCGGCGCGACTGGATGGGGTCGCGGATCACTCGACGCTCTCGACCTTGCAGGCGCTGTTGGGGAGTCTCCCTCAGGAGACAACGACCATCGTGACGAAGTAGCTGACGTCTTCGAGAACGTGACCTCTTGCTCCGTCATGCCCGGGCTTGTCCCGGGCATCCACGTCTTTGTCGCGCCGGAAGAACGTGGATGGCCGGGACAAGCCCCGCCATGACGGAAACTCAGTTCATCTCCCTCATCCTTCGCGCATAAAGCCGTCGCAGCGGCTCTAACTGCGTCGCCTCCGTCGCAGCGCGATAGGCCTCGCGCGCCTCCTCCTTCCGGCCAAGCCGCCGCAACAAATCCGCCCGCACCGCTGGCAGCAGCTCATAGCCATGAAGCGCGCCGCGTGCGGCGGTCGCATCCACGAGATCGAGCGCGCGCGCGGGCCCATCGACCATCGACACCGCCGCCGCGTGGTTGAGTTCGATCACCGGCGACGGATTGATCCGCAGCAGCACTTCATAGAGCCCGGCAATCTGCGGCCAGTCTGTCTGCTCGTAGCTCGGCGCACGCGCATGCAGCGCAGCGATCGCGGCTTGTACTGCATACGGCTGCGGCCGGCCGGGCACGCGCAGTGCGTCGTCCACCAGGCGCAGACCCTCCTCGATCTGTGCATGGTCCCACTGCGAACGATCCTGCTCTTCCAGCAGCACGATGTCGCCGGCGGCGGTCTGGCGCCCTGCGCGGCGCGCATCGTGCAGCAGCATCAGCGCCAGCAGGCCCTTGATCCCGGCTCGATCGGGTAGCAGCCGGTCGAGCAAGCGGCCAAGCCGGATCGCCTCGGCGGCAAGATCGGGTCGCATCAAATCCGCACCGGACGTCGCCACGTAGCCTTCGGTGAAGACGAGATAGATCACGGCAAGCACACCATCGAGCCGCGGCACCAGCGTGTCGCGCTCGGGGACCTCATAGGGAATGCCGGCGAGCCTGATCTTCTGCTTGGCGCGGACGAGACGCTGCGCCATCGCCTCCTCGCTGACGAGGAAGGCGCGCGCGACCTGCGCCGTGGAGAGCCCGCAGACGGTGCGCAGTGTCAGCGCGACCTGGACTTCGGGCGCGAACGCAGGATGGCAGCAGGTGAAGATCAGCCGCAGCATGTCGTCGTCGAGCATTGCCGGCGGCTCGGCGGGCGCCTGCGCGTTCAGCTCGAGCTCGTGCACGAGCGCCTGCTCCTTGCCGCGGAAAACGGCCTGGCGCCTGATACGGTCGATCGCCTTGTGCCTGGCGACATTGACCAGCCAGGCACGCGGATTGTCGGGGACCTCGCACGCCGGCCAGCGCGCCAGTGCCACCGCAAAGGCGTCCTGGAGCGCGTCCTCGGCGAGATCGAAATCGCCGACGAGGCGGATCAGCGTGGCCAGCGCCCGCCCCGCCTCGTCGCGGAAGATCTTGTCGATCTCGGACAGCGTCATGCGCCGATGCGCGACGGCGCCGTCACTTGTCGTAGACCCAGATCGGCCGCACCTCGATCGAGCCGATACGCGCCGACGGAATCCGCGACGCGATCTCGATCGCAGCATCGAGATCCTTGGCCTCCACCAGGTAATAGCCGCCGAGCTGCTCGCGTGTTTCGGCAAACGGGCCGTCGGTCGTCAGCGTCTTGCCGTCGCGCACGCGGACGGTCGTTGCAGTCGTGGTCGGCTGCAAACGGTCGCCGGCCTTGAAATTGCCGCTCTGGATGATGCCTTGCGTGAAGGTCTGATATTCCGCCGTCATCTGCTGGCCGGCCGCCGGACGCATATTCGCGTACTCGGCTTCGTTCTGGTAGATCATCAGCAAATACTGCATCGCTTAACTCCTGCTGCACGGCTGGATCGCCGACATCCAGTCGAACGGGACACGCGCCCAACGACATCTTCAGGATAAATTATTTCGGGCGAACCGTGCATGGCGATATCGGCTTGCGGAACCGACACAAATGCTTCATGCGTAAGCCGTCAGTCGGCCGGACGGCCGCTCCGGCAAGTGCCGAAAGGCCGCCGGGGAGGAAAGTCCGGGCTCCCTTGACATACGGTGCCGGATAACGTCCGGCGGGGGCGACCCCAGGGAAAGTGCCACAGAGAACGAACCGCCCGCCGTCGCCCCTTCGGGGCTTTGGCGCGGCAAGCCCTCGGGCCTGCCGTGCCGTAGCAGCGCAAGCTGCGTAGGCAGGTAAGGGTGAAAAGGTGCGGTAAGAGCGCACCGCGGCTGCGGCAACGGAGCCGGCATGGTAAACCCCACCGGGAGCAAAACCGAATAGGGACGGCATAGCGGAGTGTTCGCGAAAGCGATAACGCCGCGGGGCGATGTCAGGCCCGCCGTCCGGGTAGGTTGCTCGAGGCCATGTGCAAACATGGTCCCAGAGGAATGGCCGTCACGTATCGTTCGCGCAAGCGGACGGTGCCCTACAGAACCCGGCTTAGAGGCCGGCTGATATCTTCAACGAGGGGTTCGATGCTGACTGCATCGGGCCCCTCACCATTTGGGGGCTTGCTATCCGACGATCTCTTGCAACACACCCATCAGCGCCTCCGGCGCTGTCACATTCGGCGCATGGCTCGCATCGAGTTCGAAAGTGCGCCAGCCATCCTCGGTCTTGGTGCGCTTCGCGAACTGCCCGAACACGTCGCCCGGCGGAATGCGCGTGCAATAGATGTAGCTGCGCGGCATCGCCGGCTCGCCATGTTCGAGTTTCAGCTTCGTCTCGAAACATTTGATCGGCATGTTGATCCGGCGGGCGTTGAGCCAGTCGAGATCGGCCGGCGGCGTGTCCGGCGGCGGCGGGTTCGGCGGGATGCGGTAGCCGTCGCCTGAGCTTGCAGCCTTGCGCATCGGCTCGCGCCCGCCCTCGTGGAGATCGAACAGCGATTGGCCGTCACGCGGCACGAAGGCGTCGAGATAGATCAATTGCGTCACCCGCTCGCGCGCGCGATCGGCGACACCGGTGGCGACCATGCCGCCATAGCTGTGGCCGAGGAGCACGATGTCCTCGAGATCCTCGAACCTGATGACGTTGAGAATGTCCTGGATGTGCGTGTCGAGATCGATCGCGGGACTGGCCAGATGCGCGCGCTCGCCGAGCCCGGTATAGGTCGGCGCAATGAGGCGATGGCCGGCCTTTGCCGTCAACGGATGCATCTTCTTCCAGGCCCACCCGCCGGACCACGCGCCGTGACAAAGCAGGAAGGTTTTTGAGCGTGCGGCCATCGGCGTTTCCATCGTTCTTGTTTGTACGATGGAGTGTAGCGGCCGGTCCCGCGATGTAAACGCTACGGCCCCTTAAGCCGCGCGCGCGTTCACCTTCACGAGGACGGCTGCAGGCCGACCAGCTTCGCGCCGCAGCTTGCCCGCCTCAAAACCATGCATGCCGATCTGCCATTGCAGCCCGACGATGGCACCCTTGGTCGGCTGCAACAGCGCGAGCGAAGCGAACAACGTCACCGGCAGCCACACCACCAGTTGCAGCCAGACGGCCGGCGCATAGGCGGTTTCGACCGCGAGGATTGCCGGCACCACGAGATGGCCGACGACGACCATCACGAGATAGGCCGGGAAATCGTCGGCGCGCTGGTGGAACAGCTCCTCGCCGCAATGGTCGCAGGTATCTGCCACCTTCAGGAAACGGCCGAACGCATGGCCTTCGCCGCAGTTCGGGCACTTGCCGCGAAATCCGCGCCACATCGCCTTTGCCAGAGAGACTGAACCGGTTGCCATGACCCCACCTCTTCCTTTTCTAGGATCCATACAATAATATCTTGTATCCATACATTCAAAGGATATGGGCCTTCATTGCATGGATTGGACCCCTACAATTTCGGAGCTGAGCGGGCCGCGCTATCAGCGCATCGTCGAAGCCATGGAGGCCGACATCGCCGCCGGCCGGCTGGTGCGCGGCCAGCAATTGCCGACGCAGCGGGCGCTGGCAAAGGCGCTCGGCATCGACCTCACCACGGTGACACGCGCCTACACCGAGGCGCGGCGCCGCGGCATCATGGAGGCCCGGGTCGGCCAGGGCTCGTTCGTGTCGGAGACCAGCGCGCGCCGCGTGGTCGATCTGCCGCATCCCGTCGCGATCGACCTCTCGATGAACGTGCCGCCGCAACCTCTCGAAGCGCAGCTCGACGAGCGCATCATCGCCGGGATGGAAGCCATCCGCGCGCAATCGGGCCTGACCGCGCATCTCAACTACCAGCCGCCCGGCGGCAGCGCACACGAGCGCGAGGTCGCGGCGCGATGGATGCGCCCCCGCGTGCCGCATGCGCATGCCGACAGGCTCGTGATCTTTCCCGGCGCACAGACGATCCTGTTCAACCTGCTCGCCCACGTCGCCCGGCCCGGCGACATCGTGCTGACGGAAGCCCTCACCTTCCCCGGCATCAGGGCCGCCGCCGCGCGCCTCGGCGTCAGACTCGTCGGCGTCGCGATGGATGACGGCGGCATCCTGCCAGAGGCGCTGGCAAAGGCTTGCCGCACGCATAGACCGAAAGCGGTCTATCTCATTCCGACGCTGCACAATCCGACCACCGCGACGCTTCTCCCCGAGCGCCGCAGCGCCATCGCCAAGATCATCAACGATGCCGATACGATTCTGATCGAGGACGATGCCTACGGGCTGCTCGATCGCTCGGCATCGCCGATCGCCAATCTCATTCCGGATCAGACATATCTCGCGACCACGCTGTCAAAATGTATGGCGCCCGCACTACGGGTCGCCTATCTGGTGACGCCCGACGGCAGCTCGCAGCGGGAGATGCGTAGCTCTTTGCAGGCGACGGTGCAGATGCCGGCGCCGCTGATGGTCGCGCTGGTGACGCATTGGATCGAGACCGGGATCGCCGACCGCATCATCACCGCCATCAGAAGCGAGGCGATCGGCCGCCAGCAGCTCGCGCAACGGGCGCTCAAGGGATTTGAGTTCCAGGCCAAGCCCGCCGCGCATCATCTGTGGCTGCGGCTGCCGGAGGACCGTCCCGATGTCGCGGCGCATCTGCTGCGGAATGGACTGGCAGTCGTCGCCGGCGAGGCCTTCACCGTCGACGGGACCGCACCACACGCGGCACGCGTCTCGCTAGGCGCGGCGCGCAACCGGGCGGAATTGACGGAGGCGCTGCGCATCCTCATGAGCGCGCTGCACAGGCCCGCCGACACCCGGCAGATCGTCTAGCAAATACCTATCGATGCTGCCGGCGATGGTGGGAGCGCACGACCGGCGCAACAGCCGATGGATAAGCTTGCGATGCGTAGGCATCGCTCGGCTGGCCGAGAGCCCCGCGCGCGGCGGGCGTGAGCTGGCCGCCATTCAGAACGTCGCGGTCGGGATGGGCAGCCTGATAGGCCGCAGGCTCGGAAAACTGGGCCTGCGCCATGGTCGGCATCAAGGCCGCCGCCGACACTAGTGCGGCCGCGACGGCAATCTTCGTGCGGGTCATCGTCCTTCTCCATATCTCATTCGGGAGACTGGCCGATCGAACCGCATGATGGCGTCGAGCGGGCCCCCAGTTTGAAGTACGAGCGTCATGTAGGCCTGTCTTTCGCGAACGCCCGCTGCTGGGGATCACGCTTGCGTGCGGTTTTGAAATTGACCTGCATGGCCGCAGCTGTGCTATGCGAGCGATGGCGATCAACAGTTCGGGATCGTCAAGATAACAGGGACAATCTGTTGGAAATACTCACCTACGGGCTGCTGCTGCTCGGCGCACTGGCCGGGGGCTTCGTCTCGGGCCTTGCCGGTTTCGGCACGGCGCTGATGGCGCTCGGCATCTGGCTCTACGTGCTGCCGCCCTCTCTCGCGGTGCCCCTGGTGCTGATCTGCTCGGTGATCGCGCAGAGCTCGACGCTGCCGTCGATGTGGAAGAGTTTTGATCTCTCGCTGGTCTGGCCGTTCCTGATTGGAGGACTGATCGGCGTGCCGCTGGGCACCATGCTGGTCGCCTCCGCCGATCCAAAAGTGTTCAAGCTGAGCGTCGGCGTGCTGATCCTTGTTTTTTCGACGGCTCTCTATCTGAACAAGCGGCCGCTCGCCGTCACGTTCGGCGGCCGCATTGCCGACGGCGCGATCGGTTTTGCCGGCGGCATCTTGGGTGGCCTTGCCGGACTGTCGGGGCCACTTCCGATCCTGTGGGCAAACATCCGAGGCTGGAACAAGCACGAGCGGCGCGGCATCTTCCAGCTCTTCAATTTCACCGTGCTCGGCGCCGCCTTGGTGTTGCAGACCGCCTCGGGCCTCGTCGCGTTCAAGGTGGTCTGGCTCGCAGTGATCGCATTTCCGGGCACGCTGATCGGCGCATGGGCCGGCGCGCGCGTCTATCATGCGCTGAGCGACAAGCATTTCGGCGATGTCGTGCTCGGTCTGTTGTTCCTGTCGGGCCTCGGCCTGGTCTGGAACAGTTTGGGCACGCACTGACTCCGTATTGTCTTCGCGGCGAGCGCCATGCCGCCGGCAATGCCGACGCCAAGCACGTAGATCCAGCCCTCGGCGAAATCGAACAGATGCGAGTTGAGCAGCGAGGACAGCATGTTCTGCACCACGACCAGAAGGCCGACCCAGCAGGCCAGCCCCTCTCCGCGAAACAGCGAGAGGTGCGCGAACCAGAGCGCATAGAGGATCACGACGCCCGACGCGCCCCACTGCACGGCGACATTGAGCGTCTGGTTGTGCGGATCACCGACGATTTCCGCTCGAACCCCGCTCTCGCCGACAGCCGCGCGCGCGAACAGGCCGCGGATCGCCCCGGTGCCGTGACCGAGCAGCGGCGCGTCCGCGGTGAACGCCAGCGATTTGCGCCAAAACTCCAGTCGTGACCCCATGCCGCTGACATCATTGCCGGCGATGCTGACCTCATAGTCTCCGTTGAATTTGGCGACTGTTGCGCGCAGACGCGGCGAGGCGGTCCACAGCAGCACGGCCAACAGCCCCATCGCGCCGACGGCGAAGAGTGCGGTGCGGCGGCGCAAATGCAAAAGCGCGAAGACCACGATCAGGATCGGCAGCGTCACCAGCGCTGTCCGCGAGACCACGACGAACATCATGTTGGCGAGGAATCCGATCGCGAGCGCCACGAACAGCGCCGCGACGCGGTAGCGGCCTCGTCGCAGCAGCGACACGATCGGGTAGACCAGCGCGATCGCACAGAGCGCGAACTCCTGGCTCTGGTCGATATAATTGCGCACCGCGATCCCGCTTTCGACCTTGTAGGGCCCGCGCGACAGATAGAGTTTCAGCGACAATGCGGGATCGACGGCGACGGCGAAGGAATAGAGCATCAGTGCCGTGCAGGATACCAGGAACGCGGAAAACACCCAGCCGCCAAACGGCCAACGCTCGAACTGGTAGATCAGAAGCGGAATTACCAGCAGCTTCGCCGCCGGGCCGATCGCATGGATTCGGTCCGGCCACGGCGCATCCGACCAGAGCGTGCCGATGGCGGCGAGTAGGACCAGCGCAATCGGCAGCAGGCAGATTGCCCGAAGCAGCGAACGCGGAAATTCGCGAAGGTCGAGGAACGCGAACGCGATCAGCCAGGGAATGAGCGCGAAAATGAGCCCGGTCGTGGTCCACGGCAACAGCAACGCGATCAGCGCGACGGAGCGGGCTGGCGTGCGATAGCGTGCCGCCCAGATCGCGGCGAGCCAGGAATTGGGCCGCTGCTCGTTCAACACCTCGGTCATTTGGCCCCTGCAGCCGATCCCCACGGCGCGGCAAGTTTGCCGGAGCCGTGGGGCGGGGACAAGCGATCGCTACGCTGGCGCGCGTACAGGAGACGCCACGCGCTTGGGCGCAGCCGGCTCCGGGGACTTCTCATGCCGGAGCGTGGCAAGGCGCTTCCTGAATTCACGCCGTAGCAGCCACAAGCTCAGGGCCGCCTGCAGCGTGGTTGTCGCGATCGACAGGTACCAGACGTGCTCGATCCGGAAGCCCGGCCGCGTCGACAGCCAGATCGCCGGCAGCGAATAGGTGAGCACGCGCGTTGCCGAACTCCACAGCACCGGCTTGGTATTGCCGAGGCCCTGGAACATGCTCGAGCAGGTGAAGATCACGCCCTGCGCCACCATGTTGAGCGAGATGATCCGCAGGAACAGGAACGCGATCTCCATGGTTTCCCGGTCGTTCGAGAACCCCGAGAGCAGGAGCTGCGGCTTCAACTGCGCGAGGCACATGAAGCCTATCATCACGACACTGGTGATCAGCGCCGCCTTGACGAAGGTTTCGCGCACGCGCTCGCCTTTTCCGGCGCCCATGTTCTGGCCGGCGATTGGCCCAGCGGCGAGCGCAACTGCAAGCGCCGGCATCTGGATCAGGCCCAGGACCCGTTGTCCGATCCCGAAACCGGCCTGCGCCGCCGCACCGAAATCGCGCAGCACGAAATAGACCACCGCCATGAGGATGAACATCATCGCGAACTCGCCGCCGGCAGGCAGGCCGACATTGAGGATGCGCCTCAGATGCTGCGCCTGCGGACGCCACTGCGCCGGATTGAAGGCGACATAGCGTTCGACCTTACGAAAATGCGCAAGCAGCGTCACGACGCCGATCAACACCGCGATCGAGCTCGCCAGCCCCGCACCGGCAACGCCGAGCGCATGGCCCGTGCCCAAGCCCGCGATCAGAACCGGCGCCAGCGCGATGTTGATGGCCACCGCAAGCGCCTGCACCAGCATCGTGGGACGCACGATGCCGGTAGCGCGCAGCGCGGATCCCATCACCTGGCTCGCGAATTGCAACGCGAGCGCCGGCATGAACCACAGCAGATACGTGGCCCCCGCCTCGATCGTGGCTTCGTCCGCGGCGATCGCATGCATGTAGGCGCGCGACAGCGCCGCGCCTGCGACCAGGGTCAACAGTCCGAACAGCACCGACAGCACGATCGCCTGATTGAAGATCAAATTGGCATCCGGCCGATCCTTGCGTCCCACGGCATGCGCGATCAACGACACCGCGCCGACGCCGAGCACCTGCATCAGCGCGTTGATGAGAAAGCCGGCATTGCCGGCCGCCGCCACGCCCGCGACCGCGGCATCGCCCAAGCCCGAGACGAAGTACAGATCGACCAGCTGGCAAAGCATGATCGTGACCATACCGACCATGATCGGCGGTGCCATGCCCAGAATGTGCTTCGCGACGGAGCCGTTGGTCAGGTCTTTCATTTCACCCATCCTTGACCGATTCCTTGGCGACGCGGCCGACATTGGTCCGCCGGCCGCGCGCCACTCATTCCGCTGCTGCGATCTGTCCGAGCTCCACCACCTGGCGCTCGAACAGGCCGCGATAGATGCCGCCGGGCCTGGCCGCGAGCTTGGCATGCGTGCCTTGCTCGACGATCTCGCCGCGGTCGAACACCAGGATGCGATCGAGGCTCTTCACCGTCGAGAGCCGGTGCGCGATCACGATCGAGGTGCGGCCTCGCATCAGCCGCTCCATCGCCTGCTGGATCAGCGCCTCGGATTCCGAATCGAGGCTCGAGGTCGCTTCGTCCAGGATCAGCACCGGCGCGTCCGCCAGGAAGGCGCGCGCCAGCGCCACGCGCTGCCGCTCGCCGCCGGAGAGCTTGACGCCGCGTTCACCGACCAGCGTGCCGTAGCCCTTGGGCAGGCGCAGGATGAAGTCATGCGCGTTGGCCAGCCGTGCCGCCTGCTCGATCGCCTCCAGGCTGGCGCCGGGCCGGCCATAGGCGATGTTCTCGGCGAGCGAGCGGTGGAACAGGATCGGGTCCTGCTGCACGACCGCGATCTGGCTGCGCAGCGAATGCTGCGTGGCCTTGGCGATGTCTTGCCCATCGATCAGAACGCGGCCGCCGGTGACGTCGTAGAGCCGCTGCACCAGCTTGACGAAGGTGGTCTTGCCGGAGCCGGAGCGGCCGACGAGACCGACGCGTTCGCCGGCGCGGATCGTGACCGACAGTCCGTCATAGAGCGGCGCATGATGGCCGCCATAATGGAACGTGACGTCGTCGAACACGAGCTCGCCGCGCTCGATCGCAATCGGCCGCGCGTCCGTCGCATCCGCAATCCCGATCGGCTCGTCGTGGATCGCCACCAGCTCCTCCATGTCATTGACCGAGCGCTGCAGGTTGTTGATGTGCATTCCGACGTCGCGCAAATAGGCATGGATGACGTAGTAGCTCGTCAGCACATAGGTGACGTCGCCGGGCGAGGCTCGCCCCGACATCCACAGCAGCACGGCGCCGCCGATCACGGAGGCACGCAGGGCCAGCAGCACCGAGAGCTGCGCCAGATTGGTGTAGTTGTAGCGCAGCCAGGTCCGCCGCACGCGCACGCGCCAGCGGTTGACGACACGGGCAAGCCGCGCATCCTCGCGCGCTTCCGCGCCGAACGATTTCACCACCGCGTTGCAGGTCAACGCATCCGCCAGCGTGCCGCCGACCTTGGTGTCCCAGGCATTGGAGATGCGCGCGGCCGGCGCGATGTAGCGCGTCGAGAACAGCACCGTCATCGTGACATAGGCCAGCGCGCCCAGCGCGATCACCGCGCCAAGCGAGGCCCAGTGCAGGCCGAGCAGGATCATCGACCCGATCAGCACCAGCAGCGACGGCGCCAGCGCCATCAAGATGGTGTCGTTCAACAGGTCGAGCGCCCACATGCCGCGGGTGACCTTGCGCACCGTGGATCCCGCAAAGGAGTTGGCGTGCCAGTCGGTCGAGAACCGTTGCACGCGCATGAAGGCTTCCTGCGCGACCTCGGACATGATCTTTAGCGAGAACGGCACGATGGCCTGGAGGCCGGTCAGCCGCAGCACCATGGAGGCTGCGCCCAGCGCCACGATACCGCCCAATGCCATCAGCGCCGCGTGCCGCGCGGCGGAATCGGATGGGCCGCGCGTCAGGGCGTCGACCAGATGTCCGGAGAAGACCGGCATGAACAGGTCGGCGATGGTCGCACCCAACAAGCCGCCGGCGACGATGAGGGTACGCCCCGGCTGCTTCAGCCAGTGCCGGAACACGAAGGGCAGCACCACGCGTATCGCCGCGGGCCTTTTTGACAGAGCGGTCATGGCATCATCCGGCCGCTTATGGCGCGGGCCGGCTCCATTGATGGACGCAGGCCGGCCGCGAGGGCCGAGACGGCGTCACTTAAAGTTGGTTTTGACTTGGGAAGCGGGGCGATCGGGACCAGGAGCCCAATCGAAGCTGGCGGAAGAGGCCTCTAGGAGGCCGAGCACATACCGAGCCAGAACATCATCGAGCGCGGGCGTGCGATCTGCGAATGCGACGAAATCATGCAAATCCTCCCGGTTCGATGGAATGAGGTGCGCTTTATAGATGTGTCAGTGGTGATTTGCAACGGGGCTCGCGCGAGATCACGCACGAGTGTTGCAAATTAGTGCGCGTCGCCGCTGGCGCCGAACGGCGAGGCCGGCCTCTTCAACAGTGTGACGAGCAGGGTGAGGCCGAGATAGAACAGCGTCAGGATGAAGAAAGCATCGCCGAAGCCCATCACCACGGCCTGGCGATGCACGAGCTGGCTGAGCTGCTTCATCGCCATCAGCGTGGAATCGCCAAGCCCCTGAAACTTCTGCATGAACATGGTCAGGGTTTCGGTCGCGGTCGCGTTGCCCCAGGTCACACGCTCCTGCAGGCGCGTAATGTGCAGATCGGTGCGGTCATTGAGCACGGTGTTGATGACGGCGAGACCTACGGCACCGCCGAGATTGCGCATCAGGTTGAAGAGGCCCGAGGCGTTCTTCACCCGGTCGGGCGCCAGCGTGCCGAGCGCGATGTTGTTGGTCGGCACCATCGCGAACATCATGCCGATGCCGCGCAGGATCTGCGGAATCAGCAACTCATAGAAATCGTAGTCGCGCGTGATCCAGGTCATCTGGTAGGAGCCGAGCGCGAACACGACGAGCCCGAACGCGATCATGTAGCGCATGTCGTACTTCGCCATGAGACGCCCGACCACCGGCGCGATCAGGAACATGGTGATGCCCGAGACGAACATGGTCTCGCCGATCATCAGTGCGCTGTAGCCACGCACTTCGGCGAGGTAGCGCGGATAGATGTAGGTCAGGCCGTAGAGGCCGATGCCGATGCAGAACTGAAGGACGCAGCCGATCGCGAAATTGCGGTTGGAAAAGGTGCGTAGATTGACGATCGGCTCGGCCGCCGTGAAGACGCGCCAGAAGAAGGCGATCGCCGAGATGCCGCAGATCCAGGCGCAGATCGCGACCGAGGGGTCCTGCATCCATTCATATTGCGGGCCTTCCTCCAG
>NZ_JADPJF010000098.1:38590-65254 GCF_023073295.1 Bradyrhizobium sp. 23 | reverse complement strand
GCCGAGGAAGCCGGCCATGAACAGCAGCCCCCACCAGTCGAAACGGTCGAGCAACTCGAAATGCGGCTCGTCGAAATCGACCAGCGCCAGCACGCCGATGGTGATGCCGATGCCAGGCACGATGTTGATGAAGAACAGCCAGTTCCAGGACATCAGGTCGGTGATGTAGCCGCCGACAGTTGGCCCGATGGTCGGAGCCAGCGTTGCGACGAGCCCGATGATGGGACCGACGATGTGGAATTTGGTGCGTGGGAAAACGGTGTAGGCCGAGGCGAACACCGTCGGGATCATGCCGGCGCCGAGAAAACCTTGCAGCGCGCGCCAGAGGATCATCTCCTCGATGGTGGTGGCGAAGCCGCAGAGCAGGCTCGATGCGGTAAAGCCTGCCGCCGAGATTGCGAACAACAGCCGCGTGCCGAAGGCGCGCGACAAGAATCCCGACAGCGGGATCGCGATCACTTCGGCGATCAGATAGGCGGTCTGGACCCAGGAGACCTCGCTAGAGCTTGCCGACAGGCCGGCCTGGATTTCACTCAGGGACGCCGAGACGATCTGGATGTCCAGGATCGACATGAACATCCCGAACACCATGATGATGAAAGCGAACAACCGCTTCGGTGCGATGCGCTCCGAAGCGGGGTCCGCCATCATGGCAGGTGAAGCGGTCGTGGCGTTCGCCATGGTCTGACCTCGCGGCGCAGGCGCGCTACTGCGGATGGATCATGGTGGCGTCGTCGAGATCGACCTCGCTGTCGGCGTCGGCCGCGCCCTTGTTGGTGTCGACCGTTGCAGTGACCGACATGCCGGCGCGGAGCAGGTTTTGCTTCGCGACCGACTTCGGCACGCGGATGCGGACCGGCACGCGCTGCACGATCTTGGTGAAGTTGCCGGTGGCATTGTCAGGCGGCAGCAGCGTGAACACGGAGCCCGCGCCCGCTGCGATGCTGTCGACGACACCGGAGAACTTGCGCATGCCGTAGGCATCGACCTTGATCGTCACAGGCTGGCCGGGGCGGATGCGCTTGAGCTGGGTCTCCTTGAAATTGGCGTCGATATAGACGTTATCGAGCGGCACGACGTTGCCGAGCCGCTGGCCCACCGCGACGAAATCGCCGGCACTGACGAGGCGGTTCGAGAACGTGCCGTCGACCGGCGCGCGCACCGCGGTGAAGGCGAGATCGCGCTCGGCCTTGGCCAGCGTGGTCTTGAGCTCGGCGAGCTGCGCCTGCGCTTCGGCCTGCTGCGCCTTGGCGACGTCGACATTGCTGAGCGCGACGTCGTAAGCGGCCTGCGCGGCCTTGACCGCGGCAGCGCCCTGGTCGCGTCCGGCTTCGGAGCTCTCGAAGGTGGCGCGCGAGGCAAAACCCTTGTTGCTCAGCGCCTGCTGGCGCTCATAATCGAGGTCAGCGCGCTTGAGGCCGGCTTCGGCGGAGACGAGCTGCGCCCTGGCCTGCGCGACCTGGCTGTCGAGCGCCGCGACCTGGCGGCCGATGCGATCGATGGTGGCCTGCTGGGTCGCGATCCTGGTGGCGGCGGCGTCGACGGCGATCTTGTAGTCGCCGTCGTCGACGCGGAAGACGATGTCGCCGGCGCGCACCGTCGTGTTGTCGCCGGCGAGGATCGAGGAGACGTGGCCGGCAACGCGCGCGCCCAGCATGGTGTTGTTGGCGCGGACATAGGCGTCGTCGGTCGCGACGTAGAAGCGGCCGACCAGCGTGTAATAGCCGGCATAGCTCGCGGCCGCGAGCGCCAGCACGAGCCCTACTCCCATCATCACGAATTTGCGCTTGCCGGACTTCGGCGCGCCGGCGGCGGGCGCGTCTGGGGCTGCGGCCGGCTTGTCGGTCACGGGCTTCTCCGGCGCCTCGCTGGGACGGCGCTTGGTTTCCTCGGCCTCATGAGAGCGCAACTGTTCGGCGAGAGCTACAGACGTCTCGGTGGCAGCGTCACCACCCGCGGGCGCCGGCGTCTCCACGGCGTCCTGGCGAAGGACGCGCGCAGCCTGGTCTCTCACTACGGCCATGGAGGCCTCCCCAAAAAAGCGCGATGAGGGACAACCCGCCCTACGGCCGGTTCCCTCTCACCCATCCCAAATATCATTGACCGAACGGTTCGGTCAATATAGATAATACCCGAACGGACCCTACCGGCCCGAATCCTTTATTTCGGTTTCATCACCCTGGACCGATGCAAAAACTTTCCGAGACCCTGAACCAATGGTTGTACCCGGCCGCGAACACCTCCACGCCGTCCAGGAGGAGGACAGCTCCAAACGCCGCCAGATCCTGGACGGGGCCCGCAAGGTGTTCATGGACCTCGGGTTTGACGGTGCCAGTATGGGCGAGATCGCCCGCGCGGCGCAGGTCTCCAAGGGCACGCTTTACGTCTACTTCGCCGACAAATGCGCGCTGTTCGAAGCGATCCTCGAACAGGAGGCGCTCCAGCACGGTCAGGTCGCGTTCAATTTCGATCCGGCACGCGATGTTGAAACCACGCTGAAGGATTTCGGCCGGGCCTACAACCGTCTGCTGTGCCGGCCCGGCGGCGGATCGGCGATCCGCACCGTGATGGCGATCGCCGAGCGAATGCCCGATCTCGGCCGCCGCTACTATGCGCGGGTGCTGGACAAGTCCATCAACCGTCTCTCCGACTATCTCAAAGCCCACGCCGCCGCCGGCGATCTCGAAATCGACGATTGCGATCTGGCGGCGTCGCAATTCATGGAACTGTGCAAGGCCTCGCTGTTCCTGCCCTTCGTCTTCCAGGCCGCGCCCGCACCGTCGGAAGAGCGCATGAGCGAAGTCGTCGACAGCGCGACGCGGATGTTCCTCG
The DNA here is from genome assembly GCF_023073295.1 of Bradyrhizobium sp. 23. NCBI lineage: Bacteria > Pseudomonadati > Pseudomonadota > Alphaproteobacteria > Hyphomicrobiales > Nitrobacteraceae > Bradyrhizobium > Bradyrhizobium sp. 23. Next base: position 62,422 of record NZ_JADPJF010000098.1, on the reverse strand, counting down.
CGGCGTACGGGGCGAAGTAGCGGCAAGGCGGGCCTGCGTTGCAGGCCGCTCCGGCGGCATTATATTCGGGCTCATGTCCCGTGATCTCCGCCCGCCCGTCGATATCCTCCATTACGAGATTGTCCAGGAACAGGCCTCCGCGCTCGGACGGATGGGCCGCACGCTCGAACAGGCGCTGGCGCGCCTGCGCGAGTTCGACGCCGCCCATGCCCTCCCCGAGGTGCCGGCCGCGATGCAGCCGGCCCGACGCAAGCTGGTGATGGAAGCCGGCCACGCGCTCTGGATGTTGGTGGTGCAGCGTGAGGCATCCGGCTTGCGCGACAGCCGCCACATCATGCGGACCTACAATGTCCCGGCCGAGGTGCAGTGCTGCATGGGGCTGGTGCCGGCAGCGTCGAAGCCGGCTCGAAAGTGATTTTCTACGGTGCCTGGCGCTAGACAAGGCCGTTACCACGGCGATGATTACGATGGATGCAAGGGCCTAGAAAGAGGCCAAAAGCCGTGCGGGCGCCTCGCGAGCGGGCCCCCACGACCGAAAACGCCATCCACTCCGAACGGCCGCTTCGGCACCGCTCCTGATGATGGCAATACGTTTCGATCGCCGAGGTAGCAACAGCTACGCCAAACCTTCATCGGGAATATTGAGAACAGCGCCGCATGCTTTGCAATGCACGGCATCGCTCTCATGCCGCTGCAGTCCGCAAGTTGGGCAAGGAAATCTGACCTTGTTCGGACTCAACAATGCGCGCGCAAGATTGAAGAACAGGGTTACGCCGAAAATCATGATCACGACGGTTATCAAACGACCTGTTGTGCCTGGCAAGGTGATATCGCCAAAGCCAGTCGTCGTCAGCGCGGTCACAGTGAAATACAGCGCGTCAGCATAATTCCGAATCTGATCGTTACGAAACTTCTGGGTCTCGTAGACTATCCCCGTCATGACAAATATGAAAACCGCAAGATTGGTGACGGCAAAGATGACCTCCTCGTTGCGACGGAAGAACGAGGAATCCATGCGCAACCTGGCGAGCATCTGGTAGTCACGAAGCATTCCCAGCGTCCGCAAAATCCGCAGAAAGCCGCCAGCCTCGCCAGCCAGGGGCGCCAGGAATGAAACGATGGCGACCATGTCAGCCCATGTCGAGAGGCGGCCGAACTTTCGAAGCGGATGCCGGTCGGCGAGTAGCCGTGCTGAAAAATCGGCCAATATCATTGCGCCGAATAGCAGGTCGAAGGTTTCGATGATCTCACTGGGGTGCAGGAACGACGTCCCGATGATGAACAGTATGGTCACAACATCAAACGCGAGCAAAGCATAGCGGAAACCAACGGCGCTGGGCGTTGTACCCTCGTAGAGGCGACGGACGCGGCTTCTCAGGGAGGTGTGGTTCACAGCTGCCATGCTCGCAGTTTGCACAGATGATTGCAGCTGGGACAACCCTCGCACCCTGGGAGATCTAAGTCAGTGCGACGAGTTCGAGCTAGTTGACGCTTCCGTGACAGTCCGCAGCACCAGCGTCAGGTGGCTGTTACCGGGATGGATTGTCGTCGGCACAACCTCGATGCTATCGGCTCCAAGTTCGCCTGCTTTCTTCCACTGAAACGCAGCGCCGGATCTGCTGTAGACATTCACCCTTTTTGTTTCTCTTCCGCGCTTCTTCCATCCGAGCTTTTGGAGCGTTCTTCGAAGCGGTCAGCGCCCTTCGCTAAATCGTGTCCCGTCTTGCTCTCGTTTTTCGCTTCGTCCTTAGCGGCCGCCTCGCGCAGGCCTTCAGCGGCGCGTTCCCCAGCTTTTGATGATTTTCGTTCGTCATCCATGTGAAGCACCTTTCCTGATAAACAACACGCTTCTCCAGGACTAATCCGTGCCTGTCCCAGATTGGCCATAACAAACTTCAACCGGATCGCTTGGAGATTGTTCCAGTTCGGTTGAAGCTAGTGCGTTTGCTGGCCCAAAGCTGATGTCAGACGAGCCGCGCAGTCCCTGTGCGCTAAAGGACTATCGAAGATTACAAGCAGCATGTGCGCTCCGGTCACAAGCGCTCATCATGCTCAAGGCGGAGACTTCCGTTGCGTCGGTAAGCTGACCCTACTGGTCCACGCCTACTGCTACCTGCTTGCGGAGCGCGGCGAGATCGTTGACGACCATCTTGGTCGGGCCGGTCCAGATGATGCCGTCGTCCTGGAGGCGGCTGAGGATCAGGCTGATCGACTGGCGCGTCGCGCCGATCATGCGCGCGAGATTGGCCTGCGTGATGCGGCCGAGCGATATCGGGCCGCTCTCGTCCTGGGCCGCGTTCTCGCACAGCTTGACCAGCAGCAGCACCAACCGTTCCGCCGCCTTCTGCCCGGCCAGCGTCTGCGCCAGCATCGAATAGGTCTCGCCCTTGAAGCCGAGGCACTCGATCAGCGCGACTGCGAACGGCGGCGACTGCGCGATCAACCGGCGGACCGCATCCTGGTCGAGATGCAGTGCTTCGACGCGCCCGAGCGCGCGGGCCGACCAGCTGTGGCGGTGATCGCCGAGGATATAGGGCGCGCCGACGAAGTCGCCGGCCTCCCAGGTCGACAGCATCAGTTCGCGCCCCTGCGTGCCGGCATGGGTGCTTTCGACGATCCCGTTCAGGATGATGTGGATGCCGTTTGCGGGCTCGCCCTCCCGCAGCAGATATTCGCGGTTCTGGTAGGTCGCGAGCCTGCCGGTTCGCATCACCAGCTCCAGATCGGGCTTGTCCAACGCCTTCAGCACATAACGTCCGGTCCCGGGCCGTGGCAGTTCGGCGCGCGGCTCAGCTGGATCGGCCACCTCATGCGCATCGCTGCGCCCCACGATCGGTCTCCCTTCGAGTGACGGCTCGAAGGCTAGGAGGTCTCCGCTCGGATTGCAACGCGGCGCAGATGTTCTGGCTCGGCCGAAGCCCCCATGAAAGCGCAAGCCAGATCGGTGAGCAGGCGCTCCCGGCCGGCCGGCGCCAGGAACGTGATGCCATAGGGCACGCCGGCTGCGGTGACGGCGTTCGGAACGGCGATGGCGGCCAGCCCAAGCGGGTTGGCGTAGTTGGTGTAATAGCCGTTGTTGAAGTTGGCCGTCAGCGGATCGCGCGCGACGTCGTCGATGCTCAGCACGGTGCCGACCGTCGGCACGACCAGCGCATCATGAACTTGCCAGAAATCGCGCAGCGACCGCTGGACCTCCTTGACCTTGTAGAGTGCACGATAGGCGTCGGCCGCCGTGAACTTCCGGCTGCCGATGACGAGGTCGCGCACGATCTTCACGCCCGCCTCCGGGTTGGCGTCGAGGAATGCGCCGACCGAGACGTCCCGCTCGGCGAGGAAAGGTCCGAAAAACATCAAATCGTTGACCGAAATGAACGGCGCGACATCGACCAATGCGACCGACAGATCGAGCTGCCGCAGCTTGCGGAGTCCATCGCCGAACAGCGCCTCCGTCTCCGCATTGCCGAAGAACCTGAGCTGATCCGGACGCGGCGTTGCGATGTTGAGCGGCCGCGCCGGAGATGCCTGCTCCGTCCATCCGGCGAAATCCACCGGTGAAAAACAGTCCTCGACATCGCGCCGCGCCAACACGCGATAGATCTCGTGGCCATCGCGGGGATCGCGCGTGTAGAGCGAGATGGTATCAAAACTACGGCACGCGTAGACCATGCCGCGCTGACTGAAGGCGCCGGGCGCCGGCTTGAAGCCGGTCACGCCACAATAGGACGCCGGCACCCTGCCCGATCCGCCGGTATCGGTGCCGAACGCAAAGGACGAGGTGCCCGTTGCGACCGATACCGCTGCGCCCGAGCTGGAGCCGCCGGGGATGTAGTCGGGGTTGTGCGGGTTGCGGGCGATGCCATAGGGCGAGCGCACGCCGACGAGGCCGGTCGCGAACTGATCCATATTGGTTTTGCCGAGATAGATCGCGCCGGCGGCGATGGCGTCGGCAACAACCGGGCTCGTGTCTTTCGCGGTGTAGGCGAATTCCGGGCAGGCCGAGGTGGTCTGCTCGTCGGCCACATCGATACAATCCTTGACCGAGAACACGAGGCCGTAGAGCGGCAGCTCGCCGATCTCGCCAATGCGGGCATCGAGCGCGCACGCCCTTGCCATGACGCTTTCGGGATTTGCCGTCGAGATCCAAACGCCGCTCTGGTCGGCGTCGTCAAGGCGCGAAAGCACATGCGCGGCGACATCGGACGGCTTGAGCTCACCGCGGCGATAGGCGGCGCGCAGGTGGCGAGGTGCGATATTCATGTCGGTCACGTACGTGCGGGGATTGGCAATGCGCCGGCGGGACAAGCCCGCCGGCACCGATCCTAGCGGCCGATCGCCTTCTCCAGATAGGCGGGCTGGATGAAGGCTTCGAAGTCGGCGCGCGGCAGCAGCTTCGGCAGGCGCTCCTGTTTCACCAGGAAATCGGCGGTCGAGATCAGCGTGTCGACGAACTTGCCCTTTTTCGCGGATGTGCCGAGATACTCCTCCGTGAGCTGCGTGCTGCAGGGGATCATCCCGGTGCCCTTCATCATTCGCTGCGCGTCCTCGAGAGGCAGCGAAAGCTCTTCCGCGATGATTTCGGCAGTCTTCTCCGGGTTCTTCAGCCAGAAATCGATGCCTTCGCATTCGGCCTTGATGAATTTGTCGACGTAGGACGGATACTTCTCCGCGAACGCGTTCATGACGACGCCGATGTCCCAGGTCGGGTAGCCGCGCTTGGCCATCTCGCCCGAGGTGACGAGGATCTTGCCGCCGTTCTTCACGGCCTTGCCGAGATTCGGCTCCCAGAACCAGGCCGCGTCGATGTCGCCGCGAAGCCAGGCCGCCGCGATGTCCGCCGGCGCGAGGTCCAGAATCTTCATCGAGGCGGGATCGACACCCTCCTCCTTGAGCGCCTGGAGCAGGAGGTAGTGCGTCGTGGAGCCGAACGGCGCCGCCACCGTCTTGCCCTTGAGGTCCTTGAGCGAGGTGATGTTCTTGTCGGCGCGAACCACCATCGACTCGACGTAGTCAAGCATGTTGATCACCAGGATGCCCTTGATCGGCAGGGCGCGGGTCGCGCCGATCGCGGTCGGCGGGTTGCCAAGACCGCCGAAATCGACGTCGCTGCCGGCGATCGCGCGCAGCATGTCACCGCCGCCACCGATCTTGACGTATTTGATGTCGACGCCCGGCATCTCCTTGGCGAGCAGGCCAAGATGCTTGGTGACCAGCTGCGCATTGACCAGGTTCAGATAGCCGACGGTCACCTTCGCCGGCTTGTCCTCGGCGCGGACTGCGGCCGTGAGCGCCAACGTGGTAACCGCGAGCGTCGCAATCAGTCTCTTCATCATGGAGGTCTCCCCTACGATCAGAATTGGATTCAGGCCCACGGCATCAACAGTTTCGCGATGCCGCGCATAAAGAGGTCGAGCACGACGCCGGTGAGACCGAGGACGATCAGCCCCATGATCACGACGTCGGAGAGCAGGAATTTTGCCGCGTCCCAGATCATCCAGCCGATGCCGGCGGAGGCCGCGACGATTTCGGCGGCGACGAGAACGGTGTAGGTGAATCCAAGCGAGATGCGCATGCCGGCCAGAATCAGCGGTCCCGCCGCCGGCAAATAGACGTGAAACAGCAAATGGCGCCGGGTCGCGCCGAGCGACTGGGCGGCGCGCACATAGACCGGGTCCACGCTGGTGACGGCCTGGATCGTCGAGATGACGATGCCCGGCAAGCCGGCAAGAAACAGCAGCGACAGCTTCGAGCTCTCACCGATGCCGAGCCACATCACCAGCAGCGTATAAAGTCCGAGCGGCGGCAGTGGCCGGTAGAACTCGATCAGCGGATTGAGCAGCGCGCGCGCGTTGCGCGACACGCCCATGAGGACGCCGAGCGGGATGCCGATCAGGCAGGCCAGCGTGAAGGCCGTGAGGATGCGATAGAGGCTTGCGCCGAGATGCTGAAGCAGGGTCGCGCCCTGATATCCCTTCGTCATCGTCTTGACGAACGCGGCCCAGACCGCCTGCGGCTTCGGCAGGAACAGCTCGTTGGCCCAGCCCATCTCCGTGACGATGGCCCAGCCGGCCAGCAGCACGGCCACGGTCAGCGTCGAGAGCAGCACCGATCGCGAGACCTTCGGAAGCCGCAGCCGGAAGCTGCCGCGTCGGGTGCGATCCGGCGAGATTGGAATCGTCATGTGGGTCGCCTCGACGCTCATGTCCGCACTCCCAGGATCTGCATGATGGTCAGCGCGTAGATCCGCGTCGCCATCACCGACTTGGTGATCGAGATGTTCTCGTTGTCGACGGCCCAACCGTCTTCTCCGGGACCGAACGTCACCGCATTGATTCCGGCTTCGCGGAAGCGGATCGTGTCGTTGAAGGCATTCTTGCGGTTGACCCCGGGCTCGCGGCCCATCAGACGCCGGTAAACCGCGCGCAAGGAGCGGCAGGGCTCCTCCTCGACCGGCACCGGTTCGGTCGCGTTGACGAACAGCGAGCCCGGCACCTGGCGCACCTCGACCTTGACGTCGTTCACGCCCGCAAAAGTGTCCCGTCCGAGACGCTCGATGTCCGCAATCACGCTCGATAGCGTCATGCCCGGCACGATGCCGACCACGGCGAGCGTGATGGTGCAGGCATCCGGGGAGAACTGCATCTCGCCGGGCAGGCCGGACCGAATCCGCACCACGGCGCAGCAGGGCGGCGTATGCCCCATGAACTTGCTGTGGACATGGGTGAACGCCATGTCCTTCAACCTCGGCAACAGCTTTGCCGCTTCCATGATGGCGTTGACGCTGATGTCCGGTCGCCAGATGTGCGACTTGATGCCGTGAACGGTGAGCTCGATCAGGCAGTGGCCGGAATTGGCCACCGATAGGTTCATGCCCCAATCCTTGTTGACGTCGCCCCAGGCGGTCGGCTCGGCGGTGATCTCGTAGTCGGCGGTCAGGCCAACCTTGTTGAGCATGTAGATGGAGCCTTCGGTGCCGTTCCGCTCCTCATCGACGGTGTAGCAGCACATCAGGGTGCCATCGAACTTCACGCCCGCTTCGGTCAGGGCCTGCACTGCCAGCAACGATGCCGCGAGGTTTCCGCGCGTGTCGGACGTGCCGCGCGCATAGAGCAGATCGCCGTGGCGCGTCGCCTTGAACGGATCGAAATCCGTCATGTGCCATTTCTCGGGCTCGACGGCCGGATAGGTGTCGAGATGGTCGTTGAGAATGAGCGAGGGGGCGCCGTCCCGTCCCTTGAGCACGCCCAGCACGTTCGGCCGGTGCGGCTGCGCGCTGTGCTTGGTGACCTCCATGCCGAGCGCTTCGAGCTTGCCCGCGACCAGCATCGAGATCGCCTCTTCCTCGGCGGGCGGCAAATCGGGATCCAGCGGATTGCCGGAACGGGGCTGGCCGGTGCGGATCAGCTCGGATGCCAGTTCAAGCCAGCGCTCCTCCGTGATGCGCGACAGCACGCGCTGTTCGAGATCCGAATAAGGAGGGCTGACAGGCATCTGCATGACGGGATCCGCTGGCTCACGGCGCCGGCAGCGCCGCTTCGTGGCGGCCTCCTCATTGCAGCGACCGTGCCAACTGCGGGAAAAGCCCGTCGCGGCAGGATTGTATCGATGATTTCAATGGCTTAGGCGAGGTTTGCGCGTGCGCAAATTTTTGCGCCCGAGATGCGCTCTGCCAAAGACGCGGCGTCGACTGAACAGGCAGGGCTCAGCGCGAGGCGGGCCGGCCTGGGGTCGTAGCCCGCATGGAGCGCAGCGGGATGCGGGAACGCCGTCCCCGGAATGCGCTTAGCTCCATCCAGGCTACGGGTCGCACGCGCGCCTCAATCGTCGGCGTACTCGTCCTCTTCGTGCTTGCGCAGCGTGCTCTTGCGCGTACCCAGCGAGCCGGTGATGGTGGGATCGCGCCTGCTGGCGTAAGGGTTGCGCTGCTGCGCCCGCCCGGCGACCTCTTCGCCGGAGACGGCGGCGGGCTGGCAGATCAGCCGGCGGTTGGCGCGGCGCATCAGATCGACGTGGATGTGATCGTAATGATAGACGTTCGAGCCCGGCGCCAGCACCGTGGTGAAATGCACGCACGCGCCCGACTGCACGTCGCGCAGGAAGCCCTGCTCTTCCGGCATGCCGCGCCAGCCATCCTTCACGGTGACGCGGCGGCCGTCGGCGAGCACGAAGGCGGCGATGTCGAGCGCGTTGCCGAAGGCGTGCTCTGAAATATGGGCATGCGAATTGCCGTTCATGCCGCGGCAGGAATAGGCGGAGATCTGCTTGATCTCCGCGACGCGGGTGCCGAACCAGCGCATCGCCGAGGGCTGCACGGTATCGGCAAGCCAGCGGTCGAGCTCGGATACGATCGGACAGGCCAGCGTCGCAACCGGCTTGATCGCAACAGGGCCGACGGCGGTGACGGGATTGCCCTGTGCCGGACCAAGACGCGGCAGCGGTTGCTGCGCAGGCGCCTGCGAGTACGGCGCCGGCCGCGCCGGATAGCTCGGTGCATTCATGTAGCGCGACGCGCCCGCGGCATCGGTGCCCTCAGGCGGCAGATCGATCTCGTCTTCCTGCTGCGCCACACCGGGCGCATTCAGAGGCATTGGACCAGGGGAAGCGCCATAGCCGGAGGGCTGGCGCACCGCGGTCTCGGGATAGTTTGAGCGTTGTGGATAGGACGATGCCGGATAGTTCTGGCTCTGCGGGTAATTCGATCGGGGCTGCGTCACCGGCCAGCGCGGCTGGTTGCCGACGCTACCGGGCGGTCGCAATTCCTCGTCGGCAAAGCCGTAGCTGCTCGAGCCTTCGCCGAGGGCGGCGACTTTGAGCGGAAACTCCGCGCCGCACATGCCCGGCCCGGAAATCGGCTCGATACGGACGAGATCCGGCCCTTCTTTCACCGCGCCTGATTTCAGGCATGCGGCTTCGGCCTCGGCCCGCCACGGTTCGCGTTCGGCCTGGAAGACGCCGCGTCCGCAACCCGCTAACGAAACAAGGACGATGGAGCCGACGAGATACAAACGAACTCCGCGCGTCATGCACGCACGTTCGGTGAATTTACTTAAAGACTCTTCAACGTGTTGATTTCAGTGTTCTTTAACCATGTCGGCCGGCGCCAGCAGGAGCGCTGCCGGTGACGAGCGACAGCAAGGCTGACTTTTTCGAAAAGAGACTCTCTGTTAACCGTGATCCTCTCGCGCAAGGCGGCGCGACAGCGGGAGCGACCTCATGACGTTCGCCGGGAGACTGAGCGTTATCACCGCGTACCTCGCCATGGCCTTTGTCGGTGCCATCGTGCTAGGCATGATCTAGCGGCTTCAGCCGGAGGTATCGAACGCTTCCCTTACGACCGCGCGCTCCACTGCCGCGACGTCGTGATCAGCTTCTCCGGCCGCTCTTCGGCTCGCGTCCAGTCGTTGCCGGAACACCAGAAATGGCCCAGTGCGCAGGCTTCGACGTGAAGCTTGCCGGAGCTCTTCAGCGTCATCCTCGCATAATAGGTACTGCCGCTGGAGCGGCTGTAGATGTTGCCGGTCCAGACGTCGTGCGTTTTCGGCTTCATGTTGACGAGCACGCTCTCGCCCCTGGTCGATGCTTCAGTCAGCGCGAAGCCGCACAGTGCAGGACCGCAGCGTTCGATGCGGACCGTGCCCTTGGCGCCTGCGCTCTCCCATTCGCCGAGCGGCAAATAGGAGAGTTCGTCGTCGCCGCGCTCAGGGCTCGTCACGGCCTGCTCGAGCTGCGGCCTTGGCGCGACGACGAGTGCCTCCATGCGCGGCGGATCGAGCGCGACGGTCTTCGGCGGATCCGTCTGCGGTAGCTCCACCCGTGGCGGATTGGAGCTTGGCGCCTGCGGCAGGACAATTGGCTGCGAGGTCGTTGAGGCAAGGACAGGAGCCGTCTGCGCCGTCGCAGGCGCGACCGCAATCGCTTGCGCTGGCCTGACCGGAGCCACGGGATAGAGCGGCTGCGGCGGCGGAAGCACCGGCGCAGGGGCTGGCGTCGTGTCGACGTCAGGCCGAAAGCTGCGATGGGAGGAAACCGAGACACAGGAAGCCGATCGGCAATTCCTGGGCGCCTCGACCTGAAATCGATGACCGGCAATCGAGAACGCGTAAGACCCGGCCTCGGCTGCGGGCGCAATCGCCAGCAGCGCGATCAATGTGCCAAGCGAAGTCACAAGCCGCGTCATCGGCGCCTCCCTCTGTGTGGCGACGACGTTACGCAAATGGAATCGCGACCGAATGTGCGCTGCGTCACCCAGCCGCGGCGAGCCGTTGTGACGTCTATCACAGAACGTCCGGCCAGCCCGGCGTAGGGTCGAACCACGCTTCATCCACCCGCGACTTCAGTCCCATCGGGACCACACATCTTCGGAGGTTGTCATGAACAAGCTCACCATCGCCGCCACCGCCCTCTTCCTCGCGTCCACCGCCGCCGCGCATGCCGGCAATGCGATCTCGTTCCAGATCGAAGGCCAGAACATCCGCATCGAGACGCCACGCAACTGCGCCTCGCTCAATTGCGTGACCATCATCGCGCCGGGCCTCTCGGACAAGCCGATCAAGCTGAACAACATCAACCTCAAGGGCCTTGGCTCCAAAGACGATGACGTCGACACCACGCCGGCTCCTGCCACGACCGCGCAGCCCGCGCCGGCTCCGGTGCAGCAGCATCCCGTGCAGCAGCCCCCGGTGCAGGCGACTGCGCCGGCAGCGCCCGCTATCGCAGCACCGAGCACGACGGTTGCCGCTGTTCCGTCCGTCGGTTACGACGCCACGACGCAGACCGCGCCCGTTGCGGCTCCCACTCCTGCGCCCGCGCCGGTCGCGGTTGCTCCGGCCCCGGTGCCCGCCGCGCCTGTCGCGGTTGCCAACACACCGATCGGCGTCTGGGCCACCGAAGAGAACAAGGGCAATGTCCGCGTCGAACAGTGCGGCGTCAATCTCTGCGGCTACGCCGCAAAGACCAACGAGCGCATCCTGATCAACATGAAGCCCGACGGCGCGAAGTGGAGCGGCCGTATCCACGATCCCGACTCCGGCCGCAATTACGACTCGACGATCGCGATGAAGGGCCCGAATGCAATGCGCGTGCAGGGCTGCGCCTTCGGCGGCATGTTCTGCGGCGGCCAGACCTGGAAGCGCGTGAGCTGACGCCGCAGGCGTCGTCTCCAACACATGCACATTCTTCGTCATGCCCGGGCTTGTCCCGCCTGCGCGGCCGAAGCCGCTTCGGCGAGGCGAAGGCCCGGGCATCCACGTTCTTAGTCCCGCGCTTCAAGGCGTGGATGGCCGGGGCAAGCCCGGCCATGACGGTGGAGAGGCTTGGCCGCAAGCTAGCATCGCGTACCGTTTGAACGTTCACCGCCTCCGTGCGATAGACATTCATCCGCCGTTCAGCTGTACGCGGCTGATATCGGTCGATCTCTCACCGGGATTCTTCGTGACTCTTACCGTGGCCTGGCGCCGCTTCATGTTCGCGCTTGTGCTGCTGGCGTCGCCGCCGGCCGGCGCGAGCGTTGCGTTCGGATTCGATGCGATCGAGCTTGCGCAGGCGCAGCCAGAAGCGCAGCCGTCGCCCGCCCCTTCGCCGACGCCATCGGCTTCACCCGCTCCCGCGACCGAGGCGCAGCCCGCTGCCGTCGAGCCGATCGGCAACGTTGCGACGGTGACGGGCATCGCGACCGTGATCCGCGACAAAAATTCCTATCCGCTGCGCGTGCGCGACGACATCTATCTCAACGACGTCGTGCAGACTTCGTCGAACTCATCGCTCGGCATCACCTTCGACGACGCGACCACGTTCAACCTCTCCGCCAGCACGAAGATCACCATCGACACTTACGTCTATGAGGACGGCGGCAAGCACAACGCAGGCATCTTCGACATCGGCAAGGGCACGGTCGCCTTCGTCGCGGCGGCGGTGGCAAAGACCGGCGACATGAAGATCACGACGCCGACGGCCACGCTCGGCATCCGCGGCACCACGGGCGTGGTCGAGGTGCCGGAAGGCGCGGCCGCGAACAAGACCAACAACGTCAACATCAAGCTCTATCCCGACGCCGATGGCCGGGTCGGACACATCGACGTCGACGACCGCACAAGTGGGACCCGGCTCGGCGCGCTGACGCAAGGCGCGAGCGGTTTTGCGATCCGGCCGGGCGCAGCCGCGGCCGGCGTCATGCGCTTTGCCGCGGTGCCGATCACGATTCCCGCACAGCAGATCGCGCGCGACCGCGGCTTCGTCAGCCAGGTGCATCTGGCGCAAACCACGGGCCGGCAGATCGTCACCGAGCAGCGCGACTTCCGCCGCGCCAATCCGACCGCGAGCCCGCGCATTCCGCGGCCGTTCCAGCCGCCGCAACAGCAACAATTGCGGCCGAACACGGCGCCAGGACAACAGCCGCAACAGCCGCAGCGGCAGGGCCAAGCGCCGGGCCAAGGTGGCGCCGTGCAGCCCGGTACGCCGCGCGTAGGTCAGGGTCAGCAGCAACAAGGCCAGAAACAAGGCGCGGGACGTCCGGCAGGCCCACCGCGCGCCGGTCAAGGCACGCAGCCTGACGGCACCCCGCAAACCCGGCCGCGACGCGGTGGACAGAGTCCGACGCAGCCCGGCGGAGTCGCGCCGCCGCAGCCGGGCGGAACGCAACAGCAGCCCGGTCCGCAGCCGCAACTGCCGCGCACCGGCATGCAACCCGGCCAGCCGCCCGCTGCTCAACAGCCGGGCCTGCAACGCCCGGGCGGATTCCAGCAGCGCCTCCCCGCCGCACAACGCCCCGCAGCGCCGCGACGGCCAGCGCCAGTTCCGAAGGAGAAGGAGCGGCGGTGACTTTCTTCCTTCTCCCCTTGTGGGAGAAGGTGGCGCGAAGCGCCGGATGAGGGGTTCTATCGGCGAAAACTCATCGACAGCTTCACGCGTGGAGAGAGACCCCTCACCCGCCTCGCCGCTTCGCGGCGAGCCACCCTCTCCCACAAGGGGCGAGGGTGCACCGTCAACGCGGGGCGAGGTGAAGAAAACTCACGCCTCTCCGCGTAGCCAGGCTTTCATCTTCTGCAACAGGCCGTGCCGCAACTCGCCCACCGAGGCTGCTTCAGCCGGTGTCAGTGTCTGCAAAGCCGCATCGACATCGTCGGTCGCCAGCGGTGGCGGCTCGGGCGCAGGCGAAGATGCAAGCCCCGCCGCCGCGAGCGCGATCGGGCCAACCTGGGTCAGGAACACGCGCTCATACTCGCGCGACAGGCGCGCGAGCGCGTCTTCCAGGGGCAGCCAGTCGACCGCCTTGATGTCGTTCATCAGCTTGCGGACGGGACCGCCCCCGGCCTCCATGCGCCAGAAATGCACGACCTTGGAGCGGCCACCTGACTGATAGACGAGCGTACCCAAAAATTCGTGGATGGCGACGTCGTGGCCGGTCTCTTCCCGCACTTCGCGATGCGCAGCTTGCTTCGGCGTCTCGCCGTCGTCGAGCTTGCCCTTGGGCAAAACCCATTCGTTGCGCTTGCGCTGGCGCACGACGGCAATCAGCGGCGACGCACCTCGCTGCAGCACAATACCACCCGCCGCCATGACCGGCGCCCGTGCCATCACCCAATCCGTCGTCGTAGAAACGTCCCCACCGACGATATAAGCGGCCGCCGCGGCGGATTGAAGGCTAGTTTTTTCTCAGCAACGCTTGACCTGCGCGAATGCGCGTGCCTTCGGCGATGCCGTCGCAGAAGGTGAAATCGCCGGGCGCGAGAATGATGATGGTCGAGCCGTGCTCGAACCAGCCGAGCTCCTCGCCCTTGCTCACGTTGACGTCGCAGGGAAAATTGACCGGCCCCCTGGCCTGCGCATTCAGCACCATGTCGAGGAAGTGCAGGCGGATGCTTGCCACCAGGATCGCGGCGACCGGCACCAGCGTCACGGCCTCGCCAGTTGATAGATGCGTGCGGATCACCGCGCGCTCGTTCTTGCAGAACAGGCGCTCGACGCGCTTCAGCGCGATCGGGTTGACGTTCCAGACATCGCCATGGATCAGCGTGACGCGCTCGATATGTGCGTCATAAGGCGCGTGGAAGCGGTGATACATGCTTGAGGTCAGCCGCAGCGTGACGAAGGACCCGTTGCGGTGCTGGTCGACCAGCACGGAATCGCCGAGCAAATCGAGCAGCGAGTACGGCGCGCCCTTGACCTGGAACAGCTCGGTATCGGCGATCCGGCCATGGGCGCCGACGATGCCGTCGGACGGACTCGCGACAATGGACGGGTCCGGATCAAAGGGCCGCAGGCCCGGCTTGAGCTCCCGGGTGAAGCAGTCGTGCAGGCTCCGGAAATGGGTTTTGCGTGCCTCCGACAGATCGAGGTCGGAGAACAGCTTCCACAGCGCGATGGAGCCGTCCCGCACCAGCGGGTTCTCGATCTTGGAGAACCAGCCCATGAACCGGGTCAACGCGGCGCGCGGGATGCGGTTGGTCAACAGGAAGTTGAGGTCTTCCTGCTGGGTGAAAGAGGCGATGAGGGCTTTGACTGTCATGAATCTGTCAGCTCGCAGTATTAGCGCTTGTTGTCATGGAAACGACACTCCCGATTCTTTCTTTGTCCGTGGCCGCCGCAGCGTCTGCTGCCGCCGCCTTCCCGAAGATCAAGGCGCGGATCGAATTGTCCCGCGCCAAGCACCGCTCGCTCGCCGGACACTCCAAGATGTCGCGCCGGGTGGCAAAGCTGCTTCCGTTCTACGAATTCGAAGGCGATGCCTACTTTGCCTGCGACGGCGCGCCGGCGAACATCGCAGGCCTGCGCAGGGACGGCTTCTTCCGCCTCGCAAGCCTTTACGCCGAGCGCTACCCCAAGGGCCGCGCGATGACGAAGGAAGCGGCGGAAAAGATCTCCGACCTGCACTTCACCGAGACCTACCGCGTGCCTTTCCAGTTCTCGCGTCTCGTTCGCGAGCATTTGGGCACCTCGACCTTCGTGGAGTCCTCGCGCGGCGTCACCGTCACGGATGTCGACGGCAACACCTCCTACGACCTCACGGGGTCCTACGGTGTCAACATCTTCGGCAACGACTTCTACAAGGAGTGCATCGAAGGCTCCGAGAAGCGGGCGCACGCGCTCGGACCGGTACTCGGACCCTACCATCCCGTCATCCTCGAGAACGTGGCGCGGCTGTGCCAGATCTCGGGCCTCGACGAAGTGTCCTTCCATATGTCCGGCACCGAGGCCGTGATGCAGGCAGTGCGGCTCGCGCGCTACCACACCAGGCGCACGCATCTGGTCCGTTTCGCCGGCGCCTATCACGGCTGGTGGGGCGACGTGCAGCCCGGCGTCGGCAATCCGATTCCCGCGCACGAGACTTACACCCTCGCCGAGATGTCGGAGAAGACGCTGCACGTGCTGCGCACGCGCAAGGACATCGCCTGCGTGCTGGTCAATCCACTGCAGGGCCTGCATCCGAACGGCAACGCGCCCGGCGATTCCTCGCTGGTCGATTCCTCCCGGGGCGGTAATTTCGACCGCGCGGCCTACACCGAATGGCTCAAGCAGCTGCGCGAGGTCTGCACTGAGCGCGACATCGTGCTGATCTTCGACGAGGTCTTCGTCGGCTTCCGTCTCGCTGCCGGCGGCGCCCAGGAATACTTTGGCGTCAAGGCCGACATGGTGACCTACGGCAAGAGCCTCGCCGGCGGCCTGCCGGTCGGCGTGGTCTGCGGCAAACGCGAGCTGATGCGCCGCTTCCGCGACGACCGCCCCGCCGACGTCTGCTTCGCCCGCGGCACCTTCAACTCGCACCCCTACGTCATGACGGCGATGGACGAGTTTCTGAGCCGGCTCGCCAGCCCGAATTTCCGCGCCGTCTATGACGGACTGGACGAGACCTGGAACGGCCGCGCGCAAAAGCTCAACCAAATGATGAGCGATGCCGACCTGCCGGTGCGGTTCGCAAACTTCTCGTCGATCTGGACGGTGAAATACACCACGCCGTCCCGCTACAACTGGATGCTGCAATATTACCTGCGCGCTGAAGGCCTGTCCTTGAGCTGGGTCGGCACCGGCAGGCTGATCTTCAGCCTGAACTACACCGACGCCGATTTCACCGAGGTCGCCGAGCGTTTCGTCCGCGCGGCCGAGAAGATGAAGGCCGACGGCTTCTGGTGGCACGATGGCGTCCTCACCAACAAGACCATCAAGCGGCAGATCCTGAAAGAGATGCTGGCCAAGCGCTTCGGGCGCTGAGGCTGGTTCCTCCAACGGCGTCATGGCCGGGCACAGCCGTCCGAAGGACGGCGTCGCTTCCGCTCGCCTATGCCCGGCCAGCCACGCGTCTCCGCGCGAGACCTCCAAGACGTGGATGCCCGGGCCTTCGCCTCGCCGAAGCGGCTTCGGCCGCGCAGGCGGGACGAGCCCGGGCATGACGCAACCATCAGACATCGGAGGCCTTGGTGAGAACGGCGCGCTCAGGCGTGCTGCTCTTCGAGCGTGGGCTCACCGATGAGGCCCAGCGTGTGCTCGGGCTTGAGATGCAGGCCGGGATCCATCAGCTCGCCACGCATCAGCGCCAGCGGCGCGTTGCGGTAGAGCATCAAATCGTGGAAGGGGTCGGTCAGGATCTTCGTCATCCAGACGAGACCGGTCTCGACGTCGCGGATGAAGAACAGGTGCACCGTGCGGAACATGAGACCGCCGCCGCCGACGACGAGCCAGATCTTGGCCACTTGCCGCATGAAGTCGGTCGCGCCCGCCCAAGGCGTGAACAGTCCGAACAGAGTCGGATCGACCAACAGCACCACCGGCGACAGCGCCCAGATCGACATCAGCACCACCTTGCGCCGAAGGTTGTAGCCGACCTTGATCTCTTCCTTGTGCTCGTGCGTCGCCTGGTTGATCTGGTCGTAGCCATGCGGCTCGAAGAAGAAGTGGCCGGCCTGGCGCGAGGTCATCGAGACCAGCCAGCCCACCAGCGCGGAGACCATGGGGTCGACGAACAGCCAGACATAGGCGAACAGGAAGCTCAGCGCGCTGACAAAGTGCAGGCTCTGATTGATGCGGCTGTGGTGATAGTAGCGATGGTCGTCCCAGCGCTGGATCCGCAGCTGCTCGAGATAGTTCTTGATCATGCTCTCCCCCAAATGCTTTCGGGTTCAGGATTTACAGGGATTCGATGTAGGCCGTGTGACATCATCATTTTGTCATGTGACGATGCGCAGCGGCGCGATGACGCACGGGTTACGTGAGCTTGGATCAAGCCGCCTTGGCGACGTCGATCTTGCGGAATCGCACCAGCGAGAAATGACCGAGCGGCGGGATCAGGCGGCGCTCGGCGAGCTCGATGCCGTCGGCACCGGCCAGCCATTTGGCATAACGCGACCAGGCGAACTCGGCGGTGCGGAAACCGAGCGGACGTACCACCGGCTGCAGCTTCTGCTCGATGAAGCGGCGCATGCCGGTATCGGCGCTGACGCGGGTGAGGATGATCAGCTCCCCGCCCGGGCGCAGCACGCGGGCGAATTCGTCAAGCGCAACTTCCGGATTCGGCACGGCGGTGACGACGTATTGCGCCATCACGACGTCGAAGGAGTTGTCGGGGAATTCGAGCTTCTCGGCATCCATCACCGCGAGGCCTTCGACGTTCTCTAGGCCGCCCTCGACGACGCGCTGGCGCGCCTTGTCGAGCATCGCCTCCGAGATGTCGGTGCCGAAGATGCGCAGATGCGGCGCGTAGAGCGGCAGCGAGATGCCGGTGCCGACGCCGACCTCGAGCACCCGGCCGCCGATCTTGTTGGTGGCCGCGATCGCGGCCTGCCGGCCTTTTGCGAACACGCCTCCGAACACGAGGTCGTAGACCGGTGCCCAACGATCATAGGCCTGCTCGACCGTGCCACGGGTGAGGTCGAGCTGCTGGGTGCCGTCAAGGTTCATGATCTTAGCCATCGATGAGGTTCTCGCTGTGGTCGAACGGGATCAGCCGCGCACCGGCCGCCGCGCCATGCGAGGCGAGGCGCGCAAGACGCGGCTGGGCTGAAGTGAAGTGAGGTTGCCGACGAATTGGCGCGCGCTGTTTTCCCAGGAGCGCTCCAGCGCGAAGTTGCGGCAGGTCTCGCGCGACATGGTCAGTGCGCGCAGGCACGCTTCGCGCAAATCGTGGTCGATCGCGCCGATCGGATGATCTGCGATGACGTCCTTCGGTCCCGTCACCGGAAACGCCGCAACCGGCGTGCCGCAGGCGAGCGCTTCGAGCTGCACCACGCCGAACGTGTCGGTCAGGCTCGGAAACACGAACACGTCAGCGGCGGCGAGGTGCGCGGTGAGGTCAGCGCCCTTCTTCTCGCCGAGGAAGACCACGTCGGGAAATTTCTTTTCAAGGCCGGCCTTCTGCGGACCGTCGCCGATGACGACCTTGGTGCCGGGCAGGTCGAGCGAGAGGAAAGCCTCGAGGTTCTTCTCCACCGCCACGCGGCCCATCGTCATGAAGATCGGCCCGGGCAGATCGAGCTTGGCTGGAGAGTCCGGATGAAACAGCTCGGTGTTCACGCCGCGGGTCCAGAAGCCGAGCCGCTTGAAACCGCGCTCGGACAGCTCCTGCCGCAGCGAGGGCGTCGCGACCATCGTCATGGCGGCGGCATCGTGGAAGTGGCGCAGCACGGCGTAGCCGACGCTCGCGGGGATGCCGGTTCGCACCGAGACGTATTCGGGAAAGCGCGTGGTGTAGGAGGTGGTGAAGGCGAGCCGGTTGCGACGGCAATAAGCCCGCGCCGCCCAGCCGATCGGCCCTTCGGTCGCGATGTGCAGCGCCTCCGGCGCCGCCCTCTCGATCCGCCGCCCAATCTCCCTGCCGCTCGGCAGCGCAATGCGCAGCCCCGGATAGGTCGGCAACGGCCATGACCGAAAGCCGTCCGGCGTCAGGAAGTCGATCTCGACATCCAATGCCTTGGCCGCGCCAGCCAGCGAGGTCAGCGTCCGCACCACACCGTTGACCTGCGGATGCCAGGCGTCAGTCGCGATTAATACCCGCATGGGGAAATCCCGAGATTTTTATGATTCTCGGCTTAGGACCATCAACCACGGATATTTCAGGCGTGTGACGTCATGGAAGTGTCGGCCCGCTGTTTTGTTCGTTAACGGGTCCGCGCAGCCACGAAACCGTCATGAAACAATCCTTTCCGCCATGAAACCGTTTTCGGTTTTCCGCGCAAACGTCCCGAAACTTCTTGCCGTTAGTGATCTAGGCAACAGAGCACCGCAACGGTGCCGGGTGACCAAGAAACACCGCGCAAACAGGGGCGACCGATGATCAATCTGGAGACGTTGAAGACTTATTCGCGCGCCGTTGCGTTTGGCGCAGTGGCTGTCACCGCGATCGCGTTCGCCGGCCCGGCCAAGGCCGCGCCTGTGCAGCTCTTCCCCTTCTTCCAGCCGCTGCCGCCGATCGCAGCGCCGCAGCCGTACCAGCCTTATCAAGCGACGCCCTATCGGGCCGCGCCGTCCGAGGAGCAGGACGCGGTCGAAACGCCGGCCCGCTTCCGCCGCCAGACCGTCTCCTATGCGACGCGTGAGGCGCCGGGCACCATCATCATCGATACGCCCAACACCTATCTCTATCTCGTGCTCGGCAATGGCCAGGCGATGCGCTACGGCATCGGCGTCGGCCGCGACGGTTTCACCTGGTCCGGCACCCAGTCGGTGACCAAGAAGGCGGAGTGGCCGGATTGGACCCCGCCGCCGGAGATGATCGCCCGCCAACCCTATCTGCCGCGCCACATGGCCGGCGGTCCCGGCAATCCGCTCGGCGCCCGCGCCATGTATCTCGGCGGCACCATCTACCGCATCCACGGCACCAACGCACCCGACACCATCGGCAAGCACGTCTCCTCCGGCTGCATCCGCCTGACCAATGACGATGTCGCGGACCTGTACTCCCGCGTCAACGTCGGCACCAAGGTGATCGTGCTGCCGATGACGGAGCGCCGCGCAGAACTCGGAGCCGCAACGCGGTAAGCGACAGGACATTGTGACGCAAGCGGCCCCGGAACCCACCGGGGCCGTTTTCGTTGGCCCTCTGCATACCGATGCGCGCGCGTGCTGCGGCGCGATCCCCGATGGAGGCGCGAATGCAATCACGTCCGCAAACGCCGCAAGGCAAATGCCTGCGCGCGATCGCTGCCGCCGTGGCACTGCTGCTGACCGTGCCCACCTCGCGCGCACAGCAGCCGGGGAGCGACGATGCAGCCCAGCAAGCCTTCAACAATTCCTGCCGCACCTGCCACTCGGTGAAAGAGGGCGACAATCGTCTGGGCCCCAACCTCAACAAAATCGTCGGACGCAAGGCCGGCGCGCTGCCGAACTACAACTATTCTTCGTCGATGAAGGAAGCCGGCTTCGTCTGGGACCAGGACAAACTCACCCGCTTCATGCTCAAGCCGGACGAGGTCGTCTCCGGCAACAAGATGCAGCCCTATGGCGGCGTCTCGGCGGAGGAAGCGGGCAAGATCGTTGCCTATTTGCAGGCGGCTTCGCAGTAGGGCCACCGGCCCCGCCGATCTGCGATCAGCCTCAGCCACGCCGCCGAATGAAACGCGCTCATCAGCAGATACATCGGCACCATCCCGCCGAGCATCGCCCCATGTCCGGAGCCACACAGCATGTCCGCCGGGCCATCAAGCATGGCCGTCAGTACGGCCATGATCGCGAAGGTCGGCGTCGCCGCCAGCCCCAACCATCTGGCGAGGTGGCGCGCAGCCACCACACCGTTGCGGCTCGCGCCGGCCATTGCGCTGACGGGACTAGTCACGTCCTTCAGCCGCCTCCTCGCGAAAAGCCTTCTCGCCCGCGGTCGAGATCTCGACCCATCTCTTGTCGGGCGCCGCACCTTCGGTGTAGCTGTCGTGCCAGTTCCACCATTTGTAGGTCGGCGTCTGCGGATAGCCTTTCGGCGAATCCTCCCAGACCTCCTGCCGTCCCAGCGGCGTGATGTCGAGGTAATTCCAGGTGCCGCCCATCTGCTCGTCGCCCCGGCTCTTGACGAAATAGGTGCGGAAGATCCGGTCGCCGTCGCGGAAGAACACGTTGGTCCCGTGCCACTCGTCGACGCCGAAATCCGCATCGAAACTGTCGGTGACGGTGACCCATGGCATGGTCCAGCCCATCCGCTGCTTCAGCCTGCTGATATCGGCCTGCGGTGCGCGCGAGGCGAACACCAGCGTGGTGTCGCGGGCATTGAGGTGCGCGACATGCGCGACCTGGTCGGCCACCATGGAGCAGCCGCGGCAGGCATGATCCGGCCAGCCGAACACGCCCGGCTCGAAGAACGCACGGTAGACGATCAGCTGCCGCCGGCCCTGGAACAGGTCGTGCAGACTGACCTTGCCGCCCGGCCCCTCGAACGCATAGGTTTTGGTCACTTCCATCCACGGCATGCGCCGGCGCTCGGCCGCCAGGGCATCGCGGGCACGGGTATGCGCCTTTTCCTTCACGAGCAGTTGCTGACGGGCGGCCTCCCAGTCCTGCGGCGACACCACCGGCGGTGTTTGCATGGCGGCTTGTCCGTTATTTCCTGCGTTGTCAGCTGATGTCATCATGGCTCTCCAACTTTTCCCGGGCGGCCGTTCCGTATCTCGCTATGCAAGATGCGGAACCGCTCGCCCCTCGCCGCACATTGTCGGCCGTCAACGATCTCTCGCACCGGACGGTTGCGTGGTGGGAGTAACAAGTGTGGCGGGATTTGAATGGAGTCGCTGATCACGGCCGCGGCGCGCGCGCTCCAAGCCGGCGATCCGCTCGGCGCGCTGAACCGCGTTGCGCTGCGCAACGATGCACCTTCGCTGGCGCTGCGCGGCATCGCGATGGCGCAACTCGGCGATCTCGCCAAGGCGAAGACGCTGCTGCGCAGCGCCGCACGTGCCTTCGGCCCGAGAGAGGCGGTCGCGCGGGCAAGATGCGTCGTCGCGGAGGCCGAGATCGCACTCGTCTCGCGCGACCTGAATTGGCCGGCCAACACGCTCGTGGCCGCGCGGGCGACGCTCGCAAGCCACGGTGACCTCGCCAACGCGGCCCATGCGGGTCACATCGAGGCGCGCCGACTTCTCCTTCTCGGGCGCCTTGACGAGGCCGAACGCACGCTGGCCGACATCAAGTCCACGCCGCTGCCCCCGGCTGCGCAGGTCGGCCGCGAACTCGTGATTGCCGGCATCGCGATCCGGCGGCTCAGAACGAAAGACGCGCGCGCGGCGCTCGGGCGCGCGGCGAGCGCAGCACGACAGGCCGGCATTCCCGCGCTTGCGGCCGAGGTCGAAGGCACGAGCCGCGTGCTCGACACGCCCGCAGCGCGCTTGATCACGCGCGGGCACGAACGGCCGCTACTGCTCGAGGAGGTCGAGGACCTCGTGACATCGGAGGCGCTCGTGGTGGACACGTTCCATCACGCGGTTCGCAGGCGAGGCATCCTCGTGCCGCTCGGAACGCGGCCGGTGCTGTTCGCACTCGCGCGCATCCTGGCGCAGGCCTGGCCGGCCGATGTCTCGCGGGAAGGGTTGATCACGGGAGCGTTTCAGGCAAGGCACGTCGATGAATCGCATCGCGCCCGGCTGCGCGTCGAAATCGGGCGGCTCCGCACCAAGCTCAAGCCTCTGGCCGACGTCAGCGCGACCAGGCAAGGTTTTGCGCTGACGCCGCGCAACACGCGGCAGGTTCTCGTCCTCGCACGGCCCGTCGAGGAGAAGCACGCCAATGTGCTCGCCTTCCTCTCTGATGGCGAGCCCTGGTCGAGTTCGGCGCTCGCGCTGGCGCTGGGAACGAGCGCGCGCACCGTGCAACGGGCCCTCGAAGAGCTGGCGCGATCGAACAAGGTGCAGTCCTTCGGACACGGACGGGCGCGGCGCTGGATGACGCCGCCCGTGCCGGGTTTCCCGACAGGCTTGTTACTCCCCGGACCGCTCATGAAGACGTAAAGTGGGATTCACACCGCAGGGACCGAGCAGATGAAACGTTCAGCCGCCGAGATCGTCAGGGAATACGGGCCCTATGCAGGCGTCGAAGCCGTGCACGGCGTCACCTATGACGGCAGCCTTATGTGGTTCGCATCCGGCGACAGATTGAACGCGGTCGACCCGGCCGATGGCAAGATCACCCGCTCCATCGATGTCGCCGCGCATGCGGGAACGGCGTTCGACGGCCGCCACCTGTTCCAGATCGCCGAGGACCGCATCCAGAAGATCGACGCTGTGACCGGCAAGGTGCTCGCCACCATCCCGGCACCCGGCGGCGGCGGCGATTCCGGACTGGCCTGGGCCGAGGGCTCGCTCTGGGTCGGACAGTATCGGGAGCGCAAGATCCATCAGGTCGATCCCCAGACGGGAAAAATTCTCCGCACCATCGAAAGCAAGCGCTTCGTCACCGGCGTGACCTGGGTCGACGGCGAGCTCTGGCACGGCACCTGGGAAGGCGAGGACAGCGACATCAGGCGGATCGACCCCGAGACGGGCAAGGTGCTGGAGCAGCTCGACCTGCCCGCCGGGACGATGGTGTCAGGATTGGAGTCCGATGGCGGCGACCGTTTCTTCTGCGGTGGCGGAGATCGCGGCAATGTGAGGGCGGTGCGCCGTCCGAAGCGCGGCTAGGTACGCGAGGACGAATGCGCGGCAACGGTGCGTTCGCGGCCGTTAATATGTTTGCCCCAATTCCACCCCATCGGTGGGCTCTAGCGCCCTCCTTGCCTGCCCTGTAGACTTCTGCCCCGGGGCGGCCTGGGGGATTGATGCGACTGACGCTGAACTTGAAAACTGTCCTGATCGCCGTCGCGGTGCTCGCGGCGTCGTTTTTCATCAGCCTGAAGGCGATGGACTGGCTGTCGCCGCGGGCAACGAATTCCGCGCC
>NZ_JADPJF010000098.1:36455-38516 GCF_023073295.1 Bradyrhizobium sp. 23 | reverse complement strand
CGGTCGCGCAATTGCCGCCGCTGCCGCCAGTCTCGAAGAGCTCGATCGTGGTGGCGCCGGTCGCCATCGCGCTGTCGGCGATCCGCGAGCAGGCCGAGAAGGCCGCTCCGCGCAATTTCGCCGGCAAGGCCGAGAACCCGATCTCGCAAATCCTGGAGAACGCCGACATCGGCTGGTCGGCGGTACGCGGACCGATGGCGACTGCCGGCGACAAGGACGTGCTGACGATCTCGACGCCGCTCACGGGCAAGCTGAACGTGACGGGCTCGCTGTCGTCGAAAGCCACCGGCGCGCTCGGCGAGGCGCTCGGCAGCGTGCTCGGCGGCAATGCCGCGAAACAGATCGGCGCGGTCAACATCAAGAATTTGAACGCCAGCGCCGAGATCAAGGGCAACGTCGTCGTTACCTCGCGGCCGAAGCTCGCCGCCAACTGGCATCTCGAGCCCAATCTCGGCGCCCAGGTCAATCTTGGCGATACCAACCTCAACATTTCGGGCGCCAAGGTCAACGTGCCTGCCCAGGTGAAGCCGCTGATCGACAAGACCGTCGGCGAACAGATCAACGCCGTCTCCGAACGCATGCGCAACGATCCGACCTTGCGGGACAACGCGAAGCTGCAATGGGCCAAGGCCTGCCGCTCGATCCCGCTGCAAGGCTCGGGGTCTTCCGCCGCGCTGCCGCCGCTTTGGCTCGAGATGAAGCCGACCCGCGCCATCGCGGCACAGCCGCGCGTCGACGCACAGAACGTGACGCTGCTGCTTGGCCTCGAGCTCGAGACGCGCGTGATCTCGACGCCGACCAAGCCCGACTGCCCGTTCCCCGACAAGATCTCGATCGTGCCGCCGACCGGCACCGGTGTGAACATTGGCGTGCCGATCGACGTGCCCTTCACCGAGATCAACAAGCTCATCGCGGCGCAGATGGTCGGCCACACCTATCCCGAGGACGGCTCCGGCCCGGTCGATGTCACCGTCAAGAGCGTCAACGTGATCCCGTCGGGCGAGCGCCTCCTGATCTCGCTGCTGGTGCGCGCCAAGGAGAAGAAGAGCTGGCTTGGTCTCGGCGCCGAAGCGACCGTGCACATCTGGGGCCGGCCGATGCTCGACCAGGCGCAGCAGACGCTGCGGCTCGCCGACATCCAGCTCGCCGTGGAATCCGAGGCGGCCTTCGGCCTGCTGGGTGCCGCGGCGCGCGCGGTGGTGCCGCAGATGCAGCAGGCGCTGGTGCAGAAAGCGACGGTCGATCTGAAGCCGATTGCCGCCAACGCACGCGAGAAGATCGCCGCCGCGATCGCCGACTATCAGAAGAACGAGGATGGCATCAAGGTCGAAGCGAAGATCGACAGCCTGAGCCTCGCCGACATCGCCTTCGACTCCAAGACGCTGCGCGTGATCGCGGAAGCCGGGGGCTCGCTGAATGTATCCGTGACGAAGCTGTCGGGGATGTAGCGCGCCCCTTTTCCCGACGGGTCCGTGCGCGCAGTCGCTTGCGCCGCTGGCAATCTGGTCGGACGATGCTAAGCTGTTCCTCGCACCCCGGGGACGGGGTGCTGACAGCACTGTGGCTGACAACGCGAGGACGACATGGAAGCCGGCATGGTTACGCCTGCGCCGGCGCTGGTGCGCTTTTCCGGCATTCAGAAGACCTATGATGGCGAGCACCTCGTGGTGAAAAACCTCGATCTCGACATCAGGAAGGGCGAGTTCGTCACCCTGCTTGGTCCGTCGGGCTCGGGCAAGACGACCACCCTGATGATGCTGGCGGGTTTCGAGGTTCCGACCCATGGCGAGATCTTCCTCGCGGACCGACCGATCAAGAACGTGCCGGCACACAAGCGCGACATCGGCATGGTGTTCCAGAATTATGCCCTGTTTCCGCACCTGACGATTGCGGAGAATATCGCCTTCCCGCTCTCCGTTCGCAACACGAACAAGGCCGAAGCGCAGGATCGTGTCAAAGCGGCATTGCGCATGATCAAGATGGAAACTCTGGCGCAGCGGCGGCCCGGGCAGCTGTCCGGCGGTCAACAGCAGCGCGTGGCGCTGGCCCGCGCGCTGGTTT
>NZ_JADPJF010000098.1:27647-36377 GCF_023073295.1 Bradyrhizobium sp. 23 | reverse complement strand
TCAATCCGCAACTCGTGCTGATGGACGAGCCGCTGGGCGCCCTAGACAAGCGCCTGCGGGAGCAGATGCAACTGGAGATCAAGCAGCTGCACGAGACCATGGGCATCACCGTCGTCTATGTCACCCACGATCAAAGTGAAGCGCTCACCATGTCGGACCGCATCGCCGTGTTCAACGATGGCATCGTGCAGCAGATCGACAGGCCCGACGCGCTGTATGAGCATCCGGTGAACAGCTTCGTCGCCCATTTCATCGGCGAGAACAACGTGCTTTCCGGCACCGTCGAGACGGTCGAGAAACAATATTGCCGCGTTGTGCTGGCGGGCGGCGGCGCCGTGACCGCACGAGCGGTCAACGTATCAGGCGCGGGCGCATCGACCTCGCTGTCGGTGCGGCCGGAGCGGATCGCCATCATCCCGGATGGCATCTCCAGCGACGAACCGAACCGACTGCCGGCCAAGGTGCAGAACACCATCTACCTCGGCGACCACGCGCTGGCCGTGCTCGACGTCGCCGACAACAAGGAGTTCATGGTCAAGCTTCAGCCGGGGACACATGACAGCCTGAGAGCTGGCAGCCTTACAGCTGGCCGCCTGAGACCTGGCGATGACGTGTTCATCACCTTCCGCCCGGAGGACTGCCTGGCCCTCGATCCCGTCTGATCCGACCATGCAGCATCGCTCCAAGGTGGGCGGACCTGGACCAACCAAGCTCAACGCAAGTCACGTGAAGAAGAAGGAACAAAGACCATGCTGAAGCGCAAGATTATTCTGGGTTTGGCCGCGGCATTCACCGCCAGCGCGACGCTGGCCACGGTCGCGCAGGCGCGTGACCTCACCGTTGTGTCGTGGGGCGGCGCCTATCAGGATGCCCAGAAGAAGGTCTATTTCGAGCCGTTCAAGAAAGCGACCGGTGTTCCCTTGAATGACGAGTCCTGGGACGGCGGCGTCGGCGTGTTGCGCGCCAAGGTGCAGGGTGGTGCCGCCACCTGGGACGTCGTCCAGGTCGAGAGCGACGAGCTGGCGGTTGGCTGCGAGGAAGGCCTGTTCGAAAAGCTCGACTATTCGAAGATCGGCGGCGAGGCCGCCTATATCCCACCGTCGGTCAATCCTTGCGGCGTCGGCGCCATCCTCTACGATTTCGTTCTCGGCTACGACAAGGACAAGCTCAAGGAGGCCCCGAAGGGCTGGGCCGACTTCTTCGACACCAAGAAGATCCCGGGCAAGCGTGCCCTGCGTCAGGGGCCGAAGACCACGCTGGAGATCGCCCTCATGGCCGACGGCGTCGCGCCAAAGGACGTCTACAAGGTGCTGGCGACCGACGAGGGCGTCGAGCGCGCGTTCAAGAAGCTGGACACCATCAAGGGCGACATCGTCTGGTGGAAGGCCGGCGCTCAGCCGCCGCAATTGCTCGCCTCCGGCGAGGTGGCAATGACCTCGGTCTACAATGGCCGCATCGACACCGCGAACAAGAACGAGAAGAAGAATTTTGGCATGGTCTGGGACGGAGCGCTCTTCACCCTCGACACTTGGGTGATCCTGAAAGGCAGCCCGAACAAGGACGCGGCCTACAAGTTCCTGGACTTCGTCGGCAAGGCTGAGAACCAGTCGAAACTGTCGGAGAACATTGCTTATGGCACCTCGAACAAGGACGCAGCCGCCCTGCTCGCGCCTGCTGTTCTGAAGGACCTGCCGACAGCGCCTGACAACATCAAGAATGCGGTGGAGATCAATGTTGCCTTTTGGCTCGAGAACATCGACCGCCTGACCGAGCGCTTCAACAAATGGGCCGCGAAATAGCGTCCCCACAAAGCTCGACCCAAGGTTAGACCAATGACGGATGCGCTCTTGACCGGCGCCCATGGCCCGACCGAGGTGCCGCTCAAGCGCCGATTGCGGCGGGCGGAGCGAGCACGCCAGGTCAAAGCATTGGCGCTGGTTCTGCCGCTTCTCGTCTTCCTGCTCTTCACCTTCGCTGGGCCCATCGCCGGCATGCTGTGGCGTGCCGTCGATGACCGCGAGGTGCGTCTGGTTCTGCCTCAGACCATCGCGGCTCTCGCCAGTTGGGACGGCAGGGATCTGCCGGACGAAAAGGCCTACGCGGCGCTGGCGGGCGACATCATGGCGGCGCGCGATTCCGGCACCATTGCGATTGCGGCCAAGCGGCTCAACTACGCACTGAACGGCTTCCGCACGATCCTGACCAGCACCGCACGCAATCTGAAGACTGCGCCCGAGCCCGGCACGGCGAGGGAGACGCTGGGCAAGATCAACCCGGCCTGGCGCGAACGCGCCACCTGGACCACGATCAAGGACGCCAGTGGCCCCGTGACCGGCTTCTATCTTTTGTCGGCGCTCGATCTGACGCGGAACGTGGACGGCGCGATTGTCGCAGCTCCGCCCGATCAGGCCATCTACCGCGACGTTTTCGTCCGCACCTTCCTCATCAGCCTCAGTGTCACGGTGCTGTGCCTGATCCTTGGCTTCCCGGTCGCCTACCTGCTGGCGGCGCTGCCGCCCGGCCGGTCGAATTTGCTGATGATCTTCGTCCTGCTGCCGTTCTGGACGTCGCTTCTGGTCCGCACCTGCGCCTGGATCGTTCTGTTGCAGGGCAAAGGCGTCGTGAACGACAGCCTGCTCTGGCTTGGCATCATCGACGAGCCATTGCGCCTGATCTACAACCGCTTTGGTGTCTGCGTGGCCATGACCCACGTTCTCCTGCCGTTCATGATCCTGCCGCTGTACAGCAGCATGAAGGCGATCTCGCCTGCTTACATGCGTGCCGCCGCCTCGCTCGGCGCGCCGCCGCTCACCGCCTTCCTGCGGATCTACCTGCCTCAGACGCTGCCCGGCATCGGCGCGGGAAGCCTGCTCGTTTTCATCCTGGCGCTCGGCTATTACATCACGCCAGCACTCGTCGGGGGCGCCGCCGATCAGATGATCAGCTACTTCATCGCGCTCTACACGACCGAGACGGCCAATTGGGGCCTTGCTTCGGCACTGGGTGCGGTGCTGCTGCTCGCCACTATTCTGCTCGCGCTCGTCTACGGAAAGCTGGTGCAGGGACAGCAGGTCACGGGAGGGATGAAGAATTGAGCGACAATTCCTCCATCCGCACGCCGAGCCAGCGCATTGCGTGGACCGCGACCATCGTGATCTCCACGCTGGTGTTCATCTTCCTGATTGCGCCGATCCTTGCGATCATGCCGCTGTCGTTCAGCTCGGGCTCGTACCTCACCTATCCGCTGCCGGGCCTCTCGCTGCGCTGGTACGACGACTTCATCAATTCGCCGCGCTGGATGAATTCGCTGAAGAACAGCATGATCATCGGTGTCGCCTCGACCCTGCTGTCGATGGTGCTCGGCACGCTGGCGGCGTTAGGGCTGGCGCAGTGGAAGAGCCGGTTCAAGCCGCTCGTGCTGGCCTTCGTGCTGTCGCCGGTCGTCGTGCCCGGGGTCATCACCGCGGTCGGTCTCTATTTCTTCTTCGCGCCGATCGGATTGACCGGCAGCTATCTCGGCTTGATCCTGGCCCACACCGCGCTGGCGACGCCCTTCGTCGTCATCACGGTCGGCGCGACGCTGCAGAGCTTCGACACCAATCTGGCCCGCGCTGCCGCCTCGCTCGGTGCCTCGCCGCTTGACGCCTTCCGCCGCGTGATCCTGCCGCTGATCCTGCCCGGCGTGGCATCGGGGGCCCTGTTCGCCTTCGCGACCAGCTTCGATGAGGTGGTGATCGTGCTGTTCATGGCAGGTCCCGAGCAGCGCACCCTGCCGCGCGAGATGTTCAGCGGCATCCGCGAGAACATCAGCCCGACCATCACGGCGGCAGCGGTGATCCTGACGACGGTCTCGGTCATCCTGCTCGCCACCCTGGAAGGCCTGCGCCGGCGCAACGAACGGCTCAAGGGCAGCAGCGCGTGAGCTTCTTCCTTCTCCCGGGGAGAGGGTGAAAACACTGCCGCGCCCTGCTTATTTCTCAACCCTCCTCGCGCATTCTCGGGCTTTGCTCCGGGGACAGATTGTCGTTAGAACGGTCCCCGCAACAAAACCCAAACAACAACGCTGAGGGAGAAACAAAATGCAAAAGCTCATCGCCGCGATCGCGGCCGGTCTCGCGCTCGCCGCCACGTCAGGCGCCGCCCAGGCGCAGATTTCCGACGACGTCGTCAAGATCGGCGTGCTCACGGACATGTCGAGCCTCTATGCGGACGCGACCGGCAAGGGCTCGCTCGCCGCCGTGGAGATGGCGGTCGCCGATTACGGTGCCAAAGTCGCGGGCAAGCCCGTGCAGGTGGTCTCCGCCGATCACCAGAACAAGCCCGACGTCGGCGTCAACATCGCCCGCAACTGGTACGACAACGACAAGGTCGACGCGATCTTCGACGTGCCGACCTCGTCGGTGGCGCTGCCGATCTCGGCGTTGACGCGCGAGAAGAACAAGATCCACATCAATTCCGGCGGCGGCTCATCCGATATCACGGGCGTCGCCTGCTCGCCCAACACGGTGCACTGGACCTACGACACCTATGCGCTGTCGAACGTCGCCGGCAAGGCGATGGTCAAGCGCGGCGAGGACACCTGGTTCTTCGTCACCGCCGACTACGCCTTCGGCATGGCGCTGCAGCGCGACGCCGCCAACGTCGTCAAGGAGAGCGGCGGCAAGGTGCTCGGCGAGGTCCGCCATCCGCTCAACTCGTCGGACTTCTCCTCCTTCCTGCTCCAGGCCCAGGCCTCCAAGGCCAAGGTGGTCGCACTGGCCAATGCCGGCGGCGACACCACCAATGCGCTGAAACAGGCGGCCGAGTTCGGCCTGACGGAGGGCGGCCAGAAGATGATCGCCTTGCTCATGGAGATCACCGACGTTCATTCGCTCGGCATCAAGTCGACGCAAGGCCTGATCATCACCGACGCGTTCTACTGGGACACCAACGAGGAGACGCGCGCCTTCTCCAAGCGCTTCAACGAGAAGGTCGGTCACATGCCGACCATGATCCAGGCGGGGCTCTATTCCGCGACCATGCATTACCTGAAGGCGATCGACGCCATCAAGACCGACGAGGCACCGAAGGTGATGGAGCAGATGCGCAAGACACCGGTCAACGACTTCTTCGCCAAGAACGGCAAGATCCGCATCGACGGCCGCATGGTCCACGACATGTATCTGTTCGAGGTCAAGAAGCCCGAGGACTCCAAGGGCGAGTGGGACCTCTACAAGCTGATCGCCACCGTGCCCGGCGACGAGGCCTTCCGTCCGCTCGACAAGGGCGGCTGCCCGCTGGTGACGCACTGAAGTTCTTCTCCCTCTTCCCGCTTGCGGGGAGAGGTTGGGAAGAGCACGACAGCGCGCCCGGCAAAAACCGGGCGCGCTTCGTTTAGCCGTTCAGAGCCGCGTTACTCCGAGTATTTGAACTCGGGCATGTTCTTCAGCTCGTCCTTGCTCGCATTGAACACGGCGTGGTCCGGATACCATTTCGACGCGGACGTGGCCGTCGTTGTCGTCGCGGGCTTGTTGTCGGTGCCGGTCGCGGCACCCGTCGTGGTAGTCGCCGCGGGCCGGTTGGCTGCGCTGTTCGGGCTGTTCCCGGCAGCGCCGGTGTAGGCAACCGCCTCGTTGACGAATTTCAGCTTCTCAAAGGGCACCGCAACCAGATGCTCGCCCAGGCCGAGGAAGCCGCCGACGCCGATCACAGCGATCTTGATGTTACCGCTCTTGTCCATCAGCAGATCGTTGATCGAGCCGATGTTCTCATTGGCGTCGTTATAGACCTTGATGCCGTCCATCTTGGACGTACGCCACTGTCCCGACGCGGTCGTGGTGGTCGTCGTCGCCGCGGCAGCCGGCGCCTTGTCGGTGGTGGCGGTCGGATTTTGCGCGAACGCAACGGTTGCGAGCAGTGCGGTACCGGCAAGACCGGCCGCGATCGATTTCATCAACATATTGTCCTCTCCTTCAGCAGAAAACTTGTGCGGAGAAAACAGCTCGGATCAGTCCCAGTTCCGCGCGTGCTGCAATTTCGTCGCGTGCTGCGCGAGCATCTGGGCTGCGTTCAATTGTTCCTAAGTCACTCAGGAACATTTCGCAGCGCACGATTTCGTGGATAAATTCATGCGGCGCGCGCGATCGCGATCGCCCACGGCGGCGAGCTGTCGCTGCACGACCCGGAGCCGCATGGGCCGATCGTGCGGATGCAATTGCCGGTACGGCAGCAGCCGCAGCTTGCGGCTTAAGCCATGATCCGGACCCGAAGGGTCGCGCCAGCGCAAAGTGTGCAGCGGTTTTCCGAAAAGATCAGGCCCGAAGACTAAACCTCAGGCCGCAAGCGGCGGGTGCGCGACGGCTCCCTCATCAAAAATCGCAACCGCCTCGAAGCGATAATTGCAAGCACGGCATGTCCAAAGATAGGAGATGCGTCCGTCGCCCGCCTCGATCCAATCAGGTTGGGGGATCGGCGCGCCGCATTGCGCACAGGGATTTTGCCTGGGAATGTCGCCGATGTGTGCCTTCACCACGTTTGCTTTTGTCATGGCACCTCTCCCGATTTGCGCCGCTCTCTTACTCGCTTTCGGGCCCGCACGCGAATAGACAGGCCCGCTGTCGCGAATGACGGCTTCGTCTGCATGACAAGCCCTACGCCGGCCTTGCGTCCGAATGACGGCTCTGCGCTGCAAAAACGTAATCGGAGGCGTTTCGCCACATCATCGCCGCGTTCGCGGGGCCTAACGCGAGCGGGCGCAGGTGAGCGGTGCCGAGGAACATTTGATGAAAATTTTACATGTCGCCGCGCTGCTCGCGGCCGGACTGACGTTGCCACAGGCCGCATTCGCGGGCCAAGCGGAGTACGCCGAGATGGTCGCGGCCCATGCCCGCGCCAACGGCGTGCCGGAGGCGCTGGTGCATCGCGTCATCATGCGCGAAAGCCGCTATCAGCCCGGCCTGGTCGGCCATGGCGGCACCATCGGGCTGATGCAGATCAAGCTCGCGACCGCGCGCGGGGTCGGCTACACCGGCGACGCCGCCGGCCTGCGCGATCCCAATACCAACCTCACCTATGCCGTGAAATATCTCGCCGGCGCCTATCACGCCGCCAATGGCGATCACGCCCGCGCCGTGCGTTATTTCGCCGGCGGCTATTACTACGCCGCAAAGCGGCAGCGGCAGGAGGCCGTGCAGGTCGCCAATACGAGCGAGGCCAATATGGGCGCCCCTTGGCTCGAGCCGAACGGCAATCCGCAGCCGATATTCGGCGCCGCGCCGCACAGGAAGCTCGCCCAGCGCGTCCGCAACGCCCGGGCGCAGGCGCCCAGGTAAGCGCGGTTCCCGCCCAAGCGCGTTGACCACCCTGCCCTGCTGGCATACATTAGAGCCGTTCCGAGGGGTGCTCCGAGGAGGAGCTGAGATACCGCTAAATGGGCAAATCCGCCCAGGACCGCGGTGACCCTTTGAACCTGATCCGGGTCATGCCGGCGAAGGGACAGGGATGTTGCAGACGACCAAGCGACCGGATTCCCCGGTATCCATCATCGGCGCAGGCATCGCAGGCGCCTGGCAGGCCTTGCTGTTCGCGCAGGCCGGCCACGCCGTCACCTTGCACGAGCGCGGTGACGCCGACATGACCGATGCCACCAGCCATTGGGCCGGCGGCATGCTCGCGCCCTATTGCGAGGCGGAAGTTTCCGAACCGATCATCTCCAGGCTCGGCCTGCGCTCGCTCGACATCTGGCGGCGCGAGCTGCCCGACACGCCCTTCAACGGCTCGCTGGTCGTCGCCCACCCGCGCGAGCGCAGCGACTTCGAGCGTTTTGCCCGGATGACCGAGGGCCATCGCCGGCTCGATGCCGCCGGCCTTGCCGAGCTCGAGCCCTCGCTCGAAGGCCGCTTCCGCGACGCGCTGTTCTTTCCGACCGAGGGCCATGTCGAGCCGCGCCGCGTGCTCCCGAAACTGCACGAGCGCATCCGCGCCGCCGGCGGCACCATCAAGTTCGAAAGCGACGTCGCCGCGGCCGAACTCGCAAAACTTGATCCTGAAGGCATCGTGATCGACTGCCGCGGCCTTGCTGCGCGCGACGAGCAGCCCGGCTTGCGCGGCGTCAAGGGCGAGATGATCCTGATCGAGACCAGCGAGGTGCAGCTTGCGCGGCCGGTGCGGCTGATCCATCCGCGCTGGCCGCTCTATGTGATCCCGCGCGAGGACAATCTGTTCATGCTCGGCGCGACCTCGATCGAGGCCGAGGACACCGGCGTCAGCGTCCGCTCGGCGCTGGAGCTGTTGGGCGCGGCCTATGCCGTGCATCCCGCCTTCGGCGAGGCCCGCATCGTCGAATTCGGCTCCGGCCTGCGCCCCGCTTTTCCCGACAATCTGCCGCGCATCGGCATTCGCGGCAACACGATCAGCGTGAACGGCCTCTACCGTCACGGCTTCCTGATCGCCCCGGCGCTGGCCGAGCTGACGCTTGGCTTTGTCGAGCGCGGCCAGATCGACAATGAGGTGATGCAATGCGCGTGATCGTGAACGGCGAGCAGCGCGAGGTGAATTCGGCCAGCGTCGACGCGCTGCTCAGCGAGCTCGACTACGAGGGCACCCATTTCGCGATCGCGCTCAACTACGACGTCGTGCCGAAGAGCCGCTGGGCCGAGACGGCGCTGAAGCCCGGCGACGAGATCGAGATCATCACGCCGCGGCAGGGAGGGTGATGATGATGGCGCGCTCGCCGAACACTCAGCTGTCATC
>NZ_JADPJF010000098.1:26031-27559 GCF_023073295.1 Bradyrhizobium sp. 23 | reverse complement strand
GGGGGGATCCAGTACGCCGCGGCGTCTCGGTTCTAACCGCACCGCCTCTGGAATACTGGATCCCCGCCCCCCGTGCGCAATTTGCGCACTAGGCGGGGATGACAGTGTCATTTGGAGAGACACCCCATGGTGACCTTCTACGGCAAAACCTTCCCCTCCCGCCTCCTGATCGGCAGCGCGCTCTATCCCTCGCCTGCGATCATGCAGTCGGCGATCCGCGCCTCGGGCTCGAACATCGTCACGGTGTCGCTGCGGCGCGAATCCGCCGGCGGCAAGACCGGCGATGCGTTCTGGAATCTGATCCGCGAGCTCGACGTCACGGTGCTGCCGAACACCGCCGGCTGCCGCAGCGTGCGCGAGGCGGTGACGACGGCCAAGCTCGCGCGCGAATTGTTCGGCACATCCTGGATCAAGCTCGAAGTCATCGCCGACAACGACACGCTGCAGCCCGACGTGGTCGGCCTGGTCGAAGCCGCGACCATCCTGATCAAGGACGGTTTTGAGGTGTTCCCCTATTGCACCGAGGATCTCTCGATCGCGAACCGCCTGGTCGATGCCGGCTGCAAGGTGGTGATGCCGTGGGCGGCGCCGATCGGCAGCGCAAAAGGCATCACCAACCGTGACGCGCTCAAGCTGATGCGCGAGCGGCTGCCCGATATCACGCTGGTGGTCGACGCCGGCATCGGCGCGCCGTCGCATGCGGCCGCGGCGCTCGAACTCGGCTACGACGCCGTGCTGCTCAACACCGCCATCGCCAAGGCCGCCGATCCCGTCGCGATGGCCAACGCCTTCCGCCTCGGCGTCGAGGCCGGCCGCACCGCTTTTGAGGCCGGGCTGATGAACGCCCGCGATTTCGCCTCCCCTTCCACCCCTGTCGTTGGGACACCGTTCTGGCATGCCGTATCCTGATCGCTTTTATCCCGTCGTCGACAGCCTCGCCTGGGTCGAGCGCCTGACCAAGCTCGGCGTCGGCACCATCCAGCTGCGCGCAAAGGACCTCGACGACTCGCAATCGCTGCAGATGGTCACCGACGCGCTGGCGATCACCGCGGGCACGCAAGCCAAGCTCGTCGTCAACGACTATTGGCGCGCGGCGATCGTCGCCGGCGCAAAATATCTGCATCTCGGCCAGGAGGACCTTGCCGACGCCGACCTCGCTGCCATCCGCGAGGCCGGCTTGTCGCTCGGCGTCTCCACCCACGACGATGCGGAGCTGGACACCGCGCTTGCCGCCGAGCCCGACTATGTCGCGCTGGGCCCGATCTTCTTCACCACGCTCAAATCGATGCGTTTCGAACCGCAGGGCATTCCGAAGATCACGGAATGGAAGAAGCGCGTAGGCCACATCCCGCTGGTCGCGATCGGCGGCATCAAGTTCGAGCACGCCGCGGAGATCTTTGCCGCGGGCGCGGATTCCATCGCCGTCGTCAGCGACGTCACCCAGAATGCCGACCCGGATGCGCGGGTGCGGCAATGGCTCGGCCTGTCCGCGGAGGCGGCGTGATGCGCCTCACTCTCTCACCCCGCA
>NZ_JADPJF010000098.1:19767-25944 GCF_023073295.1 Bradyrhizobium sp. 23 | reverse complement strand
CCCGGCTCGACCGGGCGATCCCGTACGCCGCGGCTTCTCGGCTTGAGCCGCACCGTCTCGGAGTACTGGATCCCCGCTCCCGTGCGCAATTGCGCACTAGGCGGGGATGACAGCCGAATTTGCCTCTCGCATAGCGACATCAACGAATTAAACCGGAGGATCCCATGAACATCCGCTCCAATCCCGACAAGACCGTCCCCGCCGTCACCACCGGCCCGCTGCCCTCGTCGCGAAAAATCTTCGCCTCGCCCGATGCCGCGCCCGACCTGCGCGTGCCGCTGCGCGAGATCATCCTGTCCGAAGGCGCCGGCGAACCGAACCTGCCGGTGTACGACACCTCCGGCCCCTACACCGACCCTAGCGTGACCATCGACGTCAACGCCGGTCTGGCGCGCGGCCGCAAGGCCTGGGTGCTGGAGCGCGGCGGCGTCGAGGAATATCAGGGCCGGCAGATCAAGCCGGAGGACAATGGCAGCGTCTCCACCGACAAGGCCGCGCGCGCCTTCTCGGCCTATCACCAGCCGCTGCGCGGCCGCGACGGCCACAAGATTACGCAGCTCGAATTCGCCCGTGCCGGCATCATCACCAAGGAGATGATCTACGTCGCGGCACGCGAAAATCTCGGCCGCAAGGAGCAGCTCGAGCGTGCGGAAGCAGCCCTTGCCGACGGCGAAAGCTTTGGCGCGGAAGTGCCCGCCTTCATCACCCCGGAGTTCGTCCGCAGCGAGATCGCGCGGGGACGTGCCATCATCCCCTGCAACATCAACCACGCCGAACTCGAGCCAATGATCATCGGCCGCAACTTCCTGACCAAGATCAACGCCAATATCGGCAACTCGGCGGTGACGTCATCGGTCGAGGAAGAGGTTGAGAAGATGGTGTGGGCGATCCGCTGGGGCGCCGATACCGTGATGGACCTCTCGACCGGGCGCAACATCCACACCACCCGCGAATGGATTTTGCGCAACGCGCCGGTGCCGATCGGCACCGTTCCGATCTATCAGGCGCTGGAGAAGTGCGACGGCGATCCGGTCAAGCTGACCTGGGAGCTCTACAAGGACACGCTGATCGAGCAGTGCGAGCAGGGCGTCGACTATTTCACCATCCACGCCGGCGTGCGCCTGCAATACATCCACCTCACCGCCAACCGCGTCACCGGCATCGTGTCGCGCGGCGGCTCGATCATGGCCAAGTGGTGCCTGGCGCATCACAAGGAAAGCTTCCTCTACACCCATTTCGACGAGATCTGCGATCTCATGCGCAAGTATGACGTCTCGTTCTCGCTCGGCGACGGCCTGCGTCCGGGCTCGATCGCCGATGCCAACGATCGCGCGCAATTCGCCGAATTGGAGACGCTCGGAGAACTCACCAAGATCGCGTGGGACAAGGGCTGCCAGGTCATGATCGAAGGCCCCGGCCACGTGCCGATGCACAAGATCAAGATCAACATGGACAAGCAGCTCAAGGAATGCGGCGAAGCGCCGTTCTACACCCTCGGGCCCCTGACCACCGACATCGCGCCGGGCTACGACCACATCACCTCGGGCATCGGCGCCGCCATGATCGGCTGGTTCGGCTGCGCCATGCTCTGCTACGTCACGCCGAAGGAGCATCTCGGCCTGCCCGATCGCAACGACGTCAAGGTCGGCGTCATCACCTACAAGATCGCCGCCCACGCCTCCGATCTCGCCAAGGGTCACCCGGCAGCCCAGCTGCGCGACGACGCGCTCTCCCGCGCCCGTTTCGACTTCCGCTGGAGCGACCAGTTCAACCTCGGCCTCGACCCCGAGACCGCCAAGAACTTCCACGACGAGACCCTGCCGAAGGAAGCCCACAAGGTCGCGCATTTCTGCTCGATGTGCGGCCCAAAATTCTGCTCGATGAAGATCACGCAGGACGTCCGCGACTACGCCGCGACGCTGAACGACCCGAACGGCGTGGGCATGTCGATGAGCGGCACCGCCGAGGACGGCATGGCTAAGATGAGCGCGAAGTTCAAGGAGATGGGCGAGAACTTGTATCTGGATGCGGAGAAGGTGAAGGAGAGCAATCGGGTGTTGTGAGCGGGCCCGTGCGAACTTTGGGGGCGACGATCGTCGCCCCCAAAGTTGGAAACGCAATGCGAACGGCCCATGCGGTCTGAAATACTACCAGGACTACCACCGTACGGACCTCCGGCCATCTCTTTGACCGGACACGGTGAGCGCGAATTTCGGGAAGGTTTGGTTGTCCGCTTCTATCCCAAGGGTTCCGATCCATGGATCGGCAATTTCGTGGGAGGCATCTTCGATTGCACCACTGTGCTCGATCATCCCAACGGAAGGGACGTGATCGTTGTCGCGTGTGGCGATACTTGCATTATCGATCCGGAACACCACGCCATTCGAGATCGCATTGCAAGTGACACCGGACAAGTGATTGCGGTACCGGCTCTTGGACTGGTGGTTTTCCAAGGGTTGGTCGATTTTAGCGCGGTTCGGTCAGATGACCTGTGATGGATTAGTCCGCGGATTTCGTGGGATAGCTTCCGCAGTATCAATGTCCACGAAACCAAACTTACCGGCGAAGCATGGTCTGCAATTGGAGACTCTTGGGTATCATTCAGCCTCGATCTTTTGACAGACCACTGCACCGACGGAGTTTATGAGTTAGATGCGGCTCGGGCGGTGCGTGTGACGCGCAAATCGGACTAGCGCGGGCAAGCGTAGCCCGGATGAGCGCAGCGACATCCGGGTCTTTGCCGCCCCGCATATCACTCCGTTCATGCGGGCTACAGCCGCGGATAATTGACGTGCCGGATACATCCCCTCACCGCCTCCCCGACCAGCTCCTTCCCAACCTCCGTCTCGTCTTCGTCGGCACCGCCGCCTCGACGCGGTCGGCCGAGCTCGGGCACTATTACGCCCATCCCGGAAACCGCTTCTGGCGCGCGATTCATGAGGCCGGGATCACGCCGCGGCGCTATCAGCCGGGCCAGTTCGCAAGCTTGCTCGATCTCGGGATCGGCTTCACCGATCTTTCCAAATCGGGCGCCGGGATGGATCACCAGATCGCGGCGGAGACGATCGACGTGCCGGGGTTCAGGGCCAAGATCGAAAAGTATCAGCCAAGGACAATTGCGTTCACGAGCAAGAAGGCGGCGAGCTTGTTTTATGGCAGGCCGTCAAGCGGGATTGCGCTGGGGCGGCAGCTGCGGGATGAGAGTCTGCCCGAGATGTTCGTGCTGCCCTCGCCGTCCGGCGCGGCGTCCGGGCATTGGACGCTGGAGCCGTGGCGCGAGCTTGCGGCGTGGATCGCTGCAACGGAATAGTCGAGAGTGTCCCCGCTTTGGCCTGCTCGCGTGTCCCGGGCAAGCGAAGCGCAGACCCGGGACCCAGAAGCTCCGGCACGGATGCGGCATGGGCCCCGGCTCTGCAGCGCACCACGCCGCGAAGAGCGGCGCGATGCGCTGCGTCCGGGGCACGGGCACCTGCCTCACCCAGCATACGCCCTATCCAAATCCGCAATCACGATCTTTCTCATCTGCATCATCG
Source organism: Bradyrhizobium sp. 23 (assembly GCF_023073295.1). NCBI lineage: Bacteria > Pseudomonadati > Pseudomonadota > Alphaproteobacteria > Hyphomicrobiales > Nitrobacteraceae > Bradyrhizobium > Bradyrhizobium sp. 23. Next base: position 22,411 of record NZ_JADPJF010000098.1, on the reverse strand, counting down.
CCTGCATGACGCGGTTCGCCTTGCTGCGGTCGGGGTCGCCGAGGTAGCGGCCGAGCGCTGATGGGATCACCTGCCAGGACAGCCCGAACCTGTCCTTGAGCCAGCCGCAGCGGGATTCTTCGCCGCCGTCGGCGGTGAGCCTGTCCCAGAAATAATCGACTTCCGCTTGCGTCTCCACGCTGATGAAGAACGACACCGCTTCGTTGAACTTGTATTGCGGGCCCCCGTTGAGCGCGTTGAAGCGCTGGCCTTCGAGCTCGAACACCGCCATGAAGTCGCTGACGGTCTCAACCTTGGCGTTGGGAAACACCGATTTGTAGAAGGCGACGGCCGCCGGCACGTTGTTGTCGAACCAGAGAAACGGCGTGATGGAGGTCATGAACGGATATCCTTTCGCCTCGGGCGGGCGCGCGGCGGCGCGCCGATGTTCCAAGGACGTGGCAGGTAGGGACGTTCCGACAGCGGCGGCGGGATTTTCTTGTAGCCCGGATGAGCGACAGCGACATCCGGGGCCGGCAGCTGCCCCGCATATCGCTATCGCTCATGCGGCCTACGGGGTCCACGAAAACGCATTAACCTGTCGGAATCCACTCATTCCATTCGTCCTTCGAACGCAAAACGCGATCAACCCCGGAGCCCCTCCCGATGCCCCCCACCATCACCGCCTTCGAAAGCTCGCCCGACCGCGGCAAGGGGCAAGCCCGCGACATGCGGGTGCGCTGGGCGCTCGAAGAGGTCGGCCAGCCTTACGACGTGCGTCTGGTTTCGTTCCAAGCGATGAAAGAACCCGCGCATCTCGCCCTGCATCCATTCGGGCAGATTCCGACCTACGAGCACGGCGATCTCGCCCTGTTCGAGTCCGGCGCGATCGTGCTCCATATCGCCGAGCGCTGAGCACGCTGGAGCCGCCGATCGTCGAGCTCGGGATGGCCATGCTGTTCGAGCGCGACAAGAGCTGGTACGCGGAGCGGCTGCCCATGCTGCAGGATCGCGTCCATGTCAGGCTCGGCGAATTGGCCCGTCGCCTCGGCGATGCCGACTGGCTCGACGGCGCGTTCAGCGCCGGCGACTTCATGATGGTGACAGTGCTGCGCAGGTTGAACGCATCAGGCATGCTGGACGAATATCCAGATATCGCCGTCTATGTGGCTCGCGGCGAAGCGCGGCCCGCGTTCAGGCGGGCGTTCGATGCGCAATTGGCGGTGTTCACCGGGGCACGCTTGGCGCCCTAAAGATCGAAATTGGTCGGCAGCATCACCACGTCGCGGATGGTCATGCCGCGCGGCCGCGTCAGCATGAACATCACGACCTCAGCCACGTCGCCGGCCTCCAGCAGGCTTCCCGAGTCCCTGGCTTCCTTCAGCTTCTCCGGCGGCCAGTCCGCGAGCAAGGCGCTGACGACCGGACCGGGCGAAATCGAGCCGACGCGGATGCCGTGCTTGAAGACCTGGCGCCGCACCGTCTGGACGAAGCAGTTCACCGCCCATTTGGACGACGCATAGACCGGCTCCCATGGCGTGGGAAAATGCGCCGCCAGCGAGCTCGTGACGATGATGTCGCCGGTCCCGCGCGCGATCATGTGCGGCAGCACGTCGTGTACGTTCTTCATCACGACGTTGACATTCAGGTTCAGCATCCGGTCGATCGCCATGGTGTCGGCATCGACCAGATCGCCACCGACATACGTCCCGGCATTCGCATGCAGGATATCGAGCTGGCCGGCCTGCTCCAGAACGCGCGGCAGCACCGTTGCACAGTCTTTTGGGTCCAGCAGATCGATGAGCAGCGGGATCACCGCGTCGCCGTGCTTGTCGCGGAGCGCCTTCAGCGCGGCCTCATCGCGGTCGACCATCACCACGCGCGCGCCGGCGGCCAGCATCGCCTCGGTGCTGGCCAATCCGATGCCCGACGCAGCCCCGGTCACGGCCGCCACCTTGCCGTCCAACTCTCTCGCCATGGGATCCCCATCTTGCCGAGGTCACTGGGATCGTGAGTATAGCGACCCCGGCCGGAATTGTCGGGAAGAGATGGTGGGCGCGGCGCTTGCGCCCCATTTCCCCCTACGACATCGGCCTTACCGCAGCGTGATCGCAAGCCCGCTCAGATCCGCATTCGCCATCAGGCCGACCTGCGTGCCGGACAGCTCGAGCACGGCGCCCTTCTGGTTGGTCAGCACGATCGCACGCGCGCCGCGGCCCACTGCGATGCCCGCACCGGCGGCGCCATAGACGCCGGCGATGTCGGAGGGCCGGTTGATGTTGGAGACGCGGCCGCGCAGCACGGTCTTGGAGCCGCCGAAGACGAGGCCGTAGTCGAGCCCGCCGGTCGAGAGCGAATAGGCGCGGCCGCGGAAGTTCAGCACGCCCGAGCCGCCGGAGCCGCCGATGATCCAGCCCGCCTTGTAGATCGTCAGCACCACGGTGCCGCCGTCGGCCAGAGCCGAGGTCGAGAGGCCGGCAAGCGCGGCAATGCCGACCAGCGCGGCGCGGAGGGTGGATGCGAACTTCATGGGAGTCTCCGGGGGCTATTCTTCAAGGAGGGAAACGAATCGAACGAGCGGAATCTATCCGATGGATCGGGGCGGCAACATGATGGGATGGGCGCGAGTCGCGGTCTGTAGCAACACACCCAACTGTCATCGCCC
>NZ_JADPJF010000098.1:18703-19685 GCF_023073295.1 Bradyrhizobium sp. 23 | reverse complement strand
GGGGGATCCAGTATTCCAGAGAGAGCGATAGTGAACCGAAACCGCGGCGTACTGGATGCCCCGGTCGAGCCGGGGCATGACGGCGGAGTTTGGCGCGACAAGACGCTCACCCGCCATCATGCCATTCTGCCCCTGTTTTGCCCGACGGAGCAACGATTATTTTGTTTTTCCCGAAGTGAAAAAGAAAGCTCAATGATTCCTGCTAGATGCCTACTGTGCATGGGGTTGTTTTCGCGTTTTTTGTTGGAGGCGCCCCGAGCTGCCGCTACGCTTGCGCTTCCAGCCCTCCATCCGAGGTGATCCCATGCCGATCCAGCATTTCGCGCCCCCGCCGCACGTCAAGGCGCCGCCGCTGTCCTTTGCCACGCGCGCAGGCGATCTCCTGTTCGTCTCCGGCATTCCCGGCTTCGACGCGAACGGCGCGCTGCCCGACGGCTTCGAGGCGCAGTTCGCCAATGTCGCCATCAACATCAAGCGCGTGCTGGCGGAGGCCGGCGCCGAGATCCGCGATCTCGTCAAGGTCAACGTGCTGCTGACCCGCGCCTCCGACGTCGCCGCCATGAACGCGCTCTATGCCGGCGCCTTCGGCCCGCCGCCCTACCCTGCCCGCACCACCTGCGTGATCCACGCACTGCCCGATCCGAAGATGCTGATCGAGATCGAGGCGGTGGCGTCGCTGGCCAAGAGTTAGACGTGTGATCGTCAGGCGATAGTCAAGGGATAAGGGTCGTCCGAACAGCCGACCAACGGCTGACATATCCGTGAACGGTCGCCGCCCCGCTTGCCAGCCACGCAGATTTGCCGCACCAGTTTTCTCTCACGTTCCCATCAGGAGATATTTCATGCGTCGCGTTCTCGCCCTTTGTGCCGTTGCCGGCATCGCCACCTCCGTGTTCGCCGTGCCGGCCTCTGCGGCAGTCGGCTATTACGTGATCCGCTGGGACAACACCGGCATTTGCCAGGTCTGGAACGAGGACCTCAA
>NZ_JADPJF010000098.1:0-18619 GCF_023073295.1 Bradyrhizobium sp. 23 | reverse complement strand
CAAGCCGTTCCAGTGGGGCGTGTCGACCTACAAGGTCGTCAGCAAGCCGCTCCCGACCTTCACGGCCGCCTCGGAGCTCCAGATCAAGCTGCGCGCGGAGCGCCGCTGCACGCTCTAGGCGTGAGGCGACAGACCGGATTTCAAAGGGCGGATCGCGCAAGCGGACCGCCCTTTTCTTTTGGACGGACCACCGGTTTTTCGGCCGACGTCACGCATTTTCCGCGCACACGCTTTGAACCTGGCCGGTTGGCGGACCCACTCACATCTTGTCCGGGGCGCACCAGCGTCCGACTCCAAGTCTGACGTCCGTAGCCCGGATGAGCGAAGCGATATTCGGGAATTCCCGGTCAGCCTCCCTGGGCTCGCTCACCGAAAGCAATCCCACTTTCGCCGGCATCGCCCGCCCAGTCTTCCGAGAGCAATCCCGCCCGCGCATATCGGTGAAAGGACGAATGCGGCCAATCACAAACGCGCTGGACGTAGCGATGCTTGACGGGGTTGAAGTGAATGTAATCCACGTGGCGGGCGAAATCATCTTCGTCGCGAACCGTGTGCTCCCAGTAGCGTCGTTGCCACAGAGCCAATTCTCCATTGGAGTGGCGGGCTACGTCGATACCCGCATGCAGTAGTGCGCTGCTGAAATGCCCCTCGATCCTTCGCCAACGTCCCGCGAAATCGGCGTCATGCGGCGGGAGGCTCATGACGACATGCAAATGGTCCGGAAGGATCACGATCGCATCGACCTCGAACGGGCGCTCCCTGCGAGCGGCCCGGAAGGCATCACGCAGGGCGCCAACGTTTTCAATCAAAATGGTCGATCTGCGGTCGAAGAGCGCTACAGTGAAAAAGTAGGTGCCGCCGGGAAGAAAATTTCTGCGATACAAAACCATGGGCTAGACCCGTCCCGGATGTCGCTTCGCTCATCCGGGCTACAGGATAGCACATGAGCCCTCACGCGTCCTTGTACGCGCCGGGATGGATCAGGAGGTCGCGCGCGGCGGCGAGGTCGATGAACGCTTCCGCGCTGCCGCCCTGGTCGGGGTGCATGCCCTTGGCGGCGCGGCGATACGCCTGATTGATGTCCTCGCAGGTGAGCTGCACCGCGAGCGGCAGGCCGAGCACCTTGCGGGCACGATCCTCGCTGGACAATTTTTTCGGCGCAGCATTGCGGCGCCCGAAGCGCGGCGCGGTCAGGTCGTGAACGACATCGAGCACCACGCCGAGACGGCGCCGTGCCGCCAGCGTGACGCTGTGATCGTCATTGTCCACGGCCTGGCGCAGCACAGGAAGCGCCTGCTCGGCGGCCTGACGCAGCATGGTATCGGTGCTCATCCGCGCGATCTCGGCCACCAGCCGTCCGGCCTCGGCCCAATCGGCGCCGTCCACCGACCGCAGGCGTTCGAGTGCGAGTTTCCAGGATTCGAGCCGTTCCATCATGCGCGCAACGTTTAGCAATCAAGATCAGTATGCCAAGGGCGCCGTTTCCGACCCCTTAATTTCGAGTTAGCCTTTCATGAAACTTCGAAAAGAAATCGGGAGGAAATTGTCATGGCATTGCTCGCAAACCATATCGCCGTCATCACGGGCGCCGGTTCGGGCATCGGCCGGGCCATCGCGGCCGGCTACGCCCGCGAGGGCGCGCAGGTGGTGCTGCTCGACGTCAACGCCGACACGGTCGCGGAAGCCGCCGAGGGGATCCGCAAGTCCGGCGGCAAGGCCGAGAGCTTTGCACTCGACGTCACCAGACGCGACGACTGCTTCGCGCTCGCCAGGCAAGTCGCCGACAAGGTCGGGCAGGTCTCGATCCTCGTCAACAATGCCGGCATCACCCGCCGCAACGCCTTCACCGCCGATACCGAGACGGTGGCGAAGGATTGGAATGACATCATCTCGCTCAACCTCAACGGCGTCTTCAACATGACGCAGGCGTTCCTCGCGCCCTTGCGAGCAGCCAAGGGCCGCATCGTCAATATCGGATCGATCCAGTCCTTCGTGCATCTGCGCACGCCGAGCTCGGCGGCCTACACCACCTCGAAACACGGCGTGCTCGGCTTCACCAAGGCGCTCGCGGTCGAGCTCGGCAAGGAGGGCGTGCGCGTCAATGCAATCGGGCCGGGCTTCATCGAGACTAACATCAACGCCAATGTGCGTGCGACCAATCCGGCGCTGGTGCAGGCTTTCGTCGATCACACCCCGCTGGCGCGCACCGGCAAGCCCGAGGACATCGTGGGTCCCGCGATCTTCCTTGCGTCGGACATGTCGGCCTACGTCACGGGAACGATCGTGATGGTGGATGGCGGATACCGGACGGTGTGAGCGGGAGGGATGCCTGCTTTGCGGGGTATGCTCGCAGGAATATGCAATCCGTGCCAATCGCGGCGGCGCGGCGGCATTCCCAAGGTCAATTCGTGCGATCGCCCGCTGTTAACCTTTCGTTAACCAAACCCGCCCACCGTAGATCTACGGCTTGGGGGTCGTTTGTTCTCGATCCGCTTCCAAAGACGGAAGCGGGCGTTGATCGGGGAGTGTGTCGATGACCACTGTTCATGTCGCTGCGTCCGAACCGGGCGCGTATGTCCTTTCACCGAACCAGATCGTTCCGCTGCTGATCGGCGCGACCGTCGACGAGGTCGAGCGTGAGCTCGTGCTGCAGACGCTCGCCCGCTGCGACGGCAATCGCACGCGCGCCTCACGCGTGCTCGGCCTCTCGGTGCGCACGTTGCGCAACAAGATCAGGCTCTATGCCGCCTCCGGCATAGAGGTGCCGGCCTATCACGACTAGCGCGCGATGTGCCGCCGATTGGTGTTGATCATGCCCAGGCGCGAGCCCGGGCGGAATTGCCGCTGTCGTCAAACGCCGCTAATTAGCTTGCTTCCGGTCGAGGGAGCAGCGGCGTGGCAGACGAACAAAAACGGCAGGGACCTCAGGGACCGCGCGGACGGCAGGGCGAACCGGGGCGGCCGGGACCGCAGGGTCATCCGGGCAAGCGCGGGCCGGATGGCGCGCGTGGCAAGCCAGGACCTCAGGGCAAGCCGGGGCCGATCGGGAAGCCCGGACCGCTGGGCAAGCCCGGCCCGCAAGGCAAGCAGGGCGAAGCGGGACCGCGCGGGGCGCCGGGGACACAGGGACCTGTCGGGCCGCAAGGGCCGGCGGGGCCGCAAGGCCCGCGTGGTGAAGCCGGACCTCCGGGCCAACTTCCGTCGATCGAACAGGTGCTGCCGTGGCTCGATCAGCTGCTCGACGCCTGGGACGAACGCCGCCGCCAGCGCGAGCATGAGGCTGCCGAGCGCGAGGCGCTGGAAGCCGCGGTGCAGGAGACCGACGACGCGCCCCTCGATGACGAAGACGAGGACAGCGAAGGCGATCACAGGAAGAAGAAGAAAAAGAAGAAGCACGGCCACAAGGACTGACGGACGAATCTATTTCGTCCCATTCTCGCGTCGCGGCAGCATGCCCATGCGCTCGAACTGCCAGCGCATGGCGCGGTACCAGAGATAGCCGACCGCTGCGCCGCACAAGGCCAGGATCACGACGTTCGCGCTCGAGAACGAGCCGCTCCACCACGTCATCCACGCGGTCCACAGCAACGTGAAAACGATGGCACCTGCTTTCAGCGGAAGAAGGGGGCGGCTCATGGTCGTGCTCCGGGGTGTCAAAAGCCCGGCGAACATCATCGCGCGCTGAGACCGTTGTCACCGTGAGGCAGGTCACGGAACGGACCTTCGAGCCGCCTAACCGAACCGCAGCCGCGAACGTTCCTTGGCCTTTTCCGCTTCGACCTCACGATCACGCGCCGGCGCATGGGTGTGCAGCGACGTCAGGAGTTTTCGCGCAGCCTCCGAGACCTCCGCCACCGCACGATCGAAGGCCGCCTCGTTGGCCTGCGACGGCTTGTTGAAGCCAGACAGTTTTCGAACGAACTGGAGCGCGCTGGCGTGGATCTCATCCTCGGTCGCCTCCGGCTCGAAGTTGAACAGCGTCTTGATGTTGCGGCACATGCAGTCTCTCCTGACCTTTCCCTCAAGGACGACCGGCGAAAACGAAATCCTACATCCTTCCGGACAGTTCTGCTAAGTTCCGCCGCAACGCGGCCGCCGACCAGAGCCGCACGGGGGAAATCGACATGAAAGCTTCTTGCGCGGCGCTGTCAGCCATCCTGTTGTCCGTCTCGTTGGCGGCCATCTCGACATCCGCATGGGCGGCCGATTATCCGACGCCGAAGCAGGGCGCCTGGATCGCCAGGGATTTCAAGTTCCACACCGGCGAGACCATGCCGGAGCTGAAGCTGCACTACACAACCGTGGGTGAGCCGAGCGGCCAGCCGGTCCTGGTGCTGCATGGCACCGGCGGCTCGGGCGCGAGCATGCTGTCATCAGCCTTTGCCGGCGAGCTGTTCGGCGCGGGGCAGCCACTCGATGCCTCCAAATATTACATCATCATCCCCGATAATATCGGTCATGGCAAATCGTCAAAACCGTCCGACGGGATGAAGACGAGCTTCCCGAAATACGACTACAACGACATGGTCGAGGCCCAGTATCGCCTGGTGACGGAAGGGCTCGGGGTCAAGCATCTGCGGCTCGTCATCGGCAATTCGATGGGCGGCATGCACACCTGGTTGTGGGGCGAGAAATATCCGAAGGCGATGGACGCGCTGATCCCGATGGCCTCGCAGCCGACCGAGATGGCATCCCGAAACTGGATGCTGCGGCGGATCATGCTCGACACCATCCGCAGCGACCCCGACTACAACGGCGGGAATTACACCAGCCAGCCGCGCATGATGAAATACGCCATCACCGCCTACGGCATCGCGAGCATCGGTGGAACGCTGGCCTATCAATCGCAGGCGCCGACGGCGGCGAAGGCCGACAAGATCGTCGACGAGCGGCTGGCCATGCCGATCACGGCAGATGCCAACGACTTCGTCTACCAGTGGGAGTCTTCGCATGACTACAATGCCGGCGAGAAGCTGGAGGCCATCGAAGCGCCGCTGCTGCTGATCAATTCAGCCGACGACGAACGCAACCCGCCTGAGACCGGCATCACGGACGCTGCGATGACGCGGGTGAAGAACAGCAAACTGTATCTCATCCCGGCAAGCACCGAGACGCGCGGCCACGGCACCACCGGAAACGCCAAATTCTACAGCGAGCAGGTCCAGCAATTTCTGCAAGCCGCGCCGCAGCAAACGATCGAATCTGCGCGCCGCTGATTTTGCATCGCATCAACGGCCGTCTAGCCCGCATATTATTTGAGCATGCATTACGCTGACGGCTCGGGCTTAATTGCGTCGATGTCCGAATCGACGCGCGGGATAATCGCGCGCCAACGGCACGACACGCGATGAGGAGGATCGCATGCACAGGCTCGCACTGTGCGTTTGGCTGGCCGCACTGACGGGCGCCGCGTTCGCGTTCGACAACGGGCAATATGATCACGTCCCGCCCGACATCCGCGCCTGGTTCAAGAGCGTGATCGCACCGAACGGCGTGCCCTGCTGTGACGTCTCCGACGGCCATCGCACGGAGTACGACGTGCGCAGCGGTGCCTATTGGGTGCCGATCGAGGGACAATGGATGGAGGTGCCCGAGCGCGCCATCATCCGCGACCGCGGCAATCCGGTCGGCCAGGCCGTGGTGTGGTACGTCCGTCACCGCGGCGCCATCATCATCAGTTGCTTCGTGCCGGCGGATGCGGTGTAGCGCGATAGCGCCTCGACGCGGCGCGTGCTAGCTCGGCCGATAGCTCCTGTGAACGACTGAACGCGAGCTCGCGCTCTATCCGCCTTGCGTGTGGGCGGCAAGCATCAAGCAGGTCCTGGAGGGCCATCGACCTTCCACCCATCCCCAACAGCTGGCTCTATCACGGGCCGCGGCTGGCGCTGCAGCCAGTCCTGATCTGGTGGGCTCTGAACTGCGCTGGCGTGATCGACTGGACGCGGCGGCGTGACAAAGGGGGATAGCGATCGGGCCGAGAGATGATATTCTCGGGGCATTCCACCAGGGAGACCTTCGTGACTGATCTTTGCGCCGAAGACCTCGCCACCATCTATGCCCAGCCGAGCCCGCGCGTGATCGCGAAAGCGCGCCCCGCAATCGACACGCATGCGAAGAAATTCATCGAGATGTCGCCGTTCTGCGTGCTCGCGACATCGGGAGCGGACGGCAGCGTCGATGCCTCACCACGCGGCGGCGGCGTTGGCTTCGTCCACGTCGCCGGCCCCAACCAGCTGCTGATGCCTGATCGCTCCGGCAACAACCGGATCGACAGTTTTCGAAATGTCGTCGAGGGCTCGGGCTTCGTGCATCTGTTGTTCTTCGTCCCCGGCATCGACGAGACGCTGCGCGTCGGCGGCCGCGGCTCGCTGTCCGCCGATCCGGACCTGCTCGCCTCGATGGTGGAGTTTGGCAAGTCGCCGCGCGCGGTGCTGAACGTCGCCGTCAGCGAAGTCTATTTCCACTGCGGCAAGGCACTGATGCGCTCGAAGCTTTGGTCGTCCGAGAAGGTGCCGCGCTCGGTGATGCCGAGCATCGTCGAGGTGGTCCACGAGCAGACCGGCCTTGGTGAGCCGCAGAGTCAGGAGATCGTGGAAGAGCTCTACAAGACGCAGTTGTAGCTGGCGTCCAGGCTGTCGTCCCGGCCTGGTGCGCAATCGCGCATCAGGCCGATACGGAGTTGTGCCATCGCTAACGCGCCGAACTAATGCCCGTCCCCCTCGAGCCCGCCAACGTGCTTCTGGGTGTAGAGTTCGAGGCCGATGCGGCCGATCAGGTCGAGCTGGGTCTCGAGGAAGTCGATGTGGTGCTCCTCGTCGCTCATCAGCTTCTCGAACAGATCACGCGTCACGTAGTCCTTGACGCTGTGGCAGTAGGTCGCCGCTTCCTGATAGAGCGCCCGCGCGCTCATCTCGGCGGCGAGATCGCACTCGATGATCTCCTTGACGTTCTGGCCGATGCGCAAGGGATCGAGCACCTGCATGTTCGGGAAGCCGTCGAAGAACAGGATTCGCTCGGTGAGCTTATCGGCGTGCTCCATCTCCTCGATGGACTCCTTGCGCCAGACCTTGGACATGTCCCGCAGGCCCCAATTGTCGAGGAAGCGGTAGTGCAGCCAATACTGGTTGATCGCAGTCAGCTCGTGACGCAGTGCCTTGTTGAGATAGTCGATAACTTTTGCGTCGCCCTGCATGGTTCACTCCAGCTCTTGCAGTCCAAATCGGCCGTAAACCGAATTTAGAACGCTTCTAAATGAGTTTGAAGACTGGAGCAACCGGCTACGGGGACGCAGCCGGGGAAAAGCTCAGCCAGGGTTGCGGAGCATTTCAGCAGGCCGCGAGGGCGAACTCGGCCGGCTGGGCCGTCTCGTCGTTCGCCGCCACAGTGTGGTTGTGCGGGCAGCCGGAGCAGCAGGACGTGGCACAGGTGCCAAGCGCTTCGTCGATAATGGTCTTGATCGTCCGAGCGCAGCGGCCGCATTCGGCGCTACAGCCGAGACACCCATAGACCTGCTTGGCATGGCGCACAGCGTCGTCGGACTCGGCGACGGCGGCGCGGATGTCGTCATCGCTCAGCACGTTACAGGAACAAACGATCATGGAAGCGGCAGGCCCTTTGGTGATGCGCCATCATCGATATTTAAGGGGCCGGCCGGATGCAAAAGGAAAAAGCGGAATTTGAAGCTATTCCAAACTAGCCCGGAAACAGCCTAGAACGGCTCTAAAATAGGGCCTTGCACTGGATCAAGATTGCGGCGGACCTAGTCGCCCCCACCGCCTCCACCATCGCCGCCGCCCCCGCAATCTCCGCCACTACTGCCGCTATCGCTGCTGGAACAGCTGCCGCCGTCGGTCGCGCAGCCGGAACTATCGCTGGAAAACCAACTCCCAAACGAGAAGCCGTCGCTCGTGCCGGTGGCGGGGTCGCCGCCGCCATTGACGCTGGCCCCGGCGCGGGAGCCGCGCTGGCCGCGGTTCTGGAGATGGGTAATCCAGCCGTAGCCGATCGCGAAGACGATCCCGGCAGCGATCAATGCATTTATCATCGCGTTACCCATCGTCGCCCTCCCCTGGCTGGGCTGCGGTCCCTACCGATTGGTCGCCCCGGCAAAGGTGCCGTTCATTGATCATTCAAACGAAGTATGGAACTTTACCCTCAAAGAGTTCCCGCGTGTTTGCTCGAAAGGTCAGCCAATGAAGAAGTCGCTCCTGGCAATTGCTGCCGTCGCCGCTGTGGCCCTTAGCGCCATTACACCAGCCCAGGCGCAACGCGGCGTCGCCGCGGGTGTGGCAGCCGGAATCATCGGCGGCGCCATTGTCGGTGGGGCGCTGGCCTCTCCGTATTATTACGGGCCAGGCCCTGGCCCGGGCTACGCATATGGTCCCGGATATGGCGCCGGCTACTATCCGCCGCGCTACTATGCGCCGGGCCCGGGCTACGTCGCGGACGACTATTACGGCAACGGCTGCGTCTGGCAGAAGCAGCGCTTCTGGGACGGTTATGCCTGGCGCGTCCGCCGCGCCAGAGTCTGTGGCTGAAGTCGCCCCAAGCCGGCTCATTCCAGATGCGCCGTCCATTTAGGGGCCTGAAAAAGACCGCTTTTTCTCGTCACAGCTCCGTGTGCGTTTACCGCGGATTGACCATTTGCGCGCTTCCTAGCTGCAAGGCCAATTCCATCAGAGTCTGCGTGAACCTTTGAACCCCGGGCGCTCCTAACAAGGAGCATCCATCTCTCAGGAGAGCCAAGAGTATGAAGAAGACTTTAGTTGCCGCCCTCACGGTTGCGACGATCGCCGGTTCGCTGGTGACCGCCACGCCGTCCGCCCAGGCCCATGACGGGGTCGGCGTCGGCATCGCAGCCGGCCTGATCGGCGGCGCGATCGTCGGCGGCGCCATCGCATCGAGCCGTCCCGCCTATGGTGGACCGGTTTATGTGGCCGAGCCCGGCCCGCCGCCCCCGCCCTGCTACTGGCAGCGCCAGCGCTACTGGGATGGCTACGGCTGGACCGTCCGCCCGGTTCGCGTTTGCTACTGATCTGACCGCATGGCGTTCATGAGCGCCGCGATCGAAGCCCGGCCGAGCACCTCGGCCGGGCTTTTTTTCTTTTAGCCAGCCCTGCGCCTATCGCGCCGCCTGGATCGAGCGCAGCACCTCTTCGCTCGGCCAGCAATCGACCTTGAGGCCTGCCGACTTCTGGTAGGCGCCGAGCGCAGCGCGCGTCTGCATGCCCGCCTTGCCGTCGATCTTGTCCTTGTAGAGCCCGACGCGCGTGAGCCCCCGCTGCATCGCCTCGAGGTCCTTGGTCCGCAATTGCTTCGAGGCAGACCATGGGGTCGCGAACGGTTGCGGGCTCGTCATGCGGTCGGCGAGATGTCCGACGAACAGCACGTAGAGGTCGGAAAAATTGTATTCCTTGATCACGAAGTAGTTCTTCGTGGTCAGGAAGGACGGGCCGTAGATGCCTTCAGGCTGCAGCAGGGAGGCCGGCTGTGCCTGCTCGGCGGCAGTGAGCTTTTGTCCACGCACCGGTACAAAGCCTTCGCGCAGCCATTGGCCGATCGGCTTCGTCACCTCGGGCACGCCGGCGGTGCAATCGACTTTGGCCGGTGCCTGCACCTCGTAGGCCCAGCGTACACCGCTCTGCCAGCCCTTGTTGACGAGCTGCTGCGCGGCGGAGGCCAGCGCATCCGGCACCGAGTGCCAGATGTCGATGCGGCCGTCGCGGTCGAAATCGACGCCATGCTTGTAATATTCGGACGGCAGGAATTGCGTGAGCCCGGTCGCACCGGCCCAGGACGAGCGCATGTCCTTGCGTGTCACTACGCCGTCACCGAGAATTTTCAGCGAGAGGATGAACTCGTTGCGATAGCTGTCCTTGCGGCGGCCGACATAGGCCTGCGTCGCCAGCACGCGGACGAGATCGTAAGGCAGCGTATAGCGGCCATAGTCGGTCTCGCGGCCCCAGATCGCCAGCATCACGGTAGCAGGCACGCCGGAGTTTTTCTCGATCTCGGTCAGCGCGGGGCGATATTTTTGCAGCAACCGCTGCCCCTCGCCCGCAAGCCGCGCGATCGAGGCTTCCCTGACATAGTCGGCCGGCACCTGCACGAACTCGGCCTGTGACGGCGCCCCCGTTGCGGGACGCCCCCGCAGGATCAGATCCGGCAGCTTGTAGTCCGGCTCGAGCCCGCGCGTCTCTCGCTCGAACGTCGCGCGCGACACGCCGGCGGCCTCCGCCTCCGGCCACAGCGAGGCGATGAACTGCGCGAAGGCGGCGTCGGCAGCGCCCGCGGGCGACAGGCCGCAGGTGATAGCGATCACCGCAGCTATCAGCACCCGCCGCATCATTTTGAGATCACCGCGTCAGCTTCTTGTACTTCACGCGGTGCGGGATGATGCTGTCCTGGCCGAGCCGGCGCATCTTGTCCTTCTCGTAGTCCTGGAAGTTGCCCTCGAACCATTCGACATGGCTGTCGCCTTCGAAGGCCAGGATGTGGGTCGCGATGCGGTCGAGGAACCAGCGATCATGGCTGATGATGACGGCGCAGCCGGCGAAATCCTCCAGCGCCTCTTCGAGCGCACGCAGGGTGTCGACGTCGAGGTCGTTGGTCGGCTCGTCGAGCAGCAGAACGTTGGCGCCGGATTTCAGCATTTTCGCAAGGTGCACGCGGTTGCGTTCACCGCCGGAGAGCGCGCCGACTTTCTTCTGCTGGTCGGCGCCCTTGAAGTTGAACGACGAACAATAGCCGCGTGAATTGACTTCCCTCTTGCCGAGCAGGATCAGCTCGTTGCCGCCGGAGATCTCCTCCCACACGTTCTTGCTGCCATCGAGCGCGTCGCGCGACTGGTCGACGTAACCAAGATGAACGCTCTCGCCGATCGTGATGGTGCCCTTGTCCGGCTCCTCCTGCTTGGTGATCATCCTGAACAGCGTGGTCTTGCCGGCGCCGTTGGCGCCGATCACGCCGACGATACCGCCGGGCGGCAGCTTGAAAGTGAGATCGTCGATCAGCATGCGATCGCCGAAACCTTTGCTGAGCCCTTCGAAGTCGACCACGTTCTGACCGAGTCGCTCGGCCACCGGAATCGTGATTTGCGCGGTCTGTGTCTGCTTTTCGCTCGCCTGTTTCAGCAGTTCGTCATAGCGCTGATAGCGCGCCTTGGACTTGGCCTGGCGGGCTTTCGGCGAGGACGCGATCCATTCCTGCTCTCGGGCCAGCGTCTTCTGATGCGCAGCGTCCTCGCGGCCCTCCTGCTCGAGCCGCTTCTGCTTCTGCTGCAGCCAGGACGAGTAATTGCCCTCGTAGGGAATGCCCTTGCCGCGATCGAGCTCGAGAATCCAGCTCGTGACGTTGTCGAGGAAGTAGCGGTCATGGGTGACGATCAGGATCGCGCCGGGATAGTTGCGCAGATGGCCTTCCAGCCACGACACCGACTCCGCGTCGAGATGGTTGGTCGGTTCGTCCAGCAGCAGAAGCTCGGGCTGGTCGAGCAGCAGCTTGCAGAGCGCGACGCGGCGGCGCTCACCGCCGGAGAGTTTCGACACGTCGGCATCGTCGGGCGGACAGCGCAGCGCGTCCATGGCCTGGTCGACCTTGCTGTCGAGATCCCAGAGGCCCTGGGCCTCGATCTCGTCCTGCAGCTTGGTCATCTCGTCGGCGGTCTCCTCGGAGTAGTTCATCGCCAGCTCGTTGTAGCGATCGAGGATGGCCTTCTGCTTGGCGACGCCCAGCATGACGTTCTCGCGCACGCTCAATGCCGGATCGAGATGCGGCTCCTGCTCGAGATAGCCGACGCGGGCGCCCTGGGCGACCCAGGCCTCGCCGTTGTACTCCTTGTCGAGGCCGGCCATGATTTTGAGCAGCGTCGACTTGCCCGAGCCATTGACACCGAGCACGCCGATCTTGGCGTCCGGGTAGAAGCTCAGATGGATGTTATCGAGCACCTTCCGGGTCGGGTAGCTCTTGGTCAGGCCCTGCATGAAATAGATGAACTGGCGCGCCATCGGTCCCGAAAACCTTCGATTTGAGGAAATTTGCTTGCCGCCGATGTAGCGATCCCGCCCCGAAAGGGCAATGTTTTCCCTCCGTTCACCACGGATGAATACGGGACGGACACCATCCCGCCGCCGATCCGGACAATTGAAACCATCTTTTAATAAATCAGGCCAAAGCTCGGTTTCGCGCGGAAACAGCGCCACCCGCTCAGAATGAAGGGGAGCACAGCGAGACAGCGTCATGGCCATGATCGAGACCAACTCCCTTCCCGTTCCGGCGGAAGCCGGCAGCGCCTCCGCATTTGCCTCGGAGATCAAGGGCTTCTGGAAGCGCTTCTTTGCCACCGCTTTCAACCCCTACCGGCCCGAACTGCATTACATGCGCGGCCCCGGCCCGGCCTGGCGCGCCAAGCACGGCATGAATGCGCCGTTCCGGCTCAAGCCCCGCGACCTCTGAGCCTTTATCACCTGTCGGATTTTTGAAGACGCGAACGGCTTGCGCACGGTCCTGATTGCGCGCAACCATGGCCTGGTTCCACCTCTCGCCATGGAAGAACGCTGATGACGCGGCTGCGCTGTGCAATTCTCGACGACTATTTCAACCTCGCCCTCGACGTCGCCGATTGGCAAAGCCTGTCCGACCGCATCGACGTCACCGTGTTCAGCCATCCCTTCGCCTCCGAGCAGGCCGCGGCGAGCGCGCTGGCTGATTTCGAGATCGTCTGCGCGATGCGCGAGCGCACCGCGTTCCCCAAGAGCCTGTTCGAAAGCCTGCCGAAGCTGAAGCTCCTGCTGACGTCAGGCATGCGCAACGCCTCGATCGACATGGAGGCCGCCAAGGCGCGGGGCGTCACGATCGGCGGCACGCAATATTCGCGCGATCCGACCGCGCCCCTCACCATGGGCCTGATCCTGGAACTGACCCGCGGCATCGGCCGCGAGAACGCGCGCATGCATGCGGGCGAGCCCTGGCAGGCCTTTGCCGGCGTCGAGATCGAGGGATTGACGCTCGGCGTCGTCGGGCTCGGCAAGCTCGGCAGCAAGATGGCTGATATCGCGAAGGCGTTCGGCATGAACGTGATCGCCTGGAGCCCGAACCTGACCCCGGAGAAGTGCAAGGATGCCGGCGTCGGCTACGCCACCAAGGAGGAGCTGTTCGCCAAGGCCGACATCGTCAGCATCCATGTGGTGCTGAGCGAGCGCTCGCGCGGGCTGGTCGGGGCTTCCGATCTCGCGCGGATGAAACCGACGGCCTTCCTCGTCAACACCGCGCGCGGGCCGATCGTGGACGAGCAGGCGCTGCTCGAGGCGTTGCAGCAGAAGAGGATTGCAGGCGCCGGCATCGACGTATTCTCGGTCGAGCCGCTGCCGACGGACCATTCCTTCCGCAAGCTCGACAACCTCGTGCTGACGCCGCACCTCGGCTACGCCACCGAGGACGGCTTGCGCATCCATTACGGCCAGATGGTCGAGGCGATCGACGCCTTCACCAAGGGCAGTGAGCTGCCGCGCAAGCTGGCGTGATGCCTCAGGCCGCCGAGCGCTGGCTGATGGGCTGCCGTGCCGCATCGGCAAAGCCGTCGCGCCAGGAGGCATGCGCCGGCAGCCAACCGAGCTCGCGCTTGGCCTTGCCGTTGGAGGCTCCACGCACCTCCGTCATCATCGCAACCATATGCTCGCCCGCAAGCAGGCGCCCGAGCCAGGCGGGGATGTGACGCGGCGGCTTGGCACCGAGGAGTTCGGCCAGCGCGGGCAACCAATCCTTCACCGGCGCCGGATGATCGTCGACGATATTGTAGATGCTGCCGGTGCGTCCGCGTTCAAGCGCGGCGAGCGTGGCAGAGGCTGCATCTTCGGTGTGAATGAACGACCACGTGCCGCCGCCGTCACCGATTACCGGCACACGCCGGTGGCGCAGCTGGTCGATCATCGCCGGCGAGAGCGTGCCGGTGCCGGGTCCATAGAAGAATCCATAGCGTAGCACGATGCCCTCCGGCTTCGTCGAAGCGGTGACGATTCGCTCCAGATAGCGGATTGCCTCAAGCGTGCGTCGCAGCTCTCGCGGTGGATTCGAGTCGAGTTCATCGGTCTCGGTCTTGACCGTTCCCCCGGCGCGACTGAAGGTCCAGCCGCAGAAGCTTTGCGCGATGAAGCGCTTGGCGCCGGCCTCGCGCGCGGCGTTGAGCAGAATGTCGGTTCCGCGGGTGCGGAGCTCGTTGGTTCGCTTGAAAGCCCGATCGAAATGCCGGAGGTCCGTGGCGGCCGCGAGATCTGTCATCTGGTGGATGACGGCGTTGGGCTTTGCCGCAATCACCGCAGCGCGCATGCTGTCGGCATCGAGGCCGTCGGCAACGACCGTCTCCGCACCCAATCGCCGCACAAGGTCTGTTTTTGCCGCACTCCGTGTCGTGCCGATCACCGAATGACCCGCGGCGACCAGCGCCTGAACAAGATACTGACCGACCGCGCCGGTCGCGCCCGCAACAAAGATGCGCATCCTGTGCTCCTCAATTCGTTGCAATCCTCCCGGACGTAATCGAGGTGCGGAGCCGTTCAAGTATGCGCAAGTGAGACTTGCACGCATGCGTCAAATGATGACGGCGCGTGACCGAAGGCCACGCGCCGTCATCAGATCAATTCTTGCGAAGCCGATTCAGCGCACGGTGACGGGCGCGGGCAGCGGCGGCACCACTGTCAGCTGGGTGCCTCCGACCGGGCCGGCCTGCGCGGCCATTGGTGCGGGGCCGGCAGTGCCGGGCATGGGCGCGGCGGATGCGGTCGCCGTTCCCGGCGGCGGACCACCCGGCATCACGACCACGCGGGTGCCGACCTTGACGCGATCGAACAAGTCGGAGACGTCCTCGTTCAGCATGCCGATGCAGCCGGACGACACGAACTTGCCGATGGTCGAGGGCTGGTTGGTGCCGTGGATGCGGTAGACGGTCGAGCCGAGATACATCGCACGGGCGCCGAGCGGATTGCCGGGACCGCCGGCCATGAAACGCGGCAGATAGGGCTGGCGCTCGATCATCTCGGTCGGCGGATGCCAATCCGGCCACTCGGCCTTGCGAGTGATCTTCTGCACGCCGGTCCAGGTGAAGCCGTCGCGGCCGACGCGGACGCCGTAGCGGATCGCACGGCCATTGCCCAGCACGTAATAGAGATAGGTGTTCGGGGTATCGACGATGAGTGTTCCGGCCGGCTCCTTGGTCGCCAGCGAGACCTCCTGGCGGCGCAGGTTCTGCGGCAGCTGCGCCGGAGCAGCGTCAGGCTGCTCCTCGGGCGGCAGCGACGCGATCACCATCGGCCGGCCGTCGGCACCAACGGGCGGCTGCCCGGCCTGGACCGTTCCGGTCGCGGCGGGACCACCGACCGCCTCGGGCGGACGCAGGCCGTCACTGCCGGGCGCCTGAGTCGGACGATCGGCGTAGATCACCGCGGGCGGGCCGGCAGGGCGGCCGTAGCGCGGGTCGTCGGGCGACGTCACGGGACCCTGCGGTGGCGCGGCCGAGTAGACGGGGGCACCTGCGGGACGGCCATAACGGGGATCATCGGGCGACATCACCGGACCCTGCGGCGGCGCGGCGGAATACACCGGGGGAGCGCCGGGCGGACGGCCGTAACGCGGATCCGGACCGGGCGGCGGCAGCGCTGCCTGCGGCATCGCGTCATCTTCATCGTCGAGCGCGTCGAAACTCGGCGCGCGGTCGCCGGGCCGATATTCGGCCGGCGGCCCGCCATAGCTCGGCGCCTGCTGGACCGGATAGCTCTGGGCCTGTGCGAGCGAGGTTCCCGCCGCAGCGACTGTTGCGGCAGCGCATATCGTCAGAAAATGTTTGATCATCATCGCTCTTGTATAGTCCTCGGGCCCCGTCCGGACCGTTAACGGCCAGATGACGGAAGATAGCGGCACATTCAAGACATTACAGGCGGATTTGTGCCTGATTTGCCGATTTGTGATCCGCAAGACTACCGTTGCCTCCTTGCATCATGGGGCGAAAATCAGCCCACGCCCGAGATCGCCGGAGTCGCCGGCTCCGTTTTTTACGGAACGGCGCGGAATCGTTGCGGTATGTTCGAATCAGCCTGATTCGCCTCCGCTTTGAGCTTCGATCCCCGCGTGGCGAACGCGGCAAGCAGTACCGTCACCGCGTTCAGATGGCTCATGGGCCCTGGCCACTTCACCGCCGGGGCGGAAATTCGCAATCCCTCGATGCTTCCCGGCTTTCGCTTCCTGTTTGCCGCGATCCTGCTGTCAGCCTCCATCCTGGTATTCGGCCTGGGCGCCGCCGCGCTGCTGCGGGCGAGCCACGAGCAGTATGTCAGCAACCCCTCCTGGCGGAACGGCCCGCAGGAGCAGGTGTTTGCACAAGCTCCCGAGCCGGCCCAGCCGGTGCTCGCGGTCCTCCGCGCCGAGCCGGAAGCGGCCACCGATCCGACGCCGTCGCTGCGCGATCAAGTCCCGACCATCGCACTGCCGATGAGCGAGCCCGAACAAGTGGTCGCGCTGACGACTGAGACCGACGGTCAGCCGCAGGTCGTTGCCCCTCCGGCTGACGTCCCGGCCGAACCGGCCAATGCGAAGACCAAGGCCGAGACGACGACGGACGCCGCGGTGCAGGCCTCAAGCAACACGCTTACTCCGGCCGACGCCAGCGCATCCATCGCCGAGGCCAAGCCCGTTTCGATCGCTCTCGCGAGCAAACCAACACCTGCCGCCCCCAGCGGAGCCTCGGCTTCGTCCAGGTTCGACATGGCGAGCGCGAAGTTCGCCGCATTGAACGACCCGGCGACCACGGCCTGGGAGGGTCCGCCGGCGAAGGCCAAGGCCGGCTCTAAGGCCGACAGCAGGTCGCCGGAGAGCAAGGCGACCAAGCCGCGGGCGCATCGCGTCAAGAAGCGCCGCCGCATTGTCTGGCGCGCGCCGCCGCCGGTTCAGCAACTCGATCCGTTCGGACAACCGCAACCCACGCTCGCCGCAACGACGACCGCGCGCGCACGTCAGTAGGGTTACGCCGGCCCGGTTGCGATCGGCGGTCCCTTTTCCTGGCCCCATTCCGACCATGAGCCATCGTAGAGCGCGGTGTCGGTGATGCCGAGGCGATAGAGCGCCAATGTCAGCACGCCGGCGGAGACCCCGGAGCCGCAGCTCGTCACGATCGGCGCATCGAGCCTGACGCCGGCGTTGGTAAAGGCAGCGCGGAGATCATCAAGCGGCTTCATCGTGCCGGTCGCGGCGTCGAACAGGAGATTGTAGGGCACGTTGCGCGCGCCCGGGATATGGCCGGAGCGGATGCCTGCGCGCGGCTCCGGCGCCCGGCCCTCGAACCGGTCGGCGGCGCGCGCGTCGATCACCTGCTCGGCACGGCTTTCGACGTTGGCGATCAATTGCTGCATGCTGCGCACGCGTTTTGAATCGTAGCTGGCCGTGAACGTCGCAGGCTTCGGCTTCGCCTCGCCACTCTCGACCGGACGCCCCTCGGCGCGCCACTTCTTCAGGCCGCCATTGAGGATGCGCACATTGCCGTGCCCGAAAGCCAGGAACATCCACCACGCGCGGGGAGCAGCGACCCAGCCGCCGGCATCATAGATCACGACGGTGTCGGCATTGGAGATGCCGAGATGACCGACGTCGCGGCCGAACTGCTCGGCACTCGGATACATGTGCGGCAGCGGGTTGGAATGGTCCGAGATCGCATCGACGTCGAAGAACACCGCGCCCGGCAGATGCGCGGCGAGATAATCGTCCTTCGGCAATGGCAGCACACCCGGCAGCTTGAAGCTGGCGTCGAGCACCTTGACGTTGGCGTCATTGATGTGGGCGGCGAGCCATTCGGTAGAGATGAGGGGATCGGTGGGCATGCGAGATCTTTCTATTATTCCGGGCGAGCGCAACGTGAGCGAGGTTGAAGCAGTGCGCATCCAACTCCGCTGTCATCGCCCGGCCAGTGCGCAATTGCGCACTAGGACCGGGCGATCCAGTATTCCAGAGGCGATTGTAATTGAGCCGAGAGGCCGCGGCGTACTGGATTCCCCGCTTTCGCGGGGAATGACGCCGGAGATTGGAGCGGCAGCGCAGCACCCTCACCCCTTCTTCTTCGGCTCCCACTGTTGGGTCGGCCCGCCGGCGTCGCGCCAGGCGGCGTAGCCGCCCGCGATGTGGGCGACGGGCTTGAGGCCCATGTCCTGCGCAGTCTTGGCGGCGAGCGCAGAGCGCAAGCCGCCGGCGCAATGGAAGACGAACTTCTTGTCCTCCTGGAACACCGGCTTGGCATAAGGGCTCTGCGGATCGATCCAGAATTCGAGCATGCCGCGGGTGCAGGCGAACGCGCCGGGGATGCGGCCGTCGCGCTCGATCTCGCGGGGATCGCGGATGTCGACGATGACGACGTCGCCGTTCTTGGAGATCTCGATGGCGTCTTTGGCGGTGAGCGTCTCGATCTCGGCATTGGCCTCGTCGATCAGCGCCTTGATGCCACGGGTGATGGTCTGGGGCACGTGGTTCTCCCTCTTGTAGTCATTCCCGGCGCGGAGCGCGAGCTAGGGTCTGTACCTAATTAGCGAGTTCTGATTCCCTGGTGCCAAGTTGATTCGGCACGGGGGACTTCGATGCGCAAAGGACT
>NZ_JADPJF010000147.1:0-5269 GCF_023073295.1 Bradyrhizobium sp. 23 | reverse complement strand
GACTGAACTTCCGTCTCTGCATGACCCACCTCTGGCTCGATAAAACACCCAATCTCGGTGTCCATCAAACCGGCAGCAGCTCAGATCGCCCATCCTACATCAGGGGATACTCCCTCCTCCAAATCGCTTTGTTTGCGTTCGCTCTTTTGCGGCTCAGCTTGATAGCTACGGTTGAAATCCACGATCAGGTCGCGAAGCAGCGTCTCTCAACCACGGAGCGCGGAGTGGTCGGCTTTTGGGTTGGAAGCAGACGAAGATCTTAGAGCGCCCAGATGCCGGCTTTTGACCCTAAGCCGAACTCCGCCTTGCGCCGATTAAAATCGGAGGCGCTTCATCGTCCCGGGTATGAAGCAGCGAATGCTCACACCCATCGGGCCATAGAGCGGCCAGACCAGCGTCGCTTTAGCCCTGTTCGGCTCGTCGATGACGGCGTCGTCGGGTACGTAAACCCACTCGGTTTCCACGTTGGTGGCGCCAGCCATCGCGCCCGAAGCCCCCAGGCGTTGTCGGCACGCGGACACGGTAATGGATGGTTGCCGGTGATCTCTCAATCTACCTCTGACAAATGCATCGCTTCGCTACCATCGCAGCACAGATCTCCCTTTCGGTCATAAAGCTCCGCAAACCACTTCGACAGATCAAGCCGATTGTGATCGTGCGCGAGCACGGCGCTGGTCGATACCATCAGCGCGACCGCGAACAGATTCCGGAACATCGACTTATTCCAAATCGTTGGCTATCAAATCGGTCAGGGAGGAACTGTTGCCCGGATTCAGTCCACTCGCACAGCACCGCAATGGTCCGCGAAGTCACTGGCGTTGCCAGTCCGATGGCGTGCCCTAAATCGCTTAACCGCCCAGCGGGCCAACCGCCTGTGCTTCCGAAGTAGGTGGCCCGCTTCCGAGGGCTGGATCAGAGCAGGCTCACGCCAGCTTTGCTCGCCTCGCGATTAGACGGCCAGTCCACCAAACCCGCAATTGGAGAATTTGGATTCCCCCCCGCTCGGTCTACATGACGAAGCGGCCCGCACAACAACGGTATCTGTACCTGCGATTTTGATTCCACTAGCGTCCCGACAGGCTGATTCCATTTGCTGCCTTGCACGATTCTGAAAGTGGCCCAAAGGCGACATTCGACGTCAGGAGTGATTTCCAGCTGCCGTCTGAGCTTTGGATGCTAGCCGGGGAAGTCGCGGAACTCCTTGACGAGATTAAACGGAATCTTCCACCCGGCGCCTCCGTCGCGCATCAGCATCTTGATGTCTTCCGCCCTGTTTTCTTTTCCGGTTTTCGGATCGATCTCCAATGTGTGGCCGTTGCTGTCCCAGGGCTTGGTCGCGCTCTTCGAGTAGGAGCCGAGAAAATGCCCGGCTTCATGGGCAGACGTGTTAGGCCCGCGTTGCGAGCTGATGAAGGCAAGGTCCAGCGATCGAGCAAACGAGCCATTGGGAAAGGAGCCCTTGGACCGAAGCTTGTCGACACAGAAAATGGTGAGATGGGCGCCTTGAACTTTGTGTTTGGCGAAGAAGCTCTTCAGTTTTTCGACATCGATCACATCGGGAAGGATCGCAAGGCTCGCATCCTTCATGCCAGTCGCATTGGCGAGCTCCTGTTTGACGGCAGCCTGCGAGTCGTCGATGACCAGCCAGTCGGTTGGCACCCGCTCGAAGCGGATGTTGGCCTGCGGCCTCCATATATTGTTCATCGTCAGCAATTCATCTTGCTCACTGCAGGGCTTCTTGGCGTGAAAAGCCGGAGCGCCGCCGCTGCCCGGAATCATGACGTTGCGGAACGCCACCTTGATCTTGATTTCCGGCAGCACGACAACATAGAGCTTGGCTTCGATCTTCCGGCCGGCCGACCGGGCCACCACCTCCAGACCGGGAAAGGGAATCGGCTTGATCCGGCCATTGATTTCGAAAAACCGTGCATCGCCATTGAAGGTGGCGGGAAGTGACGCCGCCCTGAGCTGCGGATCGATGTCGGGTGCGGAGAAGGTGTCTTTGGTCTGCATGACACGTCTAAGAGTATCGGCGCCATCGATCTCCTTGATCCCGAGGGCATGGGGGTTAGGATCGACTTTGAGCTTTCTTCCGGGATCGATCAGAGCCACGATGTTGGAGCCGCCGAACGGCACCACCATGCCTGGCGGGCTGCGGCCCTCATCGATGCCGGAGCGGCGGAAAACCTCTTGGAAAGCGGCCATGTCCGGTTCTCCTGTTCTAGTTCGGACCGTCAACGCGAAATTTTGAACCTTCGGCCGTTCGCTGCGCGGCTGGCGGATGGTTTCCTCGGGCGTGCCGATCCTCGGCCATGATGCCGGCATTCATGAAGCCGACGCGGGTGGAGACATCGGCTGAGAAGGCCATCTCGTGCGTGGCCAGCATCGTCTTGCCTTGGCGCTTCTGGCCCCGGTCACCCCTTGGCAGCAACGTACCCATAGAAATTCATAAGAAAGTCCCGAACCGCGAGGGGCTTGACGGCATGGGTTTTTTCCTGCGGATGCGGTATCAAATAGTCTCCATCGCCATATGAGAAGACCTTCGCCTTCACGAACCCGTTCATCACTTGTATCTTCTCGCGCAGCACGACCCAGTGCATCGTAAGCGCGGAGCCTTTATCGGACTGGTCGTCATAGTCGATCATATTGGCGCTTATGAAAAGACATACGCGATATCCGCTGTCGAGCAGCCGGTTGGCTTCGTTTACATCGTCGATGTCTTTGTTGAATCGTGAAATGTTGGTATTCTCGCGCACGTCCCGGTATCCTGCCTTGCGAAACCATTGCTCCATTTCGCTCGGCAGGGTGACACCCGCAAGATCGCTGATCTTGCCTGTGTCGTCGAAATCCAGGAACCAGTTCTCCGAATCGCGTATGGAGGCGCACGTCAGCCAGTCGACGTGGTCCAGCGACCAGGGTGGCGTGAAGTTCCTCACATCCTTTCCCGGCTTGATCAGCAGGCGGCCAAGATTCGCCTGCCCCTTCTGATAGAGATCGATCGCGAAGCGCGCGTAAGACCCTGGCTTGTCCGACGCGTAGCCGAACATCAGGGCGGATGGCCCGCACAGACTTCCCTGGTCTTGATTGATGAGGCTCGGTTTCGCAATGCGCCTGAGAATACCTATGCCGACGCGGTGTGGGTCGAGCTTCGGAAAGAACGTCGTCCTCGTATTTTTCAGGAAATCGCAGACCATTTCCGCGGCTAGTTTTTTCTGGTCGGAATTGAGATCATACGGTCCGATCCCGCGCTTCTCCTTGTATTCTTCTCCGACGAAGAGCGTGATGAGCTTTTTCGAGGTGGGGGAGAGCGTTCTGGAGGTGTTCGCAATGGTGGTCAGGTCGTCCAGCTCGAATGCGGTGACCATACCGTCTGCAACGGTAGCCCGGATGATGTCAACGACCTCTGCGTAGTCCAGCTTTGAATCGTCGATGAGACCTTTGCGAAGTGCAGCATCGACGGAAGGAGTCGCGATTGCGTCCCATTGGCTCTTTGGCGGGGCGGGCTTGGCGGCCGCCTTCGTCGACAGTTCAACGAGCCGATTGAATGTCGGACCGGCAGGCCGAACATAGCCGTCAGGCGTGCCGGGAAAGTTCTTCTTCTGGAAGTACAGAATCGAGTTGTAAAGGCCGTCGCTGGCATAACCGGTCACGACCATCTGTGGTTTGAGCGTGTTCTCGGCGCCGCCGTCGGAAATGGCGATCTTGTTGAGCAGCGAAATAACCAGTTCCTGATCCTTTTTCCAGTTCTGGCAGCTGCGCCCTGTCGTCGCGAACCGTCCGACCTTGTCTTTCAACTGCAGCATATCGCGCCTCCCGGAACGGGAATGCTGCCTCGAGCGTCCTGACATGCAGCCGGAGGCAGGCGCCGTGGCAAGTCTTCCCGCTGTAGGGTTGGTCGCCCTTGCCGTCCCTTGTGTTCACTCGCAAGGACAGCGGTCGCCCTGTGGCGGTTCACGAATGAGTTATGTCTGGCTATCGGGGTAGACCGGAATTCGTCGAACGACTGTCCGCCGCTGGGCCAGGAGCCGACCTTGTCACGTTGTCGGCCGAACGTCAGCGTTTGACCCACAGCGGAAGTCGTCATTGGCTACTCAATTACCTGATCCGCCATTAGCAGGACGCCCTCTGGGATTGTTATCTGCAGTGCTTTGGCAGCACGCAGGTTGACAACAAGCTGGAACGCCGAGGGCTGCTCTACCGGAATGTCAGCTGGCTTGCTGCCTTTTAGAATCCGGTCGACGTACGTAGCCGCCATCTTAAAGAAGACTGTGGTGTCAGGGCCGTAGCTTATTAGCCCCTCATAGTTGGTCACGTAGCTGTTCACTTGAAAAACAGTCGGCAAGCTGGCCCGCAGCGCGATTTGAGGTAAGGAGGGGCGCGGTGGATCCGCAAGAACGTAAACGACGTCACAATGAGACGTCTTCATTTGAGCGAACACAAGCTCCAGATCTTCAGGGTCTCTCGCTGCGAAAGGGGTTGCTGAAATGCCAAGCTTTTCGGCTGCGGACACTGCAAGAGCGGCTAGGGGCGGATGAGTAGGATTGTTTGAAGTCAAGATGCCAATCTTCTTTGCAGTCGGAAACACCAACCGAATGATGTCCAGCATCTTTGTGGTTGTGTCGCCGAACATATTGGCGACACCGGTTATATTTCTGCCTGGATGTGCGAAGCTTACCACGAAACCAGATCCGATGGGATCTGTCGCCGGCGACATGACAATCGGGATTGTTGAAGTCGCCTTCTGTGCCGCTGCGATCGCCGGCGTTGCGTTTGCAACGATGACGTCAGGGGTAAGCGCGATTTTCTCCGCACGATGACGCCCGCGCTTTTGACGGATGGCCTTCGTATCGAGGGCGGCATCTGACCCGTTCAGGCAGCGGCGGTTTTGGGGAAGTTGAAGGGCAGCAGGTCGGTGATATCGGCGTCGTCGGCGCGCTGAGGCAATTCGGTGAGCACGTGGCGCAACCAGGCTAACGGCTCGACGCGTGAGGCGCGGCAGGTCAGCATCAGACTGTAGACGACGGCACTGGCCCTGGCTCCCTCGACGGTGTCGCTGAACAGCCAGCTCTTTCTGCCAGTGGCAAAGATTCTGATATCGCGCTCCAGGAGATTGTTGTCGATCGGCATCCTGCCGTCTTGCGTGTAGCGCGTCAGATATGACCATTGGTTCAGAGTGTAGGATACGGCATCGCCAAGCTTGCTGTCGGGCAAGACCTTCGGGGCGATTTGATCGAGCCATTCCTTGAGGGCGTTCAGGACGGGAATGCTG
>NZ_JADPJF010000024.1:0-643 GCF_023073295.1 Bradyrhizobium sp. 23 | reverse complement strand
AGAGTTTTGTTCGCTCTGATTGTCGCGGAGCGTCAATCAGCGAGTGTTTTTGGTGTCGCGTGCGAGGATGGTCGCCCTGGACCACGCTTCCGCTCGAGCGCGGTGCGCCTGCGATAGCTTTCGACGTTCATCTCGACGATGGTGGCGTGGTGAACGAGGCGATCGATGGCGGCGAGCGTCATAGCAGGATCCGGGAAGACCCTGTTCCACTCTCCAAAGGGCTGATTGGCGGTGATCAGCATGGAACGCCGCTCGTAGCGAGCGCTGATGAGCTCGAACAGCACGCTGGTCTCGGCCTGGTCCTTGGTGACGTAGGCAAGATCATCGCAGATCAGGAGGTCGAAGCGGTCGAGGCGGTTAATGGCGGCCTCGAGATTGAGCTCGCGCCGCGCCACCTGGAGCTTCTGGACGAGATCGGTGGTGCGGGTGAAGAGGACGCGCCATCCGTTCTCGATAAGGGCCAGGCCGATGGCTGCCGCCAAGTGACTCTTGCCGCCGCCGGGCGGGCCGAACAGCAGCAGATTGGCGCCCTTGCCGAGCCAACCATCGCCGGCGGCGAGCGCGGTCACCTGTGCCTTGGAGATCATCGGCACAGCCTCGAAGTCGAAGTTGTCGAAGGTCTTTCCAGCGGGCAGCCGCGCCT
>NZ_JADPJF010000073.1:35207-39689 GCF_023073295.1 Bradyrhizobium sp. 23 | reverse complement strand
GCACGGTCGACGTCGCCGACGCCGGCGCCAGCGTCACCATCCTCGACGGCGCCACCGCGATCGGCACCGCCATCGTGCAGGGCACCGGTAGCTGGAGCACCGCGGTCAGCCTCAACAACGGCAGCAACTCCCTGACCGCCCGGGTGAGCGATGCCGCCGGCAACACCGCCACCAGCAGCGCGGTGGTCTATACGGTGGGCGTGCCCGGCGCCATTCTCGGCGACGCTGGCGACAACACCCTGACCGGCACCGCTGGGAACGATGCATTCCAGGGCTTCGGCGGCAATGACACGATCAACGGCTTGTCGGGTGTTGATCGGGCGGTCTATGTCGACGCGACCGGGGGCATTACCGCCGATCTGACCGCCGGGACCGTGACGGGACCAGGCGTCGGCACCGACACTCTCATCGGTATCGAAGCCATCCAGGGCAGCAATCTTGCCGACCACTACTCGGCGGTCGGCTTCAGCGGTAACTCCGGGGTGCCTGGTACGCCAATTGGCTTCAACAGCTTCGAAGGCATCGGGGGAGATGATATCATCGTCGGCACGGTCAATCCTTCCGGCGAGATTTTGACTCGTATTTCCTATGTCAATGCGGCAGCAGCAGTCATCGTTGATTTTGTCGCAGGCACAGCGAGCGGCGATGCGTCGGTCGGCAACGACACCTTTACAACCGTCAATTCAGTCATTGGGTCAGCATTTGGCGACGCGCTGCGGGGCAGTGACAATCCGAATGGTACTTTCGAGCAATATGACGGTCGTGCTGGTAACGATCTGATCGATGGCCGCGGCGGCTACGATTTCGCCATCTATAATAACGACGTCACCACAACCACGGGCATAACCGTTAATCTTGCGGCCGGAACCGTCACTGGCGATGCGACGATCGGAACCGATACGCTGCGTTCGGTGGAAGCCGTCCGCGGCTCCAACTTCGCTGATACTTACGATGCCACTGGTTTCAGCGGTACCAGCACCAATGCCGGATCGAGCGGCACCTTCAATAATTTTGAAGGCATGGGCGGCAACGATGCAATCATCGGCAATGGCAACACCCGACTCCAATATACGCAATCAAGCGCCGGCGTGACGGTCGATCTCCTTGCGGGCACTGCGACCGGCGATGCCTCGGTGGGTACCGATACGTTCACCGGTGTCAACGCCGTCATGGGATCGATGTTTGCGGACGTCTTTTCGGGAAGCGGCGCCAACGAGAACTTCATGGGCCTTGCCGGCGATGATCTTATCAATGGAAACGGCGGCTTCGATACGGCGCAATACGCCAATCTAACCTTCACGACGGGTGGGATCAGCGTTCACCTTGCGGCAGGAACGGTGATCGGCGATGCATCGAGCGGCACCGACACCTTGCGTTCGATCGAAGGCATTCAGGGAACCAATTTTGTCGATACGTATGATGCCACGAATTTCGGCGTCAGCGGCGCGATCGATCCTGCAACCGGACTTCCCTATGCCAACATCGGCAATAACGGCAACCTCAATCAGTTTGAAGGAATGGGTGGTAACGACATCATCACCGGCAACGGCAATACCCGTCTGATCTACGCCAATGCAACCGGCTCCGTGACGATAACTTTTAGTCTCAATGGCTGGACCAGCACCACCAGTGGCGCGTCGGGTACAGTAATCGGTGATGGGTCGGTGGGCATCGATACCTTCTCGGGTGTTGGCTCGGTCTCGGGATCGTCATTTGCCGACACCATCACCGGCTCTGCCAATCCGAGTGGTACGGCGGAAGAATTTTCCGGGCGCGCCGGCAATGACTCCATCGACGGCAAAGGTGGGTTCGACAGGGCATTCTACAACCACGATGGTTCGGCTTCAGGTATTCAGGTCGATATGGCTTTGGGCACGGTGTCAGGTGACGCTACCATCGGAACAGACACCCTTCGATCAATTGAAGCGGTCCGCGGGACCGCCTTCGCCGACACTTATGTCGCGACCAATTTCGGCGCCTCCGGGCCAAATGTCGGTGATTTCGGGACCTTCAACGAGTTTGAGGGGATGGCCGGCGATGACACTATCACGGGCAACGGTAATACCCGCATCGCATTCTACAATGCTCTGGATGCTGTGACCGTAGATCTCGCCGCTGGCCACTCCCACGGAACGGCCTCTGGCGATGTTGCGGACGTCGGTACAGATGCATTCACCGGCGTGAATGCTGTTCGTGGCTCGGGTTTCGCTGACGTCATTATTGGCAACGCTGGAAATAACACGTTGGACGGTCAAGCGGGGAACGATTTTATTCGGGGCGGAGCTGGCGCCGATACGCTGATAGGGGGCGCTGGCGCTGATCAGTTTGTCTTTGCTGCCGTTTCCGAGTCGACTGTTGCAAGCCATGACACGATCAGCGACTTCGTTCATGGGACAGACGTCATTGACATTTCGGGTATCACTGGAGCCACGACCGTCCAAGGCTTGATAGCCGGTAGCACGCAGGTGGCTGCGCATAGTATCGCGTGGATTCAAAGCGGCGCGGACACGATTGTTTATGTTAACAGTTCCGGGGCAGCTCAGAACCAGGGTTCGGCGGATATGGAAGTCGTCTTAACGGCCGTAACAGCAAGCAGTTTGGCCAATTTGGACTTCTTCCATGTCTAACAATCGAATCCTTCGCTCCTTCCGCTCGGCCCGCTTACGCCGCGCGTGAACAGCTTGAGATTTCGGTCGGTGAATGCAGGGGCTTCGGTCGCCCCGTCAGACGCGCTTCGCAAAAGATTTTTTTCGCACCGTGATAATTTTATGGAAAAGCTCGCATCTACCCGACTGGAAAGAACTCCTATTGGTCGTCGCACCGGTTGCACCGAAGCCCGAAGCGGGCTGGAGGCAAAGCCGAAGGAACGGCGGATGCCGAGAATTCTCCAGGAACGACTGGATCAAGTTGAGCGCGAAATCGAACTGTACCTAGAATTTGATAAGGCCGAGAAAGATCGGCTGAATCGCGAGTCTTACCTGTGGACCGCAGAAGATCGCATCGAGTGGCAGGAGACGCAATCGGCCAATGCTCAAAGAGTTCGTGGATTGCTCGAAGAACGTGACGCTCTGCGCAGGCAGCTGGGTTTGTAAGGGCGTCTAGTCGATGCCCTTGAATTTGTATCCGTCGATCGCCGGCGGCCTGCCGGGCTTTAGAGGTTGAGAGCGTTGCGACTCCGCAACGGCTAACAGCAAGACGAGGAGCAAAGCCCAAGCGCTTCGACGGAGATAGTCAGCTCGGCGAAAAATGGAGGCGCGCCGGGGCCGAATATCGGCTCGCGCGGCTCTTTACGATCGGACCGATGATTGTCTGGCAGAAGGTTAGTTTCAGAGCATCTGTTGAGCACTACGGACAACGGCCGATCAGCGCGGCTTTTCATGCAGTGGTCGTCGATCGGTTCTTGTGCAGTATCTCCATCACGCTTCGCTTTTTGCGCTGATCGTACCGATGCTGCGATGAACGTGCCAGAAAGTGTGAGCAATCCGCCAGTCAAACCGATATGGTGACGCGATGCATATCGCACCGGGTGAAGGAGATGGAGGGTCGCGCTGCCAGCTCGAGGCGTTCTGCAGGGTATAGTACTCGGACTCGTCCGCGAACTCGGGCGCGATGCCGATCAGATCGATGCGGCGCAGGGTCGCTGCGATTCGCCTGTTGGCGCTAGATCTCCAGTAGCTGGTGGCGCAAACATCGATAGCGCTGGATCTCCCAGGATGGTTCAGCGACATCGTTCGCGAGCGGCCATTCGATGGCGGATCGCGGCGCGAGGTCGGCAAAGATCGCTTGCCCGCAGCGATTGGTGGTGCTCGCGGCTCTCACCAGGCAACAGCAGGGGAGGCGGCGCCAGCAATTCGAGCTGAACCGGCATGGCGTTGACGGTGGGCTGCTGTTCGGTTTGGAAAGGGCCGTTCATCGCCGTCTCGCCTCCGAAGCGACGTGTGCGGACATGCTGCTGTCGACGATCGTTGCCGGGCTGGCAATCCCGTGGGCGGGGCTTGCCGCCCACAAAGTCCTGCGCGACCGGCAATGGCGCGATCTGCATATCGGCCCACCAGGCTCGCTCGTTGCCATGGCGGTGCAGGTCCCGGTGATGGGTGCGGCACAGCGGCACGATGAACTCTTCGCTGACCTTGCGGCCCAGGGATCGCGGTTGCGCAAACTTCAGGTGATGCGGATCGGACGGAGACTGCTGGCAGACCAGGCAGGGCTGTCTGCGCACAAACAGCCGGTGGTTCTTGCTGCGCTTGCGCGGCGGCTCCTTGGGGATGGCAAGCCCCGCCTGTTCGAGGTTGCGCTCAACGTCTGATGCGGATGGCGGGGAGGCTTTCTCGACGCGTGTCTGGTAGGCAGCTCCGACCAGCCGGGCGTCCGGCTCCAACAACGTGTTCTTGAGCGGCAGGTTGGTCTTGGCCCATCCCAACAGGTCCGCGTTGTCTCGCAAGCCGTCCAGTTGCTCCAGCAGACGCTGGCGCAGATCTGCCG
>NZ_JADPJF010000073.1:24152-35015 GCF_023073295.1 Bradyrhizobium sp. 23 | reverse complement strand
ACAGCGCGTAGCGGCGGGCATATGTCAACGCTGCGCCCATCCGCTGCGGAGCCGCCATGTCGGCGGCCGGGCATACCCGCCAATCCGAGGCGATCCATTCCCCGGAGCTGTGCAGCAGGGTGGTTGTGAGCTTGATCAGTGCTGTCGCTGGCTCGACGGCGGTGGCCTGAATGATGGCGATCTCATGCTTACTCAGGCACTTGCGCACGATCTCCAGCCCGCTCGCCAGTGACGCATAGCGGAAGCTGCGGCTTTCTTCCCGCGGGAAGGGCGAGGCGATGGTGGGCGGTGAGGGACTTCTCGGGATTTTGCAGTTCAGCCTGCGCGCGGGCTAACGCGCCGGCGATTTGGCTGATGGATTGACTGAAGGGCTGCATCATCGCTGGCTCTCTGAACTGGCCAAAGGCAAAACTACTGCCGGCAGGCGGAATATGAGTTCCGCTGTCATTAGATCATTGAGAGCACGCTGCAGCGCGTGTTCGTCGAGCGCCGTTACCGATCTTAGAAGCTCGTGTTCGAATTCGCGTCCAATGCATGCTGCGATCTGGGCGACTTCCTTTACCGGCGCCAATCGATCGAGGCGCGCCATCAACGAGTCCTGGAGCGTCGTCGGGATCGCTAGGGGCGGCAAAGGACCAGGTTCGCCATGATTCCCTCCCTCAGATTAGCCTTGGTGGCCCTCCCCTGACCAGTCCGCGAAATCGGAACTCGCGGGAACAGGACGTGCTATTAGGCCGCGGACGAAACGCGGGCACATCCATACTTCCGCTGAGGGCTATGAGCGCCCTTTTCCGACTTCCTAGATTTCACAACGGCAGGGGGATGGGCGCAGCAAGTCCAATTGTCGGAAGTCACGCCGAGCCCGGCGGGATAGGAGGCGAGTTTGGCGAACGTGATCGGCAGAACCTAGTTTTCGAGCTTGACGTACCCCCGAAGCCTGAAGACGATGTCGGGCACAGCGTGGCGCAGGCGTGCAGCGTCTTGCGACGTAGTCGAGAACGGTGCGAACCTGATCATGGCGTTCCAAGGTCGACTTCCGTAGACGGTGATCGAGACTCCGGATTTCGGAAAGCCATCCATTTTGCGAAGCTCACCAAGGACGAGGTCGGCGATCGCCACCGCGGGCAGCCGCGCTCGTTTTTCATCGGGGCCGCCCGGGGACAAGGGAACGAGCGGCTTGGCTGGCGGCGCTGCCGCGACCGCGGGCTCCCGTTGGAGTGTTGACGGCATCTCCGGCGCCGGAGGCGCGGCGACGGGCGACGCGGACCGAGCAAAAATACCACTGATTAACGCCGCAAGGCCTGCATCTTTCGCGTCATCGCTCATTCGCTCTCTCGCAGTTGAGGGTAGCCTAGCAGCTTTCCGAAAGGATACCACCACGCTCTGAGCAACCGCAGGGCGGTTCCTGTGTTCGCGATCGAACATTCAGGCGTGCAAAGTTTCGCTAAGCTTCTCCTCAGCGAGATACCTGATTCACGAAGGGGCGTCGAAGGTGTTGGGCGGTCTGGTGATGCGCTGGCGTATGCGCAATTTTTTGTTGATTTGTCCATCGTGCAAAAATGCCGCTAACGGGATCCACGGGCGCTACATGCTCGGCCAGGAGCGATTGACGTGCGATCGCTGCGGAGCGACTGACTGTATGACTTTCTGGCGTTTTGAAGGGATCGCTCACCGCGCGTGCGCGATGAGCAGCCGGAAGCACTCTTGCGTTCAGGGCTAGTTAGAACAGCGCTTTTTTGGGGGATAAGAGAATGACAAATTGTGTGATCGTTCGGGCCTATGGAAGGCAATTGGATCAGTTGCGCGGAGAGGCATCCCGCATTTCGCGGGCAAACAAAATCGACTGGTGGATCGAGCGCGGAGTCCAAGGCACACGATTTTGCTTTGAGGACGCTGAGGCGAAGAGGGCGTTCGTCTCAATCTGCGAAAACGTCGGTGTTTCGCATATTGATGGCGCCCCGCCCGCGTGAACAGGCGAGACCGCGACTGGTTTGTTCGAGGCGTTCTTCGAATGCCTTGATGGCGGCAGCAGCCAACCGGAGCGTGAGCATCGAGACTAATTCCATGAGGTTCGGAGCGACCCAGGCTCAAGGCTGGGGGAAAGTTGAGCCCGGCCTTACATCGGAATCCAGGCAACAATGAATCGGCTTGTTGAGTCCTATCCGGCCAGGACGTCCTCGCGCGACTTCAGCAGGCGTTTGGCCAGCCGATGGCGTATCCGAGCGGGTCATCGAAGCGAGTGCGCCTTGCATGTCACGCGAAGGATCCGGACTGCGCGAGCCGAATCAGCATCGTGAGAAGTCGATCCTGGCCAGCGCTTCACCGGGGTTGTCGGCTTTGCCACAGTCGTCGGACGGCTTGGGGTTGCAGTCTTTCCGCGGCTGGCAGCAGTCCTTCTGTGAATGGCAGTCGTCGTCCTTGGCGTCTTTCCAGTCACTATCGCGCTTCGAGCAATCGCCCGTGGGGTCACCGGGGCAGTCATCGTGGCCGGTCTCGGCCGATTTCGCACCTTCGGCGGCAAACCCGGTGACGCGGACATCTTGCGCAGGCCCCGCTTCTCGTCTGAGGCTCGTCATTCCGGCCCGAAACGGTCTGGCCGCCGCGGCAAGATGGATGATCATATCTGTTCCATGGGTAATTTCCGGTCGGTGCGCTACGCTCACGCGCGTCATGTTTAGACGGCGGAGATTCGTATTGATTTCCTTCTCCTTCTCGGTGTCGAGATGTGCCGTACCCTCGTCGAGAAACAGGATCTTTGGTCGGCGATAGAGCGCGCGCGCAAGCAGGACTCGCTGTTTCTGCCCACTGGATAACGAACTTCCCATGTCGCCGATGAGGCTGTTGTAGCTCATCGGCATTGCCATGATATCTTCGTGGATGCCCGCAATCCGCGCGCAATCGATCATCCCTTGCAGATCGAAGGTTGTATCAAAACAGCAGATATTGTCGGCAATCGATCCCGATAGCAATTGATCCTCCTGCATCACCGCCCCAATTTGCTCGCGATAAGCGCGTGGTCCGATCTGGCCCAGCGGAAGACCGTCGATCAGAACCTCTCCGCTCGTTGGCTCGAGCAGCCCAAGCATAATCTTGACAAGAGTCGACTTGCCGCAGCCCGATGGTCCCATGATCGTCACGAATTGTCCGGGAGCAACGCACAGATTCACGTTGTCAACGATCAGAGGCTCTCCTTCCGCATACCGGAAGCACACGTTACGCAGTTCGATCATGCCGCAAATCTGTCGGTTATACGACAGGTCTCGGTCGTGCCCCCGCTCGAGCGGGGTGAGCGCAATGTCTGCGAGACGTTCCAGGTGCAGTCCGAGAATGCGGACATCCACCAGCTTCTCGATCAGCAGGGCTGTCCGCTCAGCGAACTGCAGCTTGTAGCTGACGAACGCGAATATCATGCCAACCGTGATGAGGTTGTCCAGTGCGAGCCGAGCGGCGAGGTAGATTGTGATTACGTTCTCCAAGCCGAATATCGTGTCGTTAATCGCTTTGAAGCTGATCCTGGCCCGACCTAGCCGCACGTTGGCTGTTATGTATGCAGCATAGCGGTTCAGCCACTGGCTCTCCCGTTCGTTTTCTCGGTTGAGCAACTTTAGGCTTTGCACTGCTCGCACGGTTTCGATGAAAGTGGAGTTCTCATCTGCCTTGCTGTGAATGGCCGCTTCGCTCCGTTGCCGGAACGTGCTGAAAAGGGCGAGCCGCAGGGCGGCATACAACGCGAACGCCAGCAGGACAACAAGTCCGAGCTGGACGCTGTAGGTGAACATCAACACCAGCATCAATACCGACATGAGACCGTCAATCAACCCCGTGATCAATCCCTCCGCGAGCACGTTGCGGATGGGCTCGATCGAGTTGAAGCGAGACAGGATGTCGCCGATGTGCCGCTTTTCGAAGAATGAGAGTGGCAAGCGCACCAGATGATGAAACAGCCGCGCGCCGATCTGAAAACTCAACGTGTTCTGCAGAACAAGAATAATGAACGAGCGGGTCGCGGTCGACGCTACCCGTATCAGGAGAAGCAGCGCGAATCCTAGCCCCAGGACGACCAGGAGATCGACATCGCCTCTGGCGATGACCTCGTCAACGGTGAGCTGCATATAGAAAGGGGCGGCGAGGAGAAGAATTTCGATGACCACTGACAGAACTAATATTTGGGCGAGGGCACAAGTGTTACCGTTCATTCCGCTCCAGAATACCGAGAACGGCAATCTCACTCTCTCGTCTGTGCGGCAGAACTCTTCAGTGGGCGAGAGCTCGAGCGCGACCCCGGTGAGATGTCTAGATGCTTCAGTGAGGGGAAACCATTTCTCGCCGGCTGCCGGATCGTGCACCACGATCCCCTTCTTCCTGTATGCTTTCAGAACAACGAAATGAGCCATGTCCCAGTGCAGAATAGCCGGCAGACGCAATTGGCAGAGATGGCCGATCTCGATTCGCAGCGGCCGACACGCCAGCCCCAGGCGAGCTGCTATTTCCATGAGGTCGCGGAGAGTGGCGCCTTTTAGGGACACTGGATGCCGGCGCCGCAGGCTGTTCAAGTCAGTTCGATGACCATGATAAGACGCTACCATGGCAAGACACGCGAGCCCGCATTCCGTCGCCTCCGTCTGCCGAATGACCGGGAGGACTCTGCGTCCGCTGAAATTCAATAGTCCCTGCATGGGCTACATCCTTGCGCTTAACACCGGATCAAGCAGCCAGCTCATCAGGGACCGCTGCTCGAGGATCACGTCGGCCCTGAGCAGCATGTCCGGCTGAAGCGGCATCTTACGGCCATAGGCGTCGATGTCGGGCCGCTCGAGAGCCGCAGTCACACGGTAAGCCGGTTCCTTGAGGGCGATCGGCCCGGTCGTTTCGTTGCCGGTCAGAATGGTGTGAGAGACGTTGGTCACGCTGCCGCGGTAGGTGCCGAATTTCTGGTAAGGAAATGCATCGTAAAGTATCCGAACCTGCTGGCCGGGACGCACAAAACCAAACGCGCGTGTCGGAAAGAACAGCTCGGCCTGCAAGGGCGCATCAACGGGAATGATTTCGAGCTGCATATGCCGGGGATCCGCGATTTGGCCCATTGTCGCCTGCAGCGTCGATACGCGCCCACTCGTTGGCGCCTTGATAACGTAAGCCTGCCGCCCATTCACTTCGGCCACGCGCTGTTCGATCGAGGACAGTTCATTACGCAGTCCTCGGATCCTCTCTGCGGCGATGGTTGGGAGTTGCTCGAGTGTATGCCGAGCGTCTGTCAACTGGATGTGTCGCGCGGTGATCTGCTGATCGAGCGACACCACACTCTGCTTTTGCTCAAGTGCGGCCTGCTCGCGGCGCTTGAGCTCAATCGTTGGTAATGCGCCGCTCGCGGTTAGCTTAGCGCCCGTTGATACGAAGCTCTCGGAAAGTTTCAGTCGCTCGTTTTGGATGTTCCGCTGGTCCTCGAGTTGGATAATCTCTCCTTCAATCCCCTTGATCGTGGAACCGAGGCGATCCCGTTCTGAGGCGGTTCGGCGATCTTCGGCATCGATCTGTCGCTCGACCACATTCCGTTGCTGCGTCAGCACCGCAAGTACGGTCGCATTGACGTCATCGCCATTGGCCGTGATTTGGGAAGTAACTATGGTCAGGAGCGGGTCGCCCCCCGAAACCTCTTGCCCCTCCTTCACGTGTATCGCCTTGATGAAGCCCTGTTGTGATACGAAAATCTTAGCTGTGCCGGAGGTCGGCGTCAGATACCCGGAGACGGTCTCCTTGCGGGCGTATTGCGCGATGGAGAGAAAACACAAAATGAATACAACGAGCGCCGCAAGGCTCCAGCTAAGAAGTGTGCTCGACAGCGGCTGCAGCAATACGACCTCACCCCAGGTGTGGCGCTGATGCAAAAAGTCGACGGCTTCCTTACGAAACAGAGTTGGTCGGTTCGCCATGGACGCACCTTGCTGAAGCGCTGCGCGGAGTATCTTTCCGCCAAAGCAAGACTGCGGATGGCTACCGGAGAACCGCTTCCCCTGCTGGAGAAGCGGTTCGCCGATGCATCCCGCCTTTACCCAATAAAGACTTGGGACTGCTTGGACAGCAGGCCAACCTGAACTTGGTTTCCGCTGAGCACATTGATGTCGCCAGTTCGGATCAGTGATCCGCCATCCTGGCAGCCACAGCCGCCGGTGCCGGCGGCCACGAGGTCGAGCTCCTCATCAGACAGTTCGATAGGGTGAGCAAGTTTGGTCATCTCCAGCATGTTGGTCTCCTTTCGATGTAAGTGGCGGAACATTGATGTAACTGTTGCCACGTCATCACTAGGTGCGAGACGCCAATCTGGATGCACGGTCGCCTAAATTTTGTGAGCGGCACGTGTTTGACGCTTGTTGTATCGCGTTCTGCAGCGTCGTG
Organism: Bradyrhizobium sp. 23; assembly: GCF_023073295.1. Lineage (NCBI taxonomy): Bacteria > Pseudomonadati > Pseudomonadota > Alphaproteobacteria > Hyphomicrobiales > Nitrobacteraceae > Bradyrhizobium > Bradyrhizobium sp. 23. The sequence goes on along the minus strand of NZ_JADPJF010000073.1, from coordinate 28,622 downwards.
TGCAAGGCGCTTTAAGGTGGGACTCGGTGGCGGCTTCGTCACAGTGAGTTGGACGGTCTGGTCTGCTGGATGTTCTGCGCGGCTGAGATGCGACATCGCGCCTTCCAAGGAAAGCGCGATGACGCGCCATGTGGCGAGCTCGGCCCAAGAAGCGCCTTAGCTTGTTTCGATCGCTGCACTCATCGCGGAAGCTGCGCAAGTCGCCGCGCCCTGTCACGTCCTGTCACATAGCGTGTTGAAGGTGCTTCGAATGTCCCTCGATGGCATTACATGGTGGTCGGATCCGATGCGTGCTCTGAAGTTATAAACGCGACTAGCGACGATGTTGACGCTCTCCATTTTGGAAGTTGGCTCGAGGACTTACGTTGCTCCTCTCAGCGGCTCACCTGGCCGCCGAGAACGACGTGCTATGGTCCGCCTGCACTCTTTGGCGATTGGGAAAAAAATTTTTGAAAACTTCCGGGAACGAAGTCGATGCTTGCTGACTTGAGTTCGCCGACAGCTATTTCGTATTTTTTTAAAACCGATCATTTAAATGAATTAAATGCGCGATATTAAATGCCGCAGGCCCTGTGCGTGAAAATGTCGCGCATCTGCTCTGCCTTATGAGGGGTGACTTCGACCATGCCCCATCAGTGCCTCGATTTAACAAAGGCAGGGTCTCGCTGCGGCGTAGCGCGCCATGACAGCTATCTCACTGGCGAGACGGCTCTTAATTACGAAACAGCTCTGCTTGAGTGCGCCTCCGGATCGCAGTCCGCCGTCGGCCAGATCTACGCGCGGGAGAAGGAACAGTTGCGCGCGATGGCGCACCGTATCGTGCACGACAGATCGCGTTCCGAGGACGTCATCCACGACGCATTCGCGCAGATTCTCCGATATGCGAAAAACTTCGATCCTGCACGAGGATCCGCCCGGGGCTGGATTTACGCGATCGTCCGCAACACGGCGCTCAAGATGCGGCAGAACGCCAGGCGCGAACTCGCGCTCGAGGACGATGCATTGAATGCCATTTGCGCGCGCGAGCAGGCCGCTCCGAACCCTGCCTCTTGTATCCCAGACAGCATGACGCTGCGAACCATGCTCGATCAACTCGAGCCACAGCGCCGCGCGAGCCTGCTTCTGGCGATCGTCGACGGGCGCACGCACGAGGAGATTTCCGAATACCTCCGGGTTCCTGTCGGAACCGTCAAGGCGTGGATCCGGAGAGAGCTTGTGGCCATGCGCCGGCAGCTCGAATGACGCGTGAATTGTTTTTTCGCCGCTGCATCCATCGGCGTGCTTCGGCGACAGTAGGGGTGATGGCGCGGTGATCCGGGCAGGGCACGCGCGCGTGACGCACGTGCCCGCGACTGTCGCAAAGCTGAAGCGAGGAGCGAAGCCATGTCTATCCTGAGCAGTGTTACGAGCATTCTCGGGCTGATAAAGGGTGCCCCACCCGAGCAATGCACGTCAACCAAGCCCGACGATTATGACGACGGCAGGCTGTCAAAATGGAACGACGATCACAGCGCTGACGACGACTGCTCGAAGAACGGCGACGGCAAGGACAATTATGCCAAGCTTAGCGGCGCCTACCCCAAGGGCGACTACCCAGAGCACGATGGGGGCTGGAAGGACGCCAACGACGGCGAATACCAGCCCAAGGACCATTGCGATCTCGAGCCGGCTGACGATGGCAGCAGGGGCGACACCGATCGCAGTCCGGGTGACGCGCTGGCCAAGTTCGACTTCTCCCATAGTGAGTTCGCGGGTGATTTCAGCTCGCACGGTCCAGATCATTCGGGTGACATACACGGCGCGCTAGCTTCGATGTCTTGCGACGATGCGCTCGAATACGCCATCGGTTTGATGGGCCCAATGGATCACTTCGACGTAGGGCATTTCGACACGGCGACGGATACGTCGCACGACACGGACGCCTGACATGCCGAAGAGACTCGCCTGGCGGTGAATGCTGCCGGGCGAGGGTGATTTTTGATCAAGAAAGGCGGCGGTCATGCACCAGGTAGAAAAGCGCGAATTGTTCGAACAAGAGCGGAAGATTTTCGAAGCCGGAGTGCAGCGCGCCGACAAGCGATCCGGCTCTTTCAGTTTCTTGACCCGGTCGTTCTTTATTGCCCAGCTAGTTGCCTGCGAGGAGTTTCTTGCCGCCCCGTTCAAATCTGCGCTGGCCAAGCAAGAAGACGCGACAGCCGCTCAAGCAGGTGCGGGGCCGCAAGGGACAAATGACGAGCTGCCTGCGAGCGATCCCGCGAAACCGGGCGCGGAGGATGAGAGGCCAAAAGGGCCGGCCGCCTCGTGGGACACGCATGTGGCTCAGCTCGATCCGACCGGGCTCCTGGCGGAGCCGCATGAAGACGCGCCCAGACCGAGCACCGCTCGTGGCGAAGCAGTCGCTACTGCGAACTCTGGGGGTGGGGGTGGGAGTGGCGACGAGGTCGATTTTTGCAAGCACCATGCTCACGCCTCAGCCGACGTTAGTTGCGTCAGTCGCGTCAACTCGCTTTCAGCGGATTCCGACCTCGGAAGCACTCAATTGCCGGGTGAGTCAACGCTCGAATCCGTTGGGTCTAATGTGCTTTGCGACTCGTTTAGCCCGTCGATCGTCAACTCCTTTCCCCCGCTTGGAATGCTCGGCGGCCTTAGTAATGACGTGGTGGTAGGGATTGCGCCGGTCGAGGCGGCGGTGCCGCCGACGCTCGCGACGGCGAGCGACATCGTCATCACGGTGCCCAACGACGTGGCCGGCACGATTGCGTCGGTCGCGGCGATGGTGCCGCCGGCGCTCGCGACCACGAGCGACTCCGTCAGCACGCGATCCGATGACGAGGCCGGCGCGATCGCGCCGCTCGATGCGGCTGTGGTGCCGGCACTCGCGACGGCGACCGACACCGTCAGCGCGCTGCCCAACGACGTGGTTGAGGCGGTCGCGTCGATCGAGGCGGCGGTACCGCCGGCACTCGCCGCGGCGACCGACACCGTGAGCACGCTATCCAACGACGTGGTTGGCGCAATCGCGCCGGTCGAGGCGGCGGTGCCGCCGGCACTGGCGGCAGCGAGCGACAGCGTCGGCGCGCTGCCTAACGACGTAGTTGGAACGATTGCGCCCGTCGAGACGGCGGTGCCGCCGATCCTGGCGACGGCGACCGACAGCGTCAGCAGGCTATCCAGCGACGTGGTTGGCGCAATTGCGCCGGTCGAGTTGGCGGCGCCGCCGGCACTGGCGACGGCAACTGACAGCGTCAGCACGCTACCCAACGACATGGTTGGCGCGATTGAGACGGTCGAGGCGGCGGTAGCGCCGGCACTCGCCACGGTGACCGATACCGTGAGCACGTTATCCAACGACATGATTGGCGCAATTGCGCCGATCGAGGCGGCGGCGCAGCCCACACTGGCGACGGCAACCGACAGCGTCAGCACGCTACCCAACGACATGGTTGGCGCGATTGAGACGGTCGAGGCGGCGGTAGCGCCGGCACTCGCCACGGTGACCGATACCGTGAGCACGAGACCCAACGACGTGGTTGGCGCAATTGCGCCGATCGAGGCGGCGGTGCCGCCGGCGCTGGCCGTGGCGACCGACACCGTCAGCGCGCTGCCCAACGACGTGGTTGGCGCGATCGCGCCGGTCGAGGCGACGGTGCCGCGGGTGCTCGCGACGGCGAACGACAGCGTCAGCACGCTATTCCACGACGTGGTTGACGCAATTGCGCCGGTCGAGGCGACGGTGCCGCCGGTGCTCGGGACGGCGACCGACGCCGTCAGCACGCTGCCCAACGACGTGGTTGGCGCGATTGCGCCGATCGAGGCGGCGGTGCCGCCGGCGCTGGCGATGGCGACCGACACCGTCAGCGCGCTGCCCAACGACGTGGTTGGCGCAATTGCGCCGGTCGAGGCGGCACAGCCAACGCTCACGACCTTGGACGATACCGCGGGCACGCTGCCCGATGACGTGGTTGGAACAATTGCGCCGGTCGCGGCGGCGGTGCCGCCAGTACTCGCGACGGCGACCGACACCGTCAGCCCACTAGCTAACGACGCGGTTGGTGCGATTGCGCCGGTCGAGGCGACGGTGCCGCCGGCGCTCGCGACAGCTAGCGACACCGTGAGCACGGTGAGCAACGAGGTGGTTGACCAGACGACGGGTCCAGACACTCAGTCGACCGCGTTGTCGCAAACGGTTGCATCGGAAAGCACGGGAACTGACACGCTTGATAGTTCAGCATCACCCCTTGAGATCGCGGAGGCGGAACTGATCACCGGTAACGGTGCCCCTGGTCATGTATCACAGCCCACCGATTTGGCTGGCAATGCACTTGCGAGTGGCGCGCCGGTCCTTGACACGAGCGCACCTGTGCTAACCACAACAGTTGCCGCTCTGACCAATCCGGCCGGCGAGGTGTCGCATCCCGTCGACACGGACAGCGTGGCTGGCGATGCTTTGGCGAGTGCGGCGCCCGCTGC